>NZ_CP015199.1:2648500-2982500 GCF_001648155.1 Chryseobacterium glaciei | reverse complement strand
TTCCAGAACATTCTTTTAAATATATAAAGACTTTTGGGCTAATCCGCGTTCGCTCGCCACTACTTACGGAATCTCTTCGATTTCTTTTCCTCCGGGTACTTAGATGTTTCAGTTCTCCGGGTTTGCTCTCCAATAAATTGGAGTGACATGTCTTCAACATGCCGGGTTGCCCCATTCGGACATCTGCGGATCAATTCGTGTGTGCCGATCCCCGCAGCTTTTCGCAGCTTACCGCGTCCTTCTTCGCCTCTGAAAGCCTAGGCATCCGCCATACGCCCTTAACGATTTCTTTCCTATTTTATTAATTACTCAAGCACTCGCAAGTGCTCGGTTTTCTCTTTGTGATATTTTTACCGTTAATGTCAATGATCTTTAAATTCTTTCTGCTCGTCTGATAAATGAATATTTGTTTTGGCTCTATCCATCTTACTTTTAAATCAAACTCACAAAACTGTGGAGAATAAGGGAGTCGAACCCTTGACCTCCTGCGTGCAAGGCAGGCGCTCTAGCCAGCTGAGCTAATTCCCCCTCTAGGTGCTGTAGGCTATAGGCTACAAGCTCTAGGCAAAATGCCTACTGCTTAAAGCTTATTGCTTACCGCTTTAATTAGTAGTCTCGGGCAGGCTCGAACTGCCGACCTCTACATTATCAGTGTAGCGCTCTAACCAGCTGAGCTACGAGACTTCATTAATTTTAGTTGTCGGTTGTCGGTTTTTAGTTGTTAGTTTGAAAACTAACCTCTAATATCTAACCTCTAACTTCTTTTACTAAAATCTCTCCTCCCTGATACTAATTTCTAGTGGGTTTTGTATTTTTTTAATATAAATCAACCGAGTAAAAAACTAAAACGTTCTTTAAGTAAGTACAATTTGTACATTTAAGTACTTTGTATTTTGTTTAACGTCTAAAGACGCTCTAAAATGAGATGTTCCAGCCGCACCTTCCGGTACGGCTACCTTGTTACGACTTAGCCCTAGTTACCTGTTTTACCCTAGGCAGCTCCTGTTACGGTCACCGACTTCAGGTACCCCAGACTTCCATGGCTTGACGGGCGGTGTGTACAAGGCCCGGGAACGTATTCACCGCGCCATGGCTGATGCGCGATTACTAGCGATTCCAGCTTCATAGAGTCGAGTTGCAGACTCCAATCCGAACTGAGACCGGCTTTCGAGATTTGCATCACATCGCTGTGTAGCTGCCCTCTGTACCGGCCATTGTATTACGTGTGTGGCCCAAGGCGTAAGGGCCGTGATGATTTGACGTCATCCCCACCTTCCTCTCTACTTGCGTAGGCAGTCTCACTAGAGTCCTCAACTTAATGCTAGCAACTAGTGACAGGGGTTGCGCTCGTTGCAGGACTTAACCTAACACCTCACGGCACGAGCTGACGACAACCATGCAGCACCTTGAAAATTGTCCGAAGAAAAGTCTATTTCTAAACCTGTCAATTCCCATTTAAGCCTTGGTAAGGTTCCTCGCGTATCATCGAATTAAACCACATAATCCACCGCTTGTGCGGGCCCCCGTCAATTCCTTTGAGTTTCATTCTTGCGAACGTACTCCCCAGGTGGCTAACTTATCACTTTCGCTTAGTCTCTGAACCCTAAAGCCCAAAAACGAGTTAGCATCGTTTACGGCGTGGACTACCAGGGTATCTAATCCTGTTCGCTCCCCACGCTTTCGTCCATCAGCGTCAGTTAAGACATGGTAACCTGCCTTCGCAATTGGTGTTCTAAGTAATATCTATGCATTTCACCGCTACACTACTTATTCCAGCTACCTCTACCTTACTCAAGGCTCGCAGTATCAATGGCAGTTTCATAGTTAAGCTATGAGATTTCACCACTGACTTACGAGCCCGCCTACGGACCCTTTAAACCCAATAAATCCGGATAACGCTTGCACCCTCCGTATTACCGCGGCTGCTGGCACGGAGTTAGCCGGTGCTTATTCATACTGTACCTTCAGCTACTTACACGTAAGTAGGTTTATCCCAGTATAAAAGAAGTTTACAACCCATAGGGCCGTCGTCCTTCACGCGGGATGGCTGGATCAGGCGCTAACCCATTGTCCAATATTCCTCACTGCTGCCTCCCGTAGGAGTCTGGTCCGTGTCTCAGTACCAGTGTGGGGGATCACCCTCTCAGGCCCCCTAAAGATCACTGACTTGGTGAGCCGTTACCTCACCAACTATCTAATCTTGCGCGTGCCCATCTCTATCCACCGGAGTTTTCAATATTTAATGATGCCATCAAATATGTTATGGGGTATTAATCTTCCTTTCGAAAGGCTATCCCCCAGATAAAGGCAGGTTGCACACGTGTTCCGCACCCGTACGCCGCTCTCAAGATCCCGAAAGATCTCTACCGCTCGGCTTGCATGTGTTAGGCCTCCCGCTAGCGTTCATCCTGAGCCAGGATCAAACTCTCCATTGTATGTTTGTCTGACTCACTCAAAGTTATTAACGTTCTAGTCTTTTCCTTACTTGGTTGTTATATCTATTTTTCAATGATCTTCTTGTATCTTCCGCTTTTTACTATACCTAATTTTCTGTCGTTTTCAGTATAGATTTGCGTGTGCAAAAGTAATTATTTATTTCTAATTGACCAAAATATTTTTGACTTAATTTAAAGTTTTTTAACTAACCCTAAATCTCCTCTTTCATATCCCAATCTTCTACTCCTCTGCTCCCGTTTTACCGGACTGCAAAGATACAAATCTTTTTAAAACTCACAACTTTTATTTACTAAAAATCTAAAGTTTATTTTTTGTTTTGTCCGTAGTCTTTATACTCTATTACCTCCTTCTGCGCTACCAATTAACTCGCGTTTTTCAGTGCCGCAAAAGTAGCACCTTTTTACCCATCATTCCAAATACATTTAACATAATGTTCATATAAAACTCGTATTGTGGAGAAGTTCTCAATCTAATTTATTGATATAGTTTCATTTATAGATTAAGCCGTAGTTATCCACAGGATTCGATTATATTTTTGAAAGGTCTGGGAATGCGCGTTCGGATGGGTTTTGGAGCTTTTAATGGGACTTGAAAGGATTTCCTTTTTATATAATAGGTATACTATATATAAGGTGTGCTATAGAAAATGTTCAAATAAACCTGTTAGGTTTTGAAAACCTAACAGGTTTGAATTCGTGAGAGGCTATGCTTGAGGATGCTTTTTTATTTCCCACAGATTTTCACAGATTGGCACAGATCTTAAAATTAGGGTTTGAGCGTGGGAGGGTTGGAGAGGATGAGAGTGGGAGAGTATGAGTCTATAGCTTTATAGATCAATTTTAGGATTGGGGAAAGGAAATATGGAAGAAAGGATGTGGATTGATAAACGATTAATGTCTGGGGAAAATTCTATGACGAGAAACAGAAATAAGAACGCCCTTATCCCCTAGCCCGGATTGAAGCGGCATCCTTTTTGGGGGCGGCCGAAGCGAAGCGCAGGACGTAACCAAAAAGATAGAGCGGAAAGCCGGATGAAGCTCCTGAAATTTTTGAGTTGGAGAGTTAAAGGGTTAGAGAGTTTGGAGAGTTGGAGGCGTTGAGATTGCTTCGGCGCTTCGCTTCTCGCAATGATATCTGGGAAACAAAAAAGCAGAGTTTAATTACTCTGTTATACCTTATATATATGATACTAAAAAATTGAAATGATCTCTATTAATCCCACAGATTATTTTTCTGTAAGTTTTGTAATCTGTGGGAAAATATTTTAGCTGGTGTTTATTGATTCAATGACCAAACAGAATAGCTGTTCGGGGCGCATTGAATTTTCACCCACTTATCGCCTTGTGTCGTTGGATACCAAGTTGAGCTTCCTGTGAAGTCTTTAATTTGTTGACTTGCCCAATTGGTTTGGATCCATCTTTCCTGCCAGCTTGATGAACTGTTAATATAAACAACCAATCCTGGATTGCCGTTGTAACCGTTACGTCTGGCAATATATTCATCGTTATCCGTATACAGAATTGAAGTATTTCCGGTTGCTTTGTTGTTGTGGATCCAGATCAGGTTATTTAATCTTTCTTTATTCAGCCACTCTTCGTAATCTCTATAGAAAATCGTAGGATAGCCTTCATGAGTTAAAATATAAGCATAAGCCAACATTTTATTATTGATAATATCCGTATCGTGGTTTGAAACAAAGGTTACGGCTTTGTAAGGGTTTCTCTTCCACATCATATCGTCGTTTAATGCATTTAGGTTTCCGTTATCGAAGGCTTCATCCATTTTATAATAGGCTGCAAAATCGAAAACAGAACTGTTAGCATTATTTGCCCACCATTCCAGAGTATTCACATTAGAATCCCATAATTCTCCGACAGAAAATCCGCCAACATTGGCATTCCAGGTATTGACAACCCATGGACCGAAACCTTTAACATAATCGAATCTCCAGCCATCAAATTTCATTACGTTTTTGTAATATTTTGCGACAGAATCATCTCTGCCCCAAAGCCAGTCCTGAACGTAAGGGTTTGCATGACATAAATCCGGGAAGCCTCCAAAAGCTCCTTATCATTATTTCCGTAAGAGTTTTTGTAGAAATCATTGTAGCTTCTAGGAAATTTTCCTGATGCAACACCTGAAAAATCTGTCCATGTGTTTGTTCCTGTAAAAGGATTTGCCTGAGATTGACCGCCACTGTTATGATTAATTACGATATCTGCATAAACCTGCATATTTTCGGTATGTGCTTTTGTAATTAATGCTTCCAGTTCCATTCTTGACCCGAAACGGGTTTCAACGCTTCCATTTTGGTTAAAATTTCCAAAATCATAATAATCTGTTGGATCATAGCCCATTGAGTACGCTCCGTTTTGAGCTTTTGAAGCTGGGGGAAGCCAAATTGCATCAATTCCTGCATTTGACCAATCAGTTACTTTAGTTTTTACAGTGTTCCACCAATTTCCGCCATCAGGAACATCCCAATAAAATCCCTGCATTAAGACTCCACCGCCGGAATCCGAAACAAATTTTCCATTTACTGAACTAGCACTTCCGGTACTGAAAGGTCTACCATCGTGAGTGGTAACATTTACTGTTTTGTTATTAATCTCTAATTGTTCAGGCTTCTTATCAACAATATCGTCGTTATTCTGACAAGAATTAATAAAGCCTAATGCAAAAAAAGAAAGTAAGAAATGTGTTTTTTTCATATACAATGTTTTAATTATTAAACTAATAACTAAATTACACTTTTATTGAAATAAATTCTTATTCACGTGAAATAATTTTTGTATTAAATAATAAACTCTATCAATACATTATTTGGATCTTCATTAAAAAATCATAAACTTTGAAGATTTTCGGTACAATTTTTCCATTAATCCATATATTTGCATACTATGGAATACAATACCCAAAAAACCCAGCTTCATATGCCCGAATACGGCAGAATAATACAACAGTTGGTTGAGCGTTGCAAAGAGCTTTCTGACAGGGATGAAAGAAGCGAAATGGCGATGGCGATCATCGATTTTATGGGTCAAAGAAACCCACAACTTCGTGATGAAGACAATTATAAACATAAACTTTGGGATCATCTTTTTATTTTAGCTAATTATGATCTGGATGTAGATTCACCATATCCATTTCCTACAAGAGAGCAATTGGCAGAGAAACCAAAAACAATGGAATACCCTAAATTACAGGGAGATTTTAAATTTTACGGAAAAAGTATTCTTCAATTAATAGAAAAAGCAATAGAACTAGAACCTGGCGACGAAAAAGAAGCTTTGAAGGAGGTAATTGCCAATAATATGAAGAAATCTTATAATGTTTATAATAAAGAGCATGTTACTGATGATGTGATTTTCCGTCATTTGAAAGAGCTTTCGGATAACAGGTTGGATCTTACCAATATAGAATCTCTTGAAAAGAGTAAGATCTACTATACTACCAACAACAACCGAAACAACAATAACAGAAGCAACAGTAATAATAACAGAAACCAAAACCAGCCCAATAAAAGAAGGCACAACAATAATAACAATAACAGAAGCAACACTAACAACAATAACAGAAAGTAAATGAGTGGAACATTTCAAATAAGAGGAGGAAAAAGACTGCAAGGTGAAATTACTCCACAGGGAGCTAAGAATGAAGCTCTTCAAATTTTGTGTGCAGTTTTATTAACTGATGAAGAGGTAAGAATTAAAAACATTCCGGATATCCATGATGTCAATAGACTGATTGAAATTCTTGGAGATTTTGGTGTAAAAGTAACCAAAAACGGACATGGTGATTACACTTTCAAGGCTGATAAAGTAAACTTCGATTATATAAAATCCAACGAATTCAAAAAAGACGGAGCAAAACTTCGTGGTTCTATCATGCTAATGGGACCTATGTTGGCAAGATACGGTGAAGCTTATATGCCGACTCCTGGTGGTGACAAAATCGGAAGAAGAAGATTAGACACTCACTTTCAAGGACTTGTAGAACTTGGCGCAGAATTTCATTATGATGAAGAGGAATTCTTTTATTCATTAAAAGCTAAGGAACTTAACGGTAAATTTATTTTATTGGAAGAAGCTTCTGTAACAGGGACTGCCAATATCGTAATGGCAGCAGCTTTGGCAAAAGGTAAAACAAGAATTTATAACGCAGCGTGTGAGCCTTATCTTCAGCAACTTTGTAAAATGCTGAACAGAATGGGTGCCAATATTTCAGGGATTGGTTCTAATTTAGTAACAATTGAAGGGGTAAGCCACCTTCACGGAACTGAACATACAATGCTTCCAGACATGGTTGAGATCGGATCTTGGATCGGTCTTGCTGCTATGACAAAATCTGAAATTACCATTAAAAATGTAAACTGGAACCAACTTGGCGTTATTCCAAACACATTTAGAAAACTAGGAATTCAGCTTGAACAAAGCAATGACGATATTTATATTCCTGCTCAGGAAAATTATAAGATCCAGAAATTCATTGACGGATCTATTTTAACGATTTCTGATGCGCCTTGGCCGGGGTTCACTCCGGATTTGTTGTCTATTATTTTAGTGGTGGCAACTCAAGCAAAAGGAAGTCTTTTGGTTCATCAAAAAATGTTTGAATCAAGATTATTCTTCGTTGATAAAGTGATCGACATGGGAGCGCAGATCATTCTTTGTGATCCGCACAGAGCAACTGTGATCGGTCTTAATCAAGAAGCTCCATTAAGAGGAACAACAATGGTTTCTCCAGATATCAGAGCCGGAAATGCACTTCTTATTGCTGCACTTTCTGCGGAAGGAAAATCAATTATCCACAATATCGAGCAAATCGACAGAGGTTACGAAAATATTGACGGGAGATTGAAAGCAATCGGAGCTGATATTGAAAGAATTTAAGATAAGAAACTAGAGGTTAGAATTTAGATATTCGTTTTTAGCCTGTATTATAAAGTAAAAGCGTTCAAAATTTTGAACGCTTTTTATTTTTTTGAGAAGTTCGGATTACCAGCCTCCGCCTCCACCGCCTCCGCCACCTCCACCGGAGAATCCGCCACCACCGGAACCGCTGCTTGAGCTTGACGGTTGCGTAGCTGCAGATCTTATGGAATTGGTAAGACTTGAGTTCAGTGTATTTCCAAAGCTTAAATGATTGATCGAACTTCCAATATACCAAGCGTGAACATATTCCGTTCCGTTCGCCATGTTTTTAACCATCGTATCAAATTTCTCTCCCCAAATATCATCCACTCCCAAAACCATTGCAAAGGGAAGTAATGTTTCGAAAACCTGTGGTGTCATTTGAGGAGGATTGTGAAATTTCAACTGTTCATTTTCAGCTGCTCCCATGTACATTTTGAAGCCTTCAATTAAAGATTTTTGTCTCAATTTTTCTTCTGACGGTCTTTTAATTACATATTGATAAATCATCAAAGAAGTAAATCCTAGAATAATAAAGAAGTAACAAATACCAAAATTAATAAGTTCACTTCCGCCGTTTCCTAGTTTAATAAAACCAATCAATCCAATGATAACAAAGATTGGAATAGGAATTAAAAATTTCCATGAAACTCTGCTTGACAAAAATGATACTACAAAAAATATGATTAAAGAAATAACGTATACAGCTATTCCACCAGCCATTTTTTCTGGCTCCGGATCTATTTTATAGCTTATAAATAAACCTAAAGCATATACAACCGTCATGATTAAAATCGGCACAACAACTTTTGAAAAATTATTTCCTTCATTTAAAAATTTATCATGCTGAAATGCCAATGTTCCTTTGAAGCTATTAACAACATTTTCAATTTTTGAATTATATTTTCCATCAAACTTTAAGGTATCATTTCCCGTGAAAAGAGTATTCATTAAGTTGATTTCTTCCTTTGGTAAAGCCTGATCGGGCTCTTTTAATTTATTTAAAGTAAATGTTTTTGTACTGAACAAACCTAAAATTCCCGAATCTTCGCCTTCAACTATTTTTAAATAACCTTTTACAGCAAGATTGACGATTGAGGCGGTTAGAAATTTATTTTTAAAACTTTCATTTTCCAAATATCCCATTGAAGCCGGTGAAAGGTCTTCCGGAACATTGAATTGTGGATAAACTGTTGGCTTTTGCGGATCAACACCATATTTTCTCCATGTTGAATAGTAATAGAAAATCAATCCAAATAATATGATAATTCCACCGATTAAAATTCCAAATTTTTCGAGAAAAGTTGGCGGTGGCGGTGGAATCATAATTCCTTTTTGAAATCCTGCGGCAATTGTCAATCCTTCATTCGGAGCTAAATTAGTTGCAGACCATTCCATCGAATTATCAGACAAAACTTTAGAACTACAATTTTGAGAATTATTTCCGTAAGAACCCGTGTAGCATGAATTTTGAAGAATTTTTGCGCCATCAGGAAGGGTTACCTTTGCTGAAATTGTATCTATTGCAAAATCCCAGACTGTGCCGTTTACGTTCCAATATACCTCATCGTATTTATCAAAAAATCCGATCTGATTTTCTGTTTTATACTTTATTTCATATTTATAATCGCCCGGACTTAGAATTACATCCTTATTTCCGACATATATTTTCAGATAACCATCTCCGGTTTCTTCATGATAATCCTCCTCTACTCCATCTTTTTTAACGGAGATGATATCGTATTTTACTTTCTGAGTTTTGTTATTTAAGTTTCTCGACAAAGGAAGCGCACGGTAAATTCCACGTTTGATATTAATTCCAAGACTGTGGACGTTGATGTTTTCTGTAATATTCAGCGCAGATTTTTTATCAACATTAATATCAGAATGAAAAGAAGTGATCCGTTCAATTCCATTTTTGTTCTCACTTAAACTATCTTCTTCCTGCGAAAAAGCGAGCGTAAAAGTCAGCAAATAAAAAAGTACTAAAAACTTTTTCATTCTTTAAAACTTTACAGTTGGAACTTCTCTTTCCGCAGCATTTTCTAATTCGAAGAACGGAGATTTCACGAATTTATACATGTTGGCGATAATATTACTAGGAAAAGATTCTACCAATGTATTGTTATCACGAACGGTTCCGTTGTAATATCTTCTTGATTTTTCGATATCGTTTTCTATGGAAGTCAGTTCAGATTGTAGTTGTTGGAAATTAGTATTTGCTTTCAAATCCGGATATTGCTCTGCAACAGCGAATAAATTCATCATTGCCTGATTCAGATTTTTCTCTGCAGCTTCCTTAGATTCTACCGAATTTGCGCCTACAGCCTGAGCCCTTGCTCTTGTCACACTGTCCAATGTTTCGCGTTCGTGGGTTGCGTAACCTTTTACCGTTTCTACAAGGTTCGGGATAAGATCGTGACGTTTTTTAAGCATTACATCGATACTGCTCCAAGCTTCCTGAACCAGATTTCTCAGTTTTACCAATTGGTTATAAATGGAAACTCCATAAAGAAGAAATATTACAGCTAATGCGATTACAATAATTAGAATGATCATAGATTTCGATTTTAATTTAGCTTAAAAATAACCTTTTTTTAATTATAATTTAAAATAAAAAAAGCGCTCAGTAAACTGAACACTTTCGTAATTAAAACTATATGAACCTCCCCTAAAAATACTTTCTGCAGAGATATTCTACAGTCGTATTTAGAAGTTTATTTTTATTCAGAAAGAACTCAAGTTCCTGATATTCTTCTGAAGTTACATTAATATATAATTGAACCGAACCAAAACTACGCCCGTTAACGTACTCCACATTAGCCGATAACACCTTGTGACAAATTCCGAACTGATTATAAATAGTATTCATTAAATGCTCGAATTTCATCTTGCCATTTAACTCTATTTCTAATATCAATTCTTTTTTTTGCAGATTAATTCTGTTGTGTAAAATCTGCACAGTTGGATTTGGTGTAATCATAACTAAATATTTTTTTTTGGTTAGACTGTTCTTGATTTAATTCATCTCATTTGTTTTAAATCTTTGACAAAAATATAAAAAAATATTAGTCCACCAAATTAGTAGACTACTAATTTTGAATTTTAACACATTATTTATTAAGTTTTTTAAGTTTTGGCTAAAGCCTTTGGAATTTTGGCAAAAATAAAACGGGCTAAAGCCCGTTCCTATTGATATGTACTGTTTTATAAATATCTGAATATTTAAGAAGAAATTTATTTTTAAACTTATTCCTTATTCCTTATTCCTTATTCCTTATTCCTTATTCCTTATTCCTTATTCCTTATTCCTTATTCCTTATTCCTTATTCCTTATTCCTTATTCCTAATTATTTTAATTCTTTTATTCTTTCCAATTTATCTGATGCGGCCAATCCGTTTGGATTGCAACCTAACTCACCTTCCGGAACTTTAAGATTTTTCTTTTGGTAGAATTGTTCCCAAAATTCATTGGTTTTTCCTGTTTTAGGATCAATGAAAGTCATAGGTTCTAATTTAAAAATATTGTCTTTTCGAAAAGCTCTTTCAATAAAATCTGAACAGTAATAAGAGTTTTCATCTAAGATATAATTGAAATTATAAGGTTTTCCCAACATACTTTCTGCTTTTTGAATGGCAGCAGGAATTGTATTTTGGTATTCGGGTTTTAAACGATACAAAACGACTCTTTGTCCATCATTCGCCTGATCTTTCAGAAAATCTTTCAAATTTTGTTTTTGCGAACCGCCTTTTGGAGCGGCATGAAGAACAAATGCTTCATTTCCTTTCTTTTCTAAAATTCCGATATGATCAAAAGACGTGCTTTTCTGTTTTTGAGTTACATTATTAATTGCCCCTGATAATCCTGTTTCTTTTGCAGTAACAAAAAGTAAATCGCCATTTTTCAACCCTGAACTTTGTGTGTTTTTACAATTTATAATTAAGTTTAAAAGAAAAATAGCTACAAGTATTTTTAGTAAAAATTTATTTCTTAAAATTTGTTTCATAAATAGTAATCCAATCTTGTACAGTCATTTTTTTGCTCACCTCAGCTAATAATTCTAACGGAATATCATCCATTTTCTTGAAACAGACGCATGATTTTCCCATATCGAGTTTTCTTTTAGAATGTTTTGGAAATTCGGCTACAAACCAATCTAATAATTCCGGTTTTGCATACATTCCCATATGATAAAACGCGATGAAATTCTTTTGAGACGCCAGTCCCATAAACGGAAGCGGTGAACCCGGCGTACAATGATATCCCGCAGGATAAGTTTCCAAAGGAACATCCCAACCAACCATTCCATAACTTACGCCTTTCTGAAAACCTTCAGGTAAATTATCGGTTATCGTATCAAATATTTTCTTGAATATTTCTTGTCTTTCCTCAGGAATTTTCGAAATATAATCTTCTACAGAATCTGCTTTAATTTGCATTTTAATTCGGTTTTTACAATTTTCAAAATAACAAAATTTATACGAACCTTATCCTACAATTTTAATTAAATAAAAAAAGACAGCTATATATAAAATATAACTGCCTTCTATTTTTAAATTTAAAGTTTATTATTGCTTAATAACTTTTGTAGTTGATTTTGAACCGTCTTTGAATATGACAGTCACAAAATATACTCCCGCATTCAGCATACTTAAATTAAGTTCCTTTCCAGAACCTTCAAATGTTTTTACAATTCTACCTGATGCATCTCCGACACTTACATTTTTCAATTCCCTAGTATCTAATAAATATAAAACATCCTTAAAAGGATTAGGATGAACTGCTGTCTTTTTTGACGGATTACTCATTTCCGAAGTACTTAGTGGAGCATTACTTTCAACACTAAAGTCATCTACAAAAAAACTAATACTAAAATGATCGTTAATTGCTCCTGAGCTAGCATAAAAGGCAAATCTTGTAGTTGCACTGATACTGCCAGGTATGTCATAAGTATACTCATTAGGAGTATTTGAAGGACTATTATTATGATCCCAAGTTGTTAGTATTGTCCATGTATTTCCACCATCATTCGAAATCATAAAATGTACAACATCGTCGACTCCCATTTGAGTTGCAGAAGGTGATCCATAAGGTGTTAAACCATACTTAAACTTCACCTTATATGCACCCGCAGAAAAATCAAAAAGTGGAGTTGTAGTCCATGAAATCTTATTTACACCATCTATAACAACTGTTGCTGCCCAATTATTATTCTCAATATTTAAGAAAGGGTTCCTATGCCAGCCATAAGCAGTACCTGTAGGTCCTGTAGCAGGAGTTCCTCCTGATAAAGCATTATTCCAACATGTTTTAAACTCAAAATTATTAAAATAATAAAAATCATAAGTATATGGAAGAGCAGTAACACCACATAACGTAGTAAAATACTTTGGTAACGACCATTGACTCTGGTTCATCATACCATTACAATTCGTTCTCACCCAATAATAATACTTGGTATTAGGAGACAAATTTCCAATGGTATAAGTTACTCCCGTTACACCTGAATAATTAGGTGTGGTACTGCTGGTAGGAGCCGTCAGACTTGTACTATAATAAATATCATGACTTACTGCCTGAGTACCGGTAGGGATGGTCCATGAAATCTGCGCTGAGGCTGAAGTAATAGCTCCTGCAGGCTGTGTGATAGGTTCTACACAATCCGTATAAGCATCCACAGAAAAAGCTAAGATATTAGCTACTCCTTCATTAATAGTTTTCTTTACTGTAATACTTTGAATCAACTTAGTCTGATTCACTACATCAATATTATGAACAGTTTGATAGAGCTTTGGATCCTCTGGAAAGGTTTGTAGCACATCTGTATTTCTATTAACTCTCCCTATGCCTCTAATTGCATAATTTGTTCTGGTGCTATTCCAGAATGGAATCTCCTGTTCTGTAAAGGATTGAGTTGTATTATCTGTAAAATTAACTGTTATTGTTACTTGAGCAGTCCCCTGTCCGCTAGTAGCAAGCATATAAAGTTTAACTGCCGCCACTGGATTAGATAATACCAAAGTCCCAGAATTGTCAATCGCTCCCGGAATATTACTAACTAGCCTTAAAGAATTATTTCCATTTAAATCTCCAAGTTGGAACTTTAATCCAGGGGTTGAAGATAGTCCTGAACTAATAGTACCATTTGCTGGTAATCCATAAGAAGGAGGTATACTTGTTGGAGTTGGTTTAAAATCATTTGCAACAAGATTATAATAAGTTCCATCCACATTATTTGTTGTAGAAGCTATGGAAGGACCTACACCGTTAGCGATCACATCAGCCGTATATCCGGATTGAAAAGGTACTGTTTGAAAATGTTGTTGAGCCATCAAAGCTGTCACAGAAAAAAGAGCCGTAACAGATAATGCCATAGAAAATATCTTTTTTATCATGGTATTAATATTTCAGCCGAAAATACGAAAAAAGACATCAATATAAAAGTAAAAAAGACAGCTATATATAAAATATAACTGCCTTCCCTGTTTATTTAAGTCTAAAAATTTTATTGCTTAATAATTTTCGTAACTGATTTAGATCCGTCTTTGAAAGTGATTGATAGTAAATACAAACCTGAATTCAGTGTACTTAAATTAAGTTCTTTTCCAGGATTATCAATAAGCTTAACAACTCTTCCTGAAACATCATTAACTGTTACAGACTTCACATCTTTCATATCAGAAATATATACTACATCTCTGAACGGATTTGGGTATACAGAAAGTGATTTCTTAGTACCAACCTCAGAAGTTCCTAATGTATTAGCTTCCCAGAAAATATCATCCCAATAATAAGATTTTCCATCGCTAGGACTCTTTATCGCTAATCTTGCATTGGCAGGAACTGAAGAAGGAACAGTTACTGTATATTCTGAGTTAGCAGCTGTATAAGCAGTGTTCAAAATTGGTAAAGCTTGAAGTAATACAAAGCTGTTGGCATCCGCTGTATTAGTAACATATCCAACATTAAGCAAAGCTCCTGCGGTAGCTGTAACTCTTGCTTTAAATCTCAACTTATGAGTTCCTGCATTAATATTACTAAATACCGGAAGAACAACCGTTGTAGGCGTAGAAGTAGTACCTGTAAATTGGTAAACGTTTCTTGTACCAGAAGCTGGTGTAGTTGTTGTAAGTGTCTGGCTACCTGTTCCAGCCAATCTTATCCAACAATCAGGTACAACATCACCTGTTCCATAAGAATCAAAATTCTCAGAAAGCAATGTCACTGGTCCACATAATGTTTTAAATGTAACCGGATAAGACCATATACTTGAATCTGAAGAACTACAAACTGAACGTATCCAAATATAATAAGTTGTATTTGCAGTAAGGTTAGAAATACTTAATGTAGTAAGAGTCGTAGTTCCAGAAGCTGGCGTTGTCGCTGTAGGAGCAGTACTGTTTGTAGAAATAAAATACTCATATCCATTTGCCGGAGCCGGAGAAGGCGCCGTCCAAGTTACGTCAGCAGAAACAGTACTCATATTAGAAACAACAACTGCGGTTGGCGTAAGACAAGAAGGTATTGCTTCCCAATAAACATCATCCCAATAGTAAGATTTTCCGTCATTTTTATTTATGATAGCCAATCTTGCATTTGCTGGTACGGAAGAAGGTACGATTACTTTATATTCTGCATTTGGATCTGTATATACAATATTAGATATAGATAATGTTTGGATAGATGTGAAAGTTGCTGAATTCGTAGCATCAGTAACATATCCAACATCTAAAGTTCCCGGTGAAGTGCTTACTCTCGCTTTAAATCTCAACCAATGCGTTCCTGCATTAATATTACTAAACTGAGGCAACACAACATACGTAGAATTTTGTGCAGTAGTACTGTACTGATAGATATTTCTTGTTCCCGAAGCCGGTGAAGTCGTTGAAATTGTTTGAGATCCCGTAGTGTTAATAATTCTTGCCCAACAGTCCGGAACAATATTTCCTGTACCATAAGAATCAAAGTTTTCAAACATAGTAGTCATAGGACCGCACAATGTCTTGAATGTTCCTGAGAATGACCATACACTCTGACCAGTTGTATTATTACATTTTGTTCTTACCCAATAATAATATACTGTATTGGCAGACAAACTTCCTATTGTTGTACTTGTCCCCGGAATATTAGTAAGAGTCGGAGCTGTACCACTTGTTGGAGCTGTATTTGAAGTACTGTAGTAAATTTCATATCCCGAAGCTTGTGTAGTAGCTGGTACCGTCCATGAAACCTGAGCTGAATTCGCTGTTAGAGTTCCCACAGGCTGTAAAACAGGTGCTGCACAATCTGAGAAAGCCTCAGCAGAGAATGCAAAAACATTTGTATATCCCTGGGCTGTAGAAGTTTTAGTTACTGCTACACTTTGTATTGGTTTTGATTGATTAGCTGCATCAATTGCCAATGCATTCTGATATAATCTTGGATTTGTTGCGTTTGCTTCTAACGCATCTGTATTTCTATTAATTCTACCAATTCCCTGAATGGCAAAATTTGTTCCGCCATACCAGTCAGATACACTTACGTTGGTAAAGGTTTGAGTGGAATTATCTGTAAAAGTCACGACAACATTAGCAGTAGATGCTCCACTTCCGCTTGTTGAAAGCATATACAAGGTAACCGCTGCCTTTGGTGTAGAAAACACTAAAGTTCCGGTATCATTCGCACTTGGAAGTCTTAAAGAATTGTTACCACTCAAATCTCCAAGCTTATAACTCAGTCCCGGAGTACCTGCAACCACAGAATTAATCATCCCGTCTGAAGGTATACCATATGTGAGAGGAGTACTAGAAGACGTGAGCAGAAAATCTCTCGCTACAAAAGCAAAAGAAACACCGTCAACATCCGTAGTGGTAGAAATCGAAGAAGAGCCTACTCCATTAGCAATTACATCAGCATTATAGCCGGATTGTATAGGCATCGTTTGAAAATTTTGTGCCATCACAGAAGATGTCGACAAAAGAGCAATAGCATTTAAAGCTCCAAAAAATAGTTTTATTTTCATATTACTTAAAATTATCGCTGTAAATTTAATAAAAAAACAATATAAAACACATATTAACATATTTATTTTAAACAAATAACATTAAATAACATATTAAACTCATTATAATTAAAATTTTTAAAATAAATAATAAAAACTAAAAATTTAATTAACATAAATATTTCATCAAAATATAACAGAAATACTACCGATTCCAAAATTCGATTCATAAGCATTTATTCATTATTTTATTATTGAAGAATTAAATCTTATTTTTGTCATACAAATTTTTTGAACAATGCCGAATATTTCAAACAGAGCACAACACATGCCGCCATCGCCAGTAAGAAAACTGGTTCCTTTTGCCCTTAAAGCAAAACAGAAAGGAGTAAAAGTATATCACCTTAATATCGGACAGCCTGATATTGAAACTCCGGAAACGGCTTTAAACGCTTTAAAAAACATTGATTTAAAAGTATTAGAATACGCTCTTTCTGAAGGAAATATTGAATACAGAAAGGCGCTTACAGAATATTATCATTCATTAGATTTCACAGATCTTACACCCGATAACTTCATCGTAACCAATGGAGGTTCTGAAGCTTTAAACTTCGCAATCTCAACATTATGTGATGACGGTGACGAAGTAATCATCCCGGAACCATATTACGCTAACTATAACGGATTTACAAGCACTTTTAATGTAAATGTTGTTGCCGTGCCTTCAACTATTGAAACAGGATTCGCACTTCCTCCGATTGAAGAATTTGAGAAAAAAATCACAGACAAAACAAGAGCGATCGTTATTTGTAACCCTGGAAATCCTACAGGTTACCTTTACACGCGTGAAGAACTTCAAAAATTAGCAGAAATTGCTTTAAAATATGACATCGTTATAATCTCAGACGAGGTTTACAGAGAATATGTGTATGACGGAAAACAACAAATTTCAATGCTTGCTTTCCCTGAATTAAGCGAAAATTGTATCATCATTGATTCTGAATCTAAGCGTTACTCTATGTGTGGTGTAAGAATCGGATGTCTGCTTACGCGTTCTAAAAAAATTCATGATGCGGCAATGCTTTTTGCTCAGGCAAGATTAAGTCCGGTTCTATTGGGACAAATTGCAGCTACAGCAGCTCACCAGAATGACGGAGCTTACATCAGAGCAGTAAGAGAAGAATATACTCACAGAAGAAATGTGTTGGTTGATCAGCTAAATGCTATTCCCGGAGTTATCTGTCCAAAACCAAAAGGCGCATTTTACTGTGTTGCTGAGCTTCCTGTAGATGATACCGAAAAATTTGCCCAATGGTTGTTAGAGAAATATTCTCTTAATAACGAAACTATCATGGTTGCACCAGCCGGAGGATTTTACAGCAATCCGGAATTAGGTAAAAAACAAGTAAGAATCGCATACGTTTTAAAAGAACAGGACTTGATAAGAAGTGCCGAAATTTTAAAAGATGCTCTTGAAAAATATAAATTAGAGTTCCACCTTTAATATTCAATAAAGATGTCAGCAGTAAAGATCAATACTTTGAAGATGTTATTTTCAACATTTTTATTGCTGATATTTTTTTCTTGTCAGAAAGAAACCCAACCAAAAACTGATAACAATAGGAATGAAATTACATTCATTGGTTTTTCGAATGTTGGCGGAAAGTTAGGAAGCTATAAGATTATTAAACTAACAAAAGATTCCATCAATCTGACGCAGGGAGCGACTTCTTCAAAAATCCATAAAAAATGGAATTCTGCCATTGACCCGCAAACCTGGAAAAAATTAACCTCATCTATTGATATAAAAACACTGGACAAAATCAAAAGTTCAGAAAGTTTACAGGCTCAGGACGGAATCGATGAAACTTTTCAGATCAAAACATCAAAAAGCTCTCATGTATTCGTCAATTCATATAATGATACGATTCATTATTATCAGCTTCAAAAATTCAAAGATCAATTAGAAAAAATTCTTCCAAAAGAATACAAATAATGCCATGCACGAAAATTTTTCTCTAAAACCGTATAATACTTTCGGTGTAGAAGCCAAAGCAAAATATTTTGTTGAAGTACATTCAATTGAAGAATTAAAAGATGCTTTGAAATTCTCAAACATGAACACCCTTCCACTCCTTTTCCTTGGAGGCGGAAGTAATATTTTGTTTACCAAAGATTTTGATGGATTAGCTATTAAACTTAGCTTAAAAGGAATTGCTGTACAGGTTTTAAATAAAAATGAATTTTTAGTCACTGCAAAAGCCGGAGAAAACTGGCATGAATTCGTCCTATTCTGTTTAAATAAAAACCTTGGCGGACTTGAAAATCTATCTCTAATTCCGGGAAATGTAGGAACTTCACCGATGCAGAATATCGGAGCGTACGGAACTGAGATCAAAGATATTTTTGTAGATTGTAAAGTTTTGAACCTGGAAACCTTAGAAATTGAAACTTTTGATGTTAAAAAATGCAGATTCGGTTATAGAGATTCTATTTTTAAGCAGGAAGGAAAAGGAAAATATGTGATCTTAGAGGTTTCATTTAGATTAACTATCCAAAATCACAATATCAAAACTGAATATGGTGCAATAAAATCTGAACTTGAAAATTTAGGAATTGAAAATCCAACCATTCAGGATGTTTCTAAAGCTGTTATCAACATCAGACAAAGCAAACTTCCCGACCCAAAAGTTACCGGAAATGCAGGAAGTTTTTTTAAAAATCCGACCATTCCTTTAACTCAATTTGAAGAATTGAAGCAAAAATTTGAAAATATTCAAGGCTATCCAAACGGAGAATTTGTAAAAGTTCCCGCTGGCTGGCTGATCGAACAATGCGGATGGAAAGGAAAACAGATTGGAAACGTTGCTTCACATCAATTGCAGTCTTTAGTTATTATTAACGCAACAGGAAATGCAACTGGGCAAGAAATCTTCGATTTTTCAACTGAAATCATTAATTCTGTAAAAGAAAAATTCAGTATAGAACTAGAGAGAGAGGTGAATATTATATAACTTTATCTTAAGATTTTATAAAAAATATTCAGATCGTTTTTCTGACATTTGTCACTTATTTTAATTTATTCTAAATAAAATCATCGTAACGCACTTATAATAAATATATTTGCACTCGCTTTTTTTAGAATAAATAAAATTAGGATGATGAGATTTTTATCTTTTGTTTTCTTCTTCATTTTCAGTACGCATTTCATATATGCTCAGGAAGGAAGATCACAATTGAACATTACGGTTTACAACGAAAATAATAAAGAATTAGAAGGTGCATCTATTACAGTTGACCAATCTTCTGTAACCACAGATAATAATGGAAATGCCAATATTTCTTTGTTAAATGGTAAGCATCATATTAAAATAATCCACCCGAATTTTCAGGAAAAAGAACTGAACATTACGCTTGCTTCTCAGCAAAATTTAACAATAAATCTTCAGCCGATCGATAAATTGGAAGAGGTTGTTGTCTTTTCTAAAGAAGGAAAAGGATTAACTACAAAATCCGTCATCGACAGAAAAGCAATGGAGCATTTACAGCCTTCAAGTTTTTCAGATTTGATGGAACTTCTTCCCGGCGGATTGGCAAAAGCACCTAATTTAAGCGGAGTAAACAGACCCATTCTTCGTGAAAATCCGGGTAGCCTTTCAAGCAACGACTACAAAACCTCATCGCTGGGTGTGCAATTCATGGTGGATGACAATATTATTAATTCAAATGCTGATATGCAGATTTCTGTAGATCATAGTCAGTTTGGATATTCTCCAGAAGCCAGAGAAACTGCCTACTCAGGAATTGATATGAGAACTATTTCTACTAATGATATTGAAAGAGTGGAAATTATTCGCGGAATTCCTTCTGCATCTTACGGAGATCTAACTTCAGGTTTGATTAAAATTGAGCGTAAAATCGGACAATCACCGCTTCAGGCTAGATTTAAAGCTGATGGTTTCAGTAAACAATATTATGTCGGAAAAGGGTTTAAAATAAATGATAAATGGCAGTTGAGCGCGAGTGCAGATTTCTTAGATTCAAAAGCTACACCGACTGATGATTTTGAAAATTATCAAAGAATCACGGCTTCACTTCGTTCAAAGAAAATCTCAACACTTTGGTCAAGAACTTTAGAATGGAGATCAAACATCGATTTTTCCGTAAATATTGATAAGAAAAAAGTAGATCCTGATAATGGAACAGCAGACATAGACAGATATGAATCAAATAATAAAAAGATAAGTTTTACCAATAACTTTATTTACAATTTAGATAAGAGTTCATTCTTTACTAAGGTGACTTTAAATACAGCCATCCGCGCAGGTTTTGAGAAAATTGAACAAAGAAAATTAGTTCAACTATCTGGCCCTCGATCTTTCTCTTTAGCTTACGATCAAGGAGAAAATGTTGGTTTCTTTCCAGATCTACGTTATGTTATAGATTTTTTGACAGAAGGAAAACCGTTGGATATCTCAGCACTTTTTAAAATAAACGGAACAAGAAAAACAGCAGGAATCACCCATGATTATGAAGCCGGACTTGATTGGAGATATTCTAAAAATAACGGGAACGGTTTGGTTTATGACATGAGAACGCCTCCCTCAGCAGCATCGGGAATAGACAGACCAAGAGCTTTTAATGATATTCCGGCATCAAACCTATTGGCGGCTTTTGCAGGAGATCAGATGAGTTATGCGATCAATCAGCATAAGTTTACTCTATATGCCGGTTTGAGACTTTCGCAAAATTTAGGAATTGATAATTCTTACGCCATCAGCAAAAAAGTTTTCACAGAGCCTAGATTGAATTTCCAGTATAGCTTACCACATTTAATGATTAATAATTTTCCCTTGAAAACGGATGTTACTTTAGGGTATGGTTTATTTTACAAGCAACCGACTTTGTTAATGCTTTATCCGAACAAAGAATATTGGGATTATACGCAGCTGAATTATTACGGTAACGATCCACAATATCGATATGTAAACTTCATGACGTACGTACAATCGCGAGAAAATAAAAATATCGAGGCTGCAAAAAGTATTAAAAAAGAGATCAGGTTAGATTTAAGTTATAGAAACAATGAGTTCTTTATTACTTATTTCAAAGAAGATATGACCAATGGGTTCCGTGATATGAAAAACTCTGTTGTCCATACTTACAAACAATATGATGCTTCGCAAGTTGACATTAATCAATGGACAGCGAATGGCCCCAACCTTACCAACGTGCCTTTTGTTGTAAAAAGTCTTTTCAATGAATATGAAACTGTTGAAAACGGAAGCGCAACATTAAAACAAGGTATTGAATTTGGGTATACTTCACCAAGAATTAAAGCCATCAATACAAGATTTACATTAACAGGAGCCTATTTCAAAACTCAATATAGAAATTCACTTCCTATTATTTACAGACCTACTATCTCTGTTGGTACAGAACCTTTCCCTTACTACGGAATTTATAAAAGTGATAATGGATATGTTTATTCTAATATGAATTACAATTTACTCATCGATACTTACTTACCAAGTCTGGATATGATTGTTTCTGCTTCATTTCAGGGAAGTTTATTTGATAACAGAAGAAATGACAACAGAATTGCCGAGCCAATTTCTTATTACGGATCAGATGGAATTGAACATCCGTTCACAGATGTAGACAGAACAGATATCTACAAACAATGGCTGGTAAGAAATGTATCTACTACAGATAATCTGGCGACTTTGTATACTTTTACTATTACAGGAAATATTAAAGTAACAAAAAGTATTTATAAAGCTTTGAAAACATCATTGTTCGTCAACAGGCTTTTCAATTACAGTTCACCTTACACTTTTAATAATCTGAAAATTTACAGAAGATCAACCAATACTCCGTATTTCGGAATGGAATTAAACTACAATTTTTAATATATATCAAAGAAAATAACATGAAAAAAAGAGTTTTATTATTAAGTTTAGTAGCAATGATGACGGCAACACTTACTGTTACATGTTGTTCTAGTGATGATGATTTTGGAGTAACAGCTACACAAAACGGAGTTTTAACTTTATCTTTTTCGGGTGAGAATATTTCTTCTTATGAAAATTTGGATATTGAACTTAAAGAAGTAAACACGGGTGCTGTGATCAAGAAAAACTCACAAAAAGCAAGTTCTACTTCTATAGAAGTGCCTTATGGTTCTTATAAAATTACAGTAAACGGTCAGGTAATAACTACTCAGCTGGAAGCAACCGCTGCGGCAGGAACCGGTAAAGCAGATATCACGACTTTAGCTACTAACGTTAATATCCCTTTATATTTCAAGGCATTCCACAATGATTTTATTATTGAAGAAGTATTCTTTACAGGAATCAAGACTACGGATGGTAAAAACTACAATTCGGGTCGTTATTTCAAAATTGTAAATAATTCTGATAAATTATTATATGCAGACGGTTTGATTCTTGCGCAGTCGGAATTCCTTACAACAGATGACAAAAACCCCACACCTTATAATGTAAACGAATATTTTGCAGTAAAAGGAGTAATGGTTTTACCCGGAAACGGAACTCAATATCCGGTAGAATCAGGAGATTTTATTGTAATTGCTGATAATGCGATCGACCACAGACAAAATACAAGCAATGCCTACGATCTGCACAATGCAAACTTTGAATTCCCTTCTACAAACCCAACTTTAGGACAGGTTGACAATCCTTCAGTTCCGAATGTAAAAGTTATTTATTCTCAAATGACTTACAACATGTTCTTCCTACACAACAGAGGATTCGAAAGTTATGTAATCGCTCGTTTTCCTGGAGGTGAAAATGAAACT
This sequence comes from Chryseobacterium glaciei, assembly GCF_001648155.1. Classification (NCBI taxonomy): domain Bacteria; kingdom Pseudomonadati; phylum Bacteroidota; class Flavobacteriia; order Flavobacteriales; family Weeksellaceae; genus Chryseobacterium; species Chryseobacterium glaciei. The sequence continues at coordinate 2,959,329 of NZ_CP015199.1, read as the reverse complement.
ACATTCTTAACCAACCACAAATATAATTACACTTATCAGAACAGTGCGGGAGGTGTAACTTCAAAAAGTGCTTATTCTATTCCAAATTCTTGGATAATAGATGGAGAGAACAACAGTATCTCAACGAAATTCATTCATACACTAACTTCAGCAAGTATTGACGGTGGATGGACAGCTGCCGGAACAATTGATAATGACGCAACACGTTACGGAAAATCTGTGAGACGTAAAATCACAGGAAAAATGGCAGAAAACAAGAATCTTTATATGGATACAAATAATTCCACAAACGACTTTGTGAAAGATTCTGAACCAAGTTTAAAAAATGGTATTACACATTAAGATACTATTTGACATTCATTAAAATAAGTTATGCTTACTATAAAAAAATACTTCTATATACTATTAATGAGTCTACTTACATTTTCTGTAAAAGCTCAGGATAGCCTTAGTCTTTTTAAAACTATCAACAATCAGTATAATATAGAAAGAAATTTTAAGACTAATTATTACTATAATCCGGCGGCTATGTCGGGTTATAGTTCTATTTCGTTCTCAGAATTTAATGTTGGATATCATGATAAAAATGATAAAACTTATCGTCAACAATTAGGAAGTGGAGACAAAGGTTTGACTGTTGAGGCAAAATCATTTCAAAAATTGAAACCTAACCGATATGTTTGGGGAAATGCAAATTATCAAAACTTAACCTTAAAAAATCTTATCCGGGCTGAAAATCTTGATTATGAACGTATCGCTCCTTACATATCTTCCGATTCCGTTGGTGGAGATCTAAAATTAGAACGTTATGAATTTTCCGGAGGTTATTTACAGAAACTAAAACGTTGGACTTTTGCAGGGCAGATAAGTTATTTAGCTCAATTAGGCTATCGTTCAAGAGATCCTAGATTAAGAAGTACAACTTCTGATTTACGGATAAGTGCCGGGGTAAATTATAATGTTTTCAGAGAATATGAAGTGGGCGTTTTTGGGGAATTCAATAAATACACTCAAAATAGCTCTATCTACTTTCAAAGCTTATTGGGCAGACCCTTCGTCTATCAAATGACAGGTTTTGGATATTCAAACAACATTTTCAACGGTGGAACAAATCCTGTTACAAGCTTTGAGGAATTTGGTGTAAAAGGTGGATTGCAAATATCCAATAAACAAGGTAAAGATTTTTACTTGCAGGCAACCGTAGGAAGCTCTAATAATATTAAAAGTTATAGTGATGTAACATCATATTATGACATTTCAGATCTGGAAAACAGAACCTTTGAAATTGAAGGCGCTAAGTTTTTTGATTTTAATGAAAAACATCGTGTGGGTCTTTTGGCAAATTATAATGCATCAAAAAAAACAGGTTCCGAGTATGGTTATTCATTGAATACGGTGAGCATGACTCAAATTTTCAAAAGAAAAACGTACCGAAGAGAAAATTATGTAACAACGATAAAAGGTTTCTACCAATACAATCAGGACAAGTTTTCAATAACCGCTACTCCATTTTATGGTTATGAAGAAATTAAAGAACGAAGATTATATCCAAATGCAGGACAAAAATTTGAATATTCTTATTTCGGAATTAATGCAGATTACAAACAGGAAATTAAAGAAAATCAAGCACTTAGCTTTCAACCTTATTTCTCAAAAAGAGTTGTTAATAAATCTATTAATGCATTGGCTTCTACAGGAAATGCCGCTGTTGACGTGTGGGTTCTTCAGGATTATATATTTCAGGCAAGTGACATTACTACGGTTGGAGCTTCATTAAGATATGATTTAAAACTTGAAAAACTACCTGCATTCTTCGTAAGTGCAGAATATCAATCACAAAAAATTCAGAAAAAAAACAATAATTTTGTAGGCGCAAGCATTGGAATAACATTTTAGAGAATGAAAAGAGGTATATATTGGGTTTTAGGATTGGTTTTATTGTTATTGTGGAGTTTTACACCAAAGGTCAATCAGGATTTGTCAAACATTCAGGATCCGAGCATTGAAGATATTGTAAAAAGCTATAAAAAAGCAATCATCAACTGGCCAAAACCTACTATTGATTACGGAGTAAAATGGAATGAGTTTGCGCCCATTAAAAACGATTCTGCTTTCTTTATCGACCAAGATAAACCTAATATTATTTTAGGAAAAATGTTGTTTTTCGATCCTAAATTATCAAAATCAAGTCAGGTTTCATGCAGTTCTTGTCACGATCCTGAAATGGGATGGGCAGACCGCAGACGCGTTGCGCTTGGAAATGATCATTTACAGGGAAACAGAAATACCATTTCATTATACAATATTGCTCAACGCCAGTCTTTTTTCTGGGACGGAAGAGCAAAAACATTAGAAGAACAGGCAGCCGGTCCACTTAGCGCCCATCATGAAATGGCCATGGATGTAAAAACCTTACCCGCAAAAATACAAGCTGTTAAAGGTTACAAAGAACTCTTCAAAAAAGCATACGGAACCGATAAAGTAACATATGACAAAATTGTAAAAGCGATCGCAGATTTTCAAAAAACAATTAAAAGTCAGCCAAGCCGATTCGATAAATTTTTAGAAGGAAAATACAACGCAATGTCTGATGAAGAAATCTACGGCATGCACATTTTCAGGACAAAAGCCCGTTGCATGAATTGCCATAACGGACAATATCTTACCGATGAATCTTTCCACAATATCGGGTTGACGTATTACAAGAAAAAATATCAGGATCTTGGGTTATACGAAATTACTAAAAAGCCGGAAGATGCCGGTAAATTCAGAACGCCGCAATTAAGAGATCTGATGCTTACTCAGCCTTGGATGCACAACGGATTATTCAATGATCTGGAAGGTGTAGTAAACGTCTACAACAGCGGAATGCACCAAATCGACCCAAGCCCCGAGAAAAAACAATTGGATCCTTTATATCCAATGACAGATCCGCTATTAAAACCTTTATATTTAACAAAAGAAGAAACCAAAGCTCTTGTTTCGTTTCTTCAAAGCCTTTCCGGAACAAGATATAAGATGAGAAGACCAGAATTTCCTGTGGAATAAAAATTAATCTTCATAAAAGATCTACTTTTGTCAAAATTTCAATATTTTTCAATATTGAAAAATATAATCATTTAAATAATATCATCATGGCAGGATTAACAGAAAAAGAATTTAAAAAACTGATTCAAAAGCACATTGCTAAAAGTAATTATGTGAAAATTTATCTTACGGAAGAAAGTCCTGAAAGCTACGTTGTTGGGTTCATTCTTAACGTATCAGATGAGTTTTTAATGATTCAGGAAACGTATGATTTTACATTAACAGGGATCAAGATCATTCCTTATGAAAGAATCTCAAGCATTCGTCATAACAGGTTTGATAAAACTTCAGAAAAGATATTTTCAGAGGAAGGATTGATAAAATTCAATCAAAAAATTATTGATAATACCTCTTTAAAAAATGCAGAATCATTGTTTAAATCAATAAAAAAACAAAATTTCCATTGCATTGTTGATAGCACAAAAAAGAACAAAGACCTCTTTTCAATTGGTGAAATTCTAGAGGTAAATGAGAAATTTGTAATTATCAAGAATTACGATCCAAGTGGGAAAATTAATAAAAAAGCACACAAAATTTCTTTTAAAAATTTAGAATTCATTACTTTTAATGATAATTATTCTTTGACCTTTAGAAAATATTTGAAAGAATAACCTCATTTTAATAAAAAACACACATGAAAATAGCTATTCTCGGAGCCGGAAATATGGGCTTGTCTTTTTCAAAATCTTTCTTAAAATATGAATTGATCAAGCCTGAAAGTTTGCATCTTATTACAAGAAATGATTCTAAATTATCAAAAATATCAGAAGAATTTCCACGTTCTATGATTTCAATTTTTGATGACGTAAAAGAATTGGATGCAGATTTAATCATCATTGCCGTAAAACCTCAGGACTTTCAAAATGTTGCTGAAAATTTCAGATTTAAACTAAAAGAAAATCAGATGGTTTTATCAATCATGGCAGGAATTAAGATCGAAAAAATCCAAAAATTATTAAGTCATCCTCTCGTTGTAAGAGCAATGCCGAACTCTCCTACCCTTCTCGGAATGGGAATTACAGGCTATACTTCCGCAGAAGGAATTTCTTTCAGTCAGTTAATTAATATTGAAAGGTTATTGAATTCTACAGGAAGATCTGTTTATTTGGAAAACGAAGATCTATTGGATGGCGTAACTGCACTTTCAGGAAGCGGGCCTGCCTATTTCTACTACATCGTAGACGCCATGATAAAAGCCGGAATGGAAATGGGAATTGACGAAAATTTATCAAAACTCTTCGTAAAACAAACGATGTTGGGAGCTTATCATTTAATTAATAATTCTGATAAAAACTTGGAAGAATTAATAAAAGACGTTGCTTCCAAAGGCGGAACAACAGAAGCAGCTTTAAAAACTTTTGAAGAAAATAATTTTAAAGAAATTCTAAAAAACGGAATTTTAAATGCTGAAAAACGAGCAAAGGAATTGAATGGATAGAATTTAAACCATTAAGTTTTATTAAGAAGTTAAGATTTTTTAAGACGATACCTAAAAATAGCTTTAAGAATCAAAAGCTTGATGTTCCTTAACTTCTTAATAAAACTTAATGGTTCAAAAAAAAATTATTTTCTAACCATCGGAATCTGCAAGTTCGTCGGACGGTTTTCTTCGGTATCAAAACCTCTTCCATCAACATTTCTTGCACCCCAAAATAGCATATCTTCATAAAGATAAATAAGATCGTATTCTTTGAAAATATCTCCTTCTTTCAATCCAAAAGGAATAAATTTCTTCTTGAAAATATTTTGAGATTTACCAACTTCCCATTGATTAAAACCCTCTTTTGCAAGATTATTCAGAACATCAGCAAAATTCTGGATCAACGGTGTAACTTCATAACTTTCGTTGGCTGTAAAATCTACTTTTTGTGCGCCTTCTGCAACGGGATGATCGCCCTGCCATTCAACTTCTCCTTTAATTAACATTTTAACCAAAGGAATTTCTCCGAAAGCATCGGCATAATTGATAATTTCCAATTGAAATTTATCTTCCGGCAAGTAACTGAATTCTCTTGTTAAGTAAAATGGTTTTAAAGTTCCATCTTCATTTTTAAACGAACTTGGACGAACTTCAACTGCGATACTTTTCCAATCGCCAAGTATTTCTTTTTTAATCTCTTCTACGAAAAACCCTCTCTTATCCATCTTAAATTGTTTTTAACAAATGTAACGAATACTGAAAAAAAACTATACGAAACGACTAAATTTATTTTCTAAAAACCTACAAATCAGAAAGCCCAAATAAACCCCAAACGTATTAAGAATAATATCATCGGTTTCAAAGATTCCCATTCTCGTAAAATACTGAAGTGCTTCTACGATAATAATTGTTGACATAAAGGAAAAAAGAAGGCTTTTCAGCTCTTTAAGTTTAGGAAAAATCCAACCCAGAAAACCAAAAGGAACAAACATTACTATATTTCCTAAAACAATCCTGATAATATCTTCCCAACGAATCGTTCCTTGAATAAACTCTATCGTTGATAACACAGGCTTTAATCTCACAACATTCTCATCATACTGAAATCTGCCCATTCCTAGAAACATCAGATACAGTAAAAACAAGGTGTACGGAACAATAATAATTTTGTAAATTTTCTTTAACATCAATTGCAAATTTATTCATTTCAAAAACATTAAATTTGTATGTTAAATAAAATTAATGAAATACGTTTTACTTACGCTCATTTCGGCGATGCTGTTGTCTATATCTTGGCCAACTTACGGAATTCCGTTCTTTATATTTTTTGCTCTTGTTCCGCTTTTAATGATGGAACATGGCGTTTCAAAATTTTCCAAATTCAATAGAAAAAGCTGGGTGGTTTTCGGACTTTCCTATCTCTGTTTTGTAATCTGGAATATTGTAACAACAGGCTGGTTATATGGTGCAAAAAACCCTGATGGAAGCCATTCTATGATGGCCGTTGTGTTTCCGGTGTTGGTTAATTCTTTGTTATATTCTTTGGTTTTTCAGTGTTATCATTGGTATAAAAATGCTCAGGGAACCTATTGGGGATTAGCTTTTTTCGTAGCAATCTGGATGAGTTTTGAAAAATTCCATCTGAATTGGGAACTCACTTGGCCTTGGCTAAATCTTGGAAATGTATTTTCAGATTATCCAAAATTCGTGCAATGGTATGATACCTTAGGAGCAACAGGCGGAAGTTTCTGGATCTTGGTGATTAATGTCCTTATTTTTTACACCTTAAGAATTTGGGAAGCAGGAAGAAAAAGAAAAAGTTTAATTATCAATACGTCCATTGTAGCTGTTTTAATTGTTGTTCCAATGATCATTTCTTTTGCGAAATACAATAATTTTAATGAAAAACCAATCGGACAGGTGAATGTTTTGATGCTTCAACCCGATCTTGATCCTTACGGAGAAAAATATTCTACAGACAGTTTGACGTTAGAAAATGACCTTTTAAGTCTTGCCGAAAGAAATTCAAAAGGAAAAATCGATTATTATATCGCTCCGGAAACAGCACTTCCCGGAAGAGGTTCTATTTCTGAGACTGCTTTTGAAAAGAGTTTACTTTTAAATAATGTTAAAGATTTCCTTGTAAAACATCCGGGTTCTGTTTTCTCAACAGGAATTTCTTCGCACCGTTTTTATACGAAAAAAGATAAGTTACCAACAGAAGCATATCAGCTAAATCCTGCACTTTGGGTTGAAAGTTATAATTCGGCAGTTCAAATTGTTCCGAATCAAAAAGTAGAAGTTTATCACAAAGGAAAATTGGTTCCCGGTGTTGAAATATTCCCTTATATGAATGTTTTAAAACCACTTTTAGGTGATGCAATGCTTAATTTGGGTGGAACAGTTGCTTCGTTAGGAACAGATAAAGAAAGAGTTGCTTTTTCAAATCCATTTAACAAAGGAAAAATTGCCCCAATCATCTGTTATGAAAGCATTTATGGTGAATTTGTAACCGATTATGTAAAAAAAGGAGCCAATTTCTTCGCGATCATGACGAATGATTCTTGGTGGGGTGTTTCGGAAGGTCATAAACAACTTTTATCGTATGCAAAATTAAGAGCAATTGAGACAAGAAGAGAAATTGCCCGAGCCGCGAACAGTGGAATTTCGGCTCATATTAATGCAAAAGGAGAAATTGTAGAAGATACTTTTTATGGAGATAAAACAACTTTGTTTGCTAAAATTAATTTGTATGATACGCAGACTTTTTACACAAGAAGCGGAGATTTATTGACGAGATTTTCGTTTTTTGCATTGGGATTCTTGTTGTTTTATTTCTTGATTAAAAGAGTTCAAAATAAAATGAAAAAAGCGTAATTTTTTTGTCCACAACTTACATAGTTCTTTACTTCGGTAATCCTTGTCAAGGTTTTGAACCTTGACAAGGATTATTAAAAACAATTCATCCTTAATTCATATTTAATAAAAAATAAAATGGCGGCTCAGAAAAATCTGGGTCGCCATTTAAAATAAAAGTAGAGAAAGAAAAGCCAGCTGGACGTCTGACTTTTCACATTGATTAAGGAAAAATTTCAATTATTTAATAATGAGTTTTTTGGTGATTTCTTGTTGTTTTATTTTTAATTAAATAATATAAACTCCTTTTGGAAGATGAGAAACGTTGATCGACTGATCGTTATTTACCATCACATTAAGTTTTCTACCATCTATCGAATACATTTCAACATCTGAAACTTTTTTTCCTTTTATAAATACCTTTTCCGTAGCAGGATTTGGGTAAATAGAGAATTGGCTTTCTAAACTTATACTTTGAGTTCCTAATGTGTTTTCTGTGGACGGATCAGAATACACTTTTGAAGCATCAATGGATCTTACACTCCAATATACATTCTGAATTGCCGGATCAAGATTTAAGAACCAAGATGGTGTCGTTACGACATATTTGGCAAGATTCTGAGCGCCTGGAGTAGTTCCGACTTTGATTTCGTAACGTAATGCATTCACTGGTGTTTTATCATCTGAAGCGCCTGTCCAAGAGAAATTAAATCTGTTTCCTGTTTTTGTAAGATTCAGGTTTGTAGGAGGTTCGGGTTTTACATTGGTTTCAGACGAAAGGTTTTTGAAGATTTTAGTTAATGAAGGCATTGCCGGATCTGCCCAATCAAATCCGGACAATAAAACATCGAGTTGATGATCATTATTATAGTCAAGTAGATGCACAAAACCCGGACCCCCTAAGTTGTACAAACCTGTAGTTGTATTTTCTGTAAAATTCTGATTGATTGGATTGTAAGTAAAAACTTTCACTACAGCATCATTATTTTCGTCATTTCCTGATACAATGAAATCGTAGTATCCATCATTATTTAAATCTCCTACACTTAATGATGAATCTGAAATTTCCGGAGTATTTATTTGTTGAATATTTAAATGTCCCGCTCCATCATTCATTAAAACAGCTAGATATCCTTTATATTCTTCATCCTGCGCAGAAACCACGATATCCTGAAAACCATCTGCATTGAAATCAGCAAATTCTAATTTCCCGCTTGCTAAAGGAGGAAGAGTTTGAGTAAGCGTTAATGTTCCTGCTATATTTAAATATACCTTAAACATAGCGTCACTGTTCGCATCGTAACCTAATATTACTAGATCTAAGAGGTTGTCATTATTCAGATCAACCATTTTAAAACTGCTGTTTTGGGTTCCTTCCATCCATCCGGGAAATAATTGAAAACCATTTCCTGTATTTTGATAATAATCTAATTTATTGACAAATCCGAGTCCATCGATATACTGAGTTCCATTCAATGCATAATCCTGCAACCCGTCATGGTTAAAATCAAAAACTTCCATTGAACCGTAGATTTTACCCGAAAGATCAGCTTCTTTGACAAAACCTGAACCCGTATTTCTGAATCTGTAATGTTTATAATTCACAATATCCATATAGCTTAACCCTGTAGAAATAATATCTGCCAGACCATCATTATTATAATCAATGAATTTTATATCTCCCAAATGCGTTGCATCTGCTCCCAGATCGGCATACGGAATGAAGGTTGTTCCATTGTTTTTGTATATTTTATTATAAGTGGTATCTACATTTCCGTCACCGTCAGAATCTATCGCTCCGTTTACAACAATATCCTGTAATCCGTCATTATCAATATCTCCTATATCACTTGCCGGATAGTAGAAGTTATTCATACTTGTCTGAATTTCAGTGAAATTTTGTGCTACCATACTTAACGGAAGCAGAGATAATAGAATAGAAATTCTCTTCATCTTATTTTTATTTAGATTAATTAAAAACAAAGATATAAGATTAATTTATCGATCTTTAATAAAGTTGATATGAATTTTATCAGGCTCAATGCCCATGGTATCTGAAGTTTATTCTTACGTGTAAAATCAATATTATAAATCAACCAGTTATTTGTAAATATTTTATAAAACATTTGCCTATCTAAAAAATTCTTCGTTATTTTGCAACCTCAAATATTATACAAATAAGAACATCGAGATATGTCAAGAATTTGCCAAATAACAGGAAAGCGTGCAATGGTTGGTAACAACGTTTCTCACGCTAATAACAAAACGAAGCGTCGTTTTGAAATTAACTTATTAGAGAAGAAATTTTACCTTCCAGAGCAAGATAAGCACGTTACACTGAAAGTATCAGCTCATGGATTGAGAGTGATTAACAAGATTGGAATCGAAGAGGCTATCGAAAGAGGCACTAGAAACGGATTGATTAAAAAGAACTAAATCATGGCAAAAAAAGGAAACAGAGTTCAAGTAATTCTTGAATGTACAGAGCACAAAGAAAGTGGTATGCCAGGAATGTCTAGATACATTTCTACAAAAAACAAAAAGAACACTACAGAGAGATTGGAATTGAAAAAATACAATCCTGTTCTTAAGAGATCTACCCTTCACAAAGAAATCAAGTAATTTATAAATATAATTTACCATGGCAAAGAAAGTAGTAGCAACCCTACAAAGCGGACAGTCTAAAAAAATGACTAAAGTTGTGAAAATGGTGAAGTCATCTAAATCAGATGCTTACGTTTTCGAAGAAAAAGTAATGAATGCAGACGAAGTGGATGCTTATTTGAAAAAATAAGCTTAGCTTTATTTACAATATAAAAAAACTACTCATTTTTTGGGTAGTTTTTTTGTTATCTTTGTAATAAAGAGAGATAATACAACATCTTATTATACAATCAAAATTCTAATATGAGTTGGTTTAAAAATATTTTCAAAAAAGAAGAAAAGGAAACTTTAGATAAAGGATTGGAAAAATCCAGTCAGGGGTTTTTCGAAAAAATAACAAAAGCCGTAGTCGGTAAAAGCACAGTAGATGATGAAGTTCTGGATAATCTGGAGGAAATACTTATTGCATCAGACGTAGGCGCATCCACTACCATCAAGATTATAGAAAGAATTGAAGAGCGTGTAGCCAGAGATAAATATGTAAATGTAAGTGAGCTTGATAATATTCTTCGTGAAGAAATTTCAGGATTATTGCTTGAAAATCCTCACGCAGGAACAGGAAATATTGATACTTCAAAAAAACCTTATGTAATAATGGTTGTCGGCGTAAACGGTGTAGGAAAAACAACTACAATCGGAAAATTAGCGCATCAATTTAAATCAGAAGGTAAAAAAGTAGTTTTAGGAGCTGCAGATACATTTAGAGCTGCTGCTGTTGAGCAATTAACGATTTGGAGTGAAAGAGTTGGTGTTCCGATCGTAAAGCAGGAAATGGGGTCTGACCCGGCTTCTGTTGCCTTTGATACGGTACAAAGTGCCCAAGCTCAGGGAGCAGATGTTGTTATCATTGATACAGCAGGAAGACTTCACAATAAAATCAACTTAATGAACGAGCTTTCAAAGATCAAAAGAGTAATGCAGAAGGTTATTCCTGATGCTCCTCATGAGATCTTACTGGTTCTTGACGGTTCTACCGGACAAAACGCTTTCGAACAGGCTAAACAGTTTACAGCAGCTACTGAAGTTAATGCTTTGGCAGTGACAAAACTAGACGGTACAGCTAAAGGAGGTGTTGTGATCGGGATTTCTGATCAGTTTCAGATTCCGGTAAAATATATTGGCGTTGGAGAGAAGATGCAAGATTTGCAATTGTTTAATGGTACAGAATTTGTAGATTCTTTTTTCAAGAAGAGGTGATTATTATCATATAATTCTTTAAATTATTAAATCACATTCATATTAACAATTAAAAATTTTAAAACTATGGGAATTTTAACTTGGATCATTTTTGGTCTTATTGCAGGAGCAATTGCAAAATTAATTATGCCTGGAACACAAGGCGGAGGTTGGTTAATGACCATCATCTTAGGAATTGTTGGAGCTTTCGTAGGAGGATTTATAGGTAGCTTTTTAGGATGGGGAACTACAGACAGTTTCGATTTCAGAAGTATGCTATTGGCTGTAGGAGGAGCGTTGGTCGTTCTTTGGGTCTACGGAATGGCTACGAAGAAAAGCTAGTTATCAAATAATAGATAAAAAACAAATAAGCCGGATTTGAATTTCAAATCCGGCTTATTTTATGAAACAATATAATTTAGTCTATTTTAATCTGATAAGGCATTTCCATTTTCACCTCAGACTGTAACTTTTCGTTCGTGATCTGATTCAAAATTTCATAGTTTGCTTTACCAATTTTACTTTTAATGATCTTCGCAGAGATTTCGTCTTCATTAAGATCATTAAAGATTTGCTCAAATGGAGTCATCTTTTTAGGAAAAGAAGCAACATTATAAGATGATTTCAAACCTGCTTTTTGTGCAGCAAATTTAATCGCATCGTTTAAAGTTCCCAATTCATCCACCAAACCAATCTGTTTAGCTCTTGTTCCACTCCATACTCTACCTCCACCGATCGAATCGATCTGCTCGAAAGTCTGTTTTCTATTTTTCGTAACGAAGTGTACAAATCTTTTATACGTTCCTTCAACACTTCTTGTAATCATACTTACTCCATAAGGACTCACTCCATTTAAAGAAGAGTAATACATAGAATTCGCGTTGGTAGCAACAATATCAGAACGTACTCCATTTTTATTGGCAAGATCTTTAAAGTAAGGTATAACTCCGAAAACTCCGATCGATCCCGTTAATGTATTTGGCTCAGAATAAATTTTGTCGGCTGCCATTGCGATATAGTAACCTCCAGATGCCGCGTAATCACCAAAAGAAACAACAAGCGGTTTTTTCTTTTTTAACTGTTGAAGCTCAAATAAAATCTCGTCAGAAGCATTTGCACTTCCTCCAGGAGAATTAATCCTTAAAACAACAGCTTTTACTTTATCATTTTCCTGTAGTTCTTTGATGTACTTCACATACTTATCAGAATAAATATCGTTGTATCCGTCTCCGTTATTAATTGATCCCGATGCATACAAAACAGCAACTTTATCTCCCGATTTATCGTCTTCAGAATATGAAGCAATATATTTACCTAAAGAGATCTTATTTAATTTATTTTTCTCTTTTAAACTTAATTTTGATTTAATTAATTCATCATATTCTGTTTTTTGAATTAATTTATCCGCAAGCTTGTGTTTCAATCCCAATTCAGGAATCATACCATATAAACTGTCAACAACCGTTCTGAATTGTGCAGTATCAATTTTTCTTGAAGCTGCAATTCTTGTAGAAGTATTTTTCCAGATATCATTTAAAAGAGTACCTAGTTGTTCCTTATTTTCAGGAGAAATATCGTTTCTTAAAAACGGTTCAACAGCAGATTTAAATTTACCGTGACGAATAACTTCAATACCAATTCCATATTTATCTGCAAAATCTTTGAAGAAAGTAACTTCTGTCGCAAGACCTTTAAGTTCGATCATCCCTGATGGATTCAGATAATATTGATCAGCAACAGATCCTAAATAATAAGAAGCCTGAGAAACCGCATTACCATAAGCATACACAAATTTCCCGCTCTTTTTAAAATCCTGAATCGCATTTCTCAGATCATCTATCTGAGTAATCCCGGCATGAAGATCATCAGCTTCAATACTTATACCTTTAATATTATCATCAGTTTTTGCTTTGTTGATGGCTTCGATAGCATCATAAATCAAAACGCTTTTGTTTTGATTATTAATATTAAATATTCCGGTTTGTTCTTCCGTAGGGCTATCTATTATATTTGTTTTTAAATTAATAGTTAAGACCGAGTTCTTTTTCACCTCTACAGATTTGTCACTTCCCATTGCGCTAAACACAAGCATTATAATGAAAAAGAAGAAAAATACGACACATAGTATCACAATTGCCACTATATTTGCCAGTACATTTTTAAAAAAACTTTTCATAAATCAATCATTTTCCAATATGTCGCAGCATAAGGTAGTTTTGTTACTGGGAAGTAACATTGGAGACAAAAAAAAAAATTTACAAGAAGCCCTAGAACACATTAAAAAAGGAGGTAATGATATATTAAAAATTAGTGAATTTTTAACATCTGAGCCTGTAGAATTTGTTAGTTCCAATATTTTTTGTAATATTGCATCAATTATATTCACACATCTTTCACCAATTCAGCTACTTGATTTTATTAAAAGTATTGAAGTTGAGATGGGAAGAGTTAACGATTCAAAGGTTTCAGGAGGCTATGCCGACAGAATAATAGATATTGACATCGTTAAATATGATGAATTGAAATTCACATCAGAAAGGTTAGAAGTCCCTCATCAGAAACATCTTTTTGAACGGGAATTCTCTAGAATATTATTAAAAGATTTTTTTTAAATAAAACATAAAACATATTGTATGAAATTAGGTTTATTATTATTGGCCGCTTTGCCTATTGCTACTTATGCTCAGGACAGTATCGCCGTTAGTTCCTCTAGCGAATACCCGAATACTTTTTCCTCAGGTTCTGCCAATGTCCAAACTTTCGACAACAAGGCTAGAAGATTTAACGACTGGAGTATTTCAGTTGGTGGAGGTGCAGCATTTATGACTCAATCAGATCTTACGTCATTTTATGACAAAAAGGTTAATTGGGGTTATAACAGTTACGTAAGTATAGACAAGCAGATCACACACACTTTCGGTTTAAGCATTATTTACCAAAGAGGTGAAACAAATCAAAAAGCTATGTTGGACGGTGTACCCGGACAATTAGCTGGTGTAGGAGTTGCAAAAACCAAGTATAACCAAGTTGCTTTATTAGGAGATGTTAACTTTTCAAATATTTTGAGAAGAGTTGATAATCATTCTACTTACAGATGGGCATTACATGGTTATGGAGGTATTGGACTCATGAACTATAACACATCTTTACACGACAACAACGAGTACAGATGGAGTACGACTCCCGCAAGAATTCCTTTGTTTATTGATCAGAAACTTGACATTAACTCAATTTACTATCAGTTTGGTTTAGGTTTGAAATATAATGTTTCAAAACTTATTGACATCGAAGCTAGAACAATGTACATCATCAGTGGTGATGACGAGTTCGACGGTGGTGGATGGGCTAGTCCAAACGACTACAATCCTAACTCTACAGTTTCGAGATACAACACGATCAATGATAGAAGATCTGATAATATGTGGACAGTTAATTTAGGTGTATCATTTAAATTAGGTAAACATATGTCTCACTTAGCTTGGCATGATCCTTTACAGGAAGCTTACTACAGAACAAATGTTCTTGAAAATGCTTCAACAGATTTTGTTGTTTGTGAAAAAGGTGATAATGACAATGACGGAGTTTGCGATGACTGGGATAGAGAGCTTAATACTCCTGCTGGTGCAAGAGTAGATGGTGCCGGTGTTGCTTTAGACATGGATCTTGATGGTGTTATCGACTTATACGATAAGTGTGTAACTGTACCTGGTCCTGCAGAAAACAATGGTTGTCCTACTAAATAAACAATCACTTTTAAACATCTAAAAAAATTAAGTAAATCCACTTTACTTAAAACAAAATTATTTAATAAAATAAATAAAAATACACTATGAAATTAAGTTTAGCAATTGCTGTACTAGCATTAGCCTTTCCCTCGGCTATTAGTGCACAAGACTCAACGGCAGTTTCTTCAAACGGAAAATATCCCAATACGTTTTCTTCCGGCTCTGCTAATGTTTCTCCATTTACGCAAAAATCTAAGCGATTTAACGATTGGGCAGTATCAATTGGTGCCGGAGTACCTTTGGTTCAATCTGCAGATTTAACATCAATTAAAAACGGTAACGGTAAAAATCTTTTTGGATATTCTGCTTACATTAGTATTGATAAAGCGATTACTCATGCTTTTGGTATTAACCTTCAGTATGACAGAGGAGAAACAAGACAAGGATGGTTTAATACTAAGGATACTGCCCCTGCAAATGCTTCAAAATATCAGCAAGTAGCAGGTAGAACTCAGTATGATGCAATCTCTATCTTAGGAGATATCAACTTCTCAAACTTATTAAGAAGAGTTGATAACCATTCTCCATACAGATGGGCATTACACGGGTATGCGGGTATTGGTACTTTAGCATACAAGGCTTATCAAAAAGATGAGACTGGACAAAAATTAATGACTGAAATCAAGCCTTTCAAATTAGGTTCATTCTTCGGTCAGGCTGGTGCTGGTCTTAAATTTAAAGTTAACAGAAGATTAGATATCGAAGGTAGACTAATGTATGTGATGACTGGTGATGATGAGTTTGATGGTGGAGGTGCACAATACAGTGCTATCAACCAACGTGAAGAACAAGTTTCTGATAACTTCTTCAACGCTACTTTAGGGATCTCTTTAAAGTTAGGAAAACACGAATCTCACTTAATGTGGCACGACCCATTGCAGGAAATCTATTATAAATTAGATGTATTGGCTAACAAAAACCAGGATATCGAAGTTTGTAAAAAAGGAGATGCTGATAATGACGGTGTTTGCGACGATTGGGACAGACAACTTGATACTCCTGCTGGTGCAAGAGTTGATGGTGCTGGTGTAGCTCTTGATACAGATTTAGATGGAGTAATCGATCTTTACGATAAGTGTGTAACTGTTCCTGGACCTGTTGATAATAACGGTTGTCCTGTGAAAAAAGATAACACTGTAACTGCTACGGCGGTAGAACAGGAACTAAAGAATGTATACTTTAATTTCAATAAAGCTACTATCAGACCAGAATCTAATGAAAGACTGGATCAGGCAGCTAAGATTATTAAAGAAAATGACGGTAAATATTTACTGACAGGACATACTGATATTAAAGGAAATGCAGGTTACAATTTAAAACTTTCTCAGGAAAGAGCTGCGGCTGTTGTTGTAGCTTTAGAAACAAGAGGAGTTTCTGCAGATGTACTTAAATCTAAAGGTGTAGGTTCTGCTGAAGCAACAATCCCTGCGACTGCTTCTGATGCAGAAAGATTAGCTGATAGAAAAGTTACAGTAAAAGCTATAGAGGATGCGGGTGAGTGGAATTCTATTCAAAAGAAAGATTACACTGACACTCCTACTGCAAAAAAAGCAGTTAAAAAAGCTCCTGCTAAAAAGAAGAAAAAGTAATTTTCTTTATAATAAATAAAATAAAACCGAAAAGAAGTTCTTTTCGGTTTTATTTTTCCATAAACTGGTTTTTTTTTATTAAATTTACATAATTTTCAGAATGGGTTCTTAAAAACAGCTAAATATTTAACCCAATAAATGTTAGCAAAAATATTCATCCTGAAAAATACAATCATTTAATTAACTAAATAAAAAAATACACTATGAAATTAAGTTTAGCAATTGTTGCGTTGGCATTGGCTGTCCCTACGGCAAGTTATGCACAAGACTCAACGGCAGTTTCTTCGAACGGAAAATACCCGAATACGTTTTCTTCTGGCTCTGCTAATGTTTCCCCATTTACACAGAAATCTAAGAGATTTAACGATTGGGCAATTTCAATTGGTGCCGGTGTTCCTTTGGTTCAATCTGCGGATTTAACATCAATTAAAAACGGTAACGGTAAAAATCTTTTTGGATATTCTGCTTACATCAGTATTGATAAAGCGATTACTCATGCTTTTGGTATTAACCTTCAGTATGACAGAGGAGAAACAAGACAAGGTTGGTTCAACACTAAAGATGCTGCCCCTGCAGATGCTTCAAAATATCAGCAAGTAGCAGGTAGAACTCAGTATGATGCGATCTCTATCTTAGGAGATATCAACTTCTCAAATTTATTAAGAAGAGTTGATAATCATTCTCCATACAGATGGGCATTACACGGATATGCGGGTATTGGTACTTTAGCGTACAAAGCTTATCAAAAAGATGAGACTGGACAAAGATTAATGACTGAAATTAAGCCTTTCAAATTAGGTTCATTCTTCGGTCAGGCTGGTGCTGGTCTTAAATTCAAAGTTAACAGAAGATTAGATATCGAAGGTAGACTAATGTATGTGATGACTGGTGATGATGAGTTTGATGGTGGAGGTGCACAATACAGTGCTGTTAACCAACGTGAAGAGCAAGTTTCTGATAATTTCTTTAACGCGACTTTAGGTCTTTCTTTAAAATTAGGAAAGCACGAATCTCACTTAATGTGGCATGACCCATTGCAGGAAATCTATTATAAATTAGATGTATTGGCTAATAAAAACCAGGATATCGAAGTTTGTAAAAAAGGAGATGCTGATAATGATGGTGTTTGCGACGACTGGGACAGACAACTTGATACTCCTGCCGGTGCAAGAGTTGACGGTGCAGGTGTAGCTCTTGATACAGATTTAGATGGAGTAATCGATCTTTACGATAAGTGTGTAACTGTTCCTGGACCTGTTGAAAACAACGGTTGTCCTACAGCAACAACTACAGGACCTGTAACTGATGATACAAGAACTTTAGAAGGAATTGAATTTGATTTAAATTCTGATAGAATCTTACCATCTAACACACCTATTCTTAACAATGCAGTTAGCTATATTAATTCTTCAAACGGAGCATATAATGTAGTTGGTGCAACTGATACTAGAGCTTCTGATGCTTATAACCAAAAATTATCTGAAAGAAGAGCGAATAGTGTTAAGAGTTACTTAGTGAAAAACGGTGTAGAGTCTACTAAATTAAACGCTATCGGTAAAGGTGAAAAAGACCTTAAATACCCTGAGTGTGACCCTGCTACTAAGTGTCCGGAATGGAAAAACAGAGCAAACAGAAGAGTTTACTTTGAAGCTAAATAATAAACTAATTATTTAATTATATTAAAGTCACGCATTGCGTGACTTTTTTTGTTGTAATACAATACTTTCCTTATTTTTACCTCATGATTTCTCAACAAGACTTTCAAAAATTAAAATATGAAACCCTGAAATATTTTTGGGGATATGATGAATTCAGAGATTCTCAGGAAGAAATTATTAATTCTGTTCTTACCGAAAAAGATACTTTGGTTCTTTTACCTACAGGAGCGGGAAAATCCTTGTGTTATCAGCTTCCGGCCTTATTAAAAGAAGGAACTTGTCTGGTTATTTCTCCTCTTTTGGCATTAATGAAAGATCAGGTCAATCAATTAAAATTTCGTGGAATTGAAGCAGAATATCTATCTTCAGAACTTGATGATTTTGATGCTGAAGTGATTTATAACAGATGCAAAGACGGTTTAACAAAACTTCTTTATGTTTCTCCAGAAAGATTGACGAATAAACAGTTTTTACAAAATATTGAAGAAATACAAATGTCATTCATTGCAGTAGATGAAGCGCACTGTATTTCGGAATGGGGACAGGATTTTAGACCCAGTTATCAAAACATAAAAGGATTCAGAAAGAATAATCCTGAAATTCCGTGCTTGGCTTTAACAGCTACAGCAACTCCAAAAGTATTGGAAGAAATTAAAACTAAACTGGAACTTAAAAATCCTCAGATTTTTCATAGAAGTTTTAAAAGAGATAATATTAAAATTTTCACAGAAGAGGTTTCTGATAAATTTCAGCGAATTTTTAATATTTTAAAATATAATAATGATTCTGGGATTATATATGTTCGTACAAGAAAGGAAGCTGAATTATTAACTGAATATTTACATAAAAATCAATTAAAAAATGTAGATTTTTTCCATGCTGGATTAACTACAAAAGAGAAAAACTCGAAACAAAATCATTGGAACAGAAATAACAATCATGTTTTAATTTCAACTAATGCATTCGGGATGGGAATCGATAAAGACAATGTTCGTTTTGTGATCCACTTCTCGCCTGCTCCATCAATTGAAAATTATTATCAGGAAATCGGAAGATCAGGAAGAGACGGAAAAGATAGTTTTGCCTTCATGCTTTGGAATCAACAGGAAATATCAAATTTTGATCAGATCTTAAAAAATCAGACTCCCAATAAAGCAGAATTTCTAAAAATCGTTACTTACCTCTACTCTATTTTCCAGGTTGCAGAATATGAATTACCTGAGAAAACATTTCAGTTAAACGCTACAGGAATTCAAAATTTCACCAAATTATCGACCGCAAAAATTAAAAACGTTTTGAATTTCCTTCACAATCAGGAAATCATTTATTTTAATGATAATAAGAGTCTGTCTTCTGTAGAATTAATGATAAAGGCAGATGAAATCGAGCAACTACCAAAAAAAGATGCCTATTTTATAGAACTTTTGCTTCGTACAATTTCAGGGATTACAACACATAAAGTATTGTTCAGCGAACAGCAGGTGAGCAATAAATTAGGAATAAGCATTCATTTAATAAAAGAAAGGCTTAAAGAATTACAGCAGAAAAATTATCTTGAGTATGTAGACGGCGCATTATCAAGTGTAAAATTCTTAAAACCGAGAGATGAAAGAGTCATCAACAGTGGTTATTGGAAGCTGTTTGAACATATTCAAAGAAATAAGATCCAGAAATGGGAAGAAATGAAATTTTACACAGAAAGCAATGACTACTGTAAAATGAAACTTATTCTAGCTTATTTTGGAGAAAAAAATTCTAAGAATTGTGGTCAGTGTTCGGTTTGTGAAAAGAATAAACAATCGATGTTTGGGAAAAATATTTCCCATCAGATCGTCAAATTATTAACTGAAAAACCTGCAACAATCGAAGAACTTTCTGTACAATTAAGTTACCATCCAAAAGAAAATATTTTAGAAAATCTGATTTATCTCTTAGACTCAGGAAAAGTAAAAATGTTGAATTTTAGGACATATGCTTTAGCATAGGTAATGAGTAATTGGTAATGGGTAATATTTCCATGACGAATCTTTTAATTTTTAAATCAATTAATTTTTCAATAATCAAAAGACTCCTATCTTTGCAAAATGAAATCATTGAAAGTAGTTTTTTTAGGCACTCCAGAGTTTGCAAAAACTTCGTTGGAAGCTGTTCATAAATCTCACCATGCAGTTGTAGGTGTTGTAACGGTTGCCGATAAAGCAAGCGGACGCGGACAAAAGATCAATCAATCTCCTGTAAAAATCTTTGCTGCAGAAAATAATATTCCAGTTTTTCAACCTGAAAAATTGAGAAATCCTGAATTTTTAGATGAACTTAGAAAATTAGATGCCGATGTTTTCATTGTGGTCGCTTTTAGAATGATGCCCAGAGTTCTTTTTGAAATGCCTAAAATGGGTACATTCAATCTTCATGCTTCTCTTCTTCCTGATTACAGAGGTGCTGCACCTATCAATTATGCTGTTATTAATGGCGAAGAAAAAACGGGTGCCACAACGTTCTTTATCAATGAAAAAATAGATGAAGGAAATATTTTACTTCAAGAAGAATTAAATGTTTTCCCCGATGAAAATGCAGGAGCACTTCATGACAGATTAATGGTTATGGGTTCAAAGTTGGTAGTGAAAACTTTAGACGGTTTAGCTGAAAATTCAATTCAGGAAAAGCCTCAGCCAGAAGTTGAACATCCTAAAAATGCTTATAAAATATTTAAGGAAGATACCAGAATAGATTGGACGAAAACATCAAAAGAAGTTCATCAGTTTATATTGGGAATGTCGCCTTACCCGGCTGCTTTTACGACGTTAAAAATTGGAGAAGAAGAAAAAGGATTAAAAATATTTGGCGGAAAATTTGAAATTGAAGATCACGGAAAAACTATCGGAAGTTTAGATATTTCAAAAAATGAATTTAAAATCTTTACTAAAGACGGAATATATTTTCCTTTAGAATTACAATTAGAAGGAAAGAAAAGAATGAATATCAAAGATTTTCTGAACGGTTTCAGAAATTTTGACGAAATAAAAATGGCTTAAAAAATAAACCTTCAAGGTTTTAAAAACCTTGAAGGTTTCTATATCATTATAGTTGAACCAACTCTGTCACCTCAACATCATATCCTCCAACCTGAGGTTTAATATTAGGGTTTTGAGTGATTACTTTAAACTTATTGATTCCTAAATTCTTTAAGATCTGCGTTCCGATCCCATAATCTCTGAAATTATACGCCAACGTTGGACGCTGTTGCTGACCATCCTGATAATCCAAGAATTGTTGTAACTTTTTTAGTGTATTTTCAGAATTTGAAACGTTATTAATGAAAATAACTGCACCTTTTCCAGCCTCATTTACCATGTTTGTTACTTTTTCCAATAAAGGCTTTTCACCATTATTTAATCTTGTTAACACGTCAAAATAAGAATCAGAAGACTGTACTCTTACCAAAACAGGCTCATCAACTGTCCAAGTTCCTTTCGTTAAAGCAAAATGGATTTGTTCGTTTGAAGTCTCTCTGAAAGCATAAAAATCAAACTCGCCATAAGCGGTTTTCACTTTTCTTTCTTCCAATCTGTCGATAAGGTTTCCTTTTTTAAGCTGATAGTGAATCAGATCTTCGATAGAAACAATTTTCATATCATGTTTCTGAGCAAAAACCTGAAGATCCGGTAAACGAGACATTGATCCGTCTTCATTCATTATCTCACAGATCACACCACCTTCTTTTAAACCAGCTAATTGAGTCAAATCAATCGCAGCTTCAGTATGTCCGGCTCTTTTTAAAA
Organism: Chryseobacterium glaciei; assembly: GCF_001648155.1. Lineage (NCBI taxonomy): Bacteria > Pseudomonadati > Bacteroidota > Flavobacteriia > Flavobacteriales > Weeksellaceae > Chryseobacterium > Chryseobacterium glaciei. Next base: position 2,937,315 of record NZ_CP015199.1, on the reverse strand, counting down.
CACCTCCTTTTTTAGCACGAAGCGGGAAAATGTGTCCCGGTCTCATGAAATCTGTTGGTTTTGAATTTTCATCCATCAAAGCTAAAATCGTTTTCGCTCTGTCACCTGCAGAAATACCGGTAGAAGTTCCGTTTCCTAAAAGGTCAACAGAAACAGTAAACGCAGTTTCTTTAGGATCACTGCTACGGCTTACCATGATATCTAAACCAAGCTCGTCACATCTTTTTTCAGGAAGCGGCATACAAATTAGCCCTCTTCCGTGAACAGCCATAAAATTGATTAATTCTGGTGTTGTAAGTTCTGCAGCACAAAGAAAATCACCTTCATTTTCTCTGTCTTCATCATCTACTACTATGATTATTTTACCATTTTTAAGGTCTTCAATAGCCTCAGGAATAGTATTTAATTTAATATCAGACATTTTTTACTATAGATTTTTGCAAAGATACTCATAAAAATAAGCATCTCCCAATTAATATAAATGGTTTGTTACGCTTTGAATAAAGAGTCTTTGGCTTTTCTGATAATGTCGTAAGAATCCAATCTTTTCTGATGATCGTAAATATGAGAATTGATCATTAATTCATCTACATTGAATTTTTCCTGAAAGCTTTTTAACTTCTCTGCAATTTCAGATTGATCTCCGATAAAAGTATATCTCAACTTCTGTAATACCATCGATTTTTCCATTGGTGACCAAACATCATCCATATCATCAACAGGCGGAGAAAAAGGTTTTCTATCGTTTCTTACAATATTGATAAATGCCTGAAATAAAGTCGTAGAAAGTTTGTGCGCTTCTTCTGTCGTTTCGGCTGCTACTCCATTGACGCAAGCTAAAATATAAGGTTTATCCAATTGTTTTGAAGGCTCAAAATGCTCTCTGTAAATATTGAAAGCCATTTCCATTTGCTCAGGAGCGAAATGTCCTGCGAAAGCATACGGAAGTCCCAATTCTGCAGCCAACCAAGCACTGTCTGTACTCGAACCCAAAATATACAACGGAATATCCAATCCTTCTCCCGGAATGGCGCGAACCAATGCATTAGAATTTTCCTTAGAGAAGTATTTTTGCAGTTCTAAAATCTGTCTTGGAAACTGTTCGTTGATAATTGCGGGATTTCTACCCAAAGCCTGAGCAGTTAGACCATCCGTTCCCGGAGCTCTTCCCAATCCAAGATCAATTCTTCCAGGAAAAAGAGATTCCAATGTTCCGAATTGCTCGGCAATGACTAATGAACTGTGGTTCGGAAGCATAATTCCTCCCGATCCTACTCTTATTTTTTTTGTTCCGTTGGCGATAAAACCAATAAGAACTGAAGTTGCAGAACTGGCAATGCTTTCCATATTGTGATGTTCGGCAAGCCAGAATCTATTATAATTAAGATTTTCAGTAAAGTTTGCTAAAGATAAACTGTCCTGAAAACTATCATGAATGCTTTTCCCCTGCTTTACCGGCGCAAGGTCTAATACTGATATTTCAAAGTTTTTCATATTTTAAATTTTTGGTCTAAAAAACCAAACAAATTTAAAACATCTAAACTTCATTAGTTACTTTTTGTAATTGATAAGTCTGATGGGTGTGATGAGAGAAAAACTATTGAAAATAAAGTTTCGATTCCGTAACTTTTGTTATACGCATTAAAAAACATATTTTCATATATTTGATAACAACTGTAAAATCAGAACCAGTCTTATTTCAATATGAATATTTTCAAATCAATTTTAAATAATTTAAAAGTAATTTCCACTAATGCCAATATTGAAAAAAATAAACAAAAATTTACTCCTAAACAAATAATAATTAATGATTTACATGAACAATTAGTTTTACTAAGTCAAAATAAAACTGAGTTTGAATTTATTGGTATTAATTCAAATGGAAACGATTGTATTTATTTTGCAAAAGATGAAGAAAATGACATTAAATTTAATATAGAATTTGAAGCTATAGAAAAAACTCAACTTCCTTACTTGAAAAAAATAAAAGACTTTGCCATAAAAAATAATTACAGCTATAGAGAGGAAGTTAATGATGGAGTTCCTTATTTATGCATTAAAACAAAAACTAACATTGAGGAGACCATACAACTGGCAAGGCAAATTCAAAATGAAATATTTGGAAATAATGAAAATACTAAGTATGAAATTGTTCCTTAATAAATGTCAGTGAAAAGAATATAATTATTTATTTTTCTCCTTCTTAAAATTATAATGATTAATCAAAATCCTAATTTCATTAAACTCAAAATTACTTGGTAAGGCATTTTTCCATTCCGTCAATGTTTCGTGAGGAGTTTTGTAGAACATATCTTCAAAAGCTTTGATCTTATCTGACGTAATCACTCTTGAAATATCCAACAATCCTTGTTCTGCAAATTTTGCTAAATGTCCGATTACCGTTTCTTTTACTAAACCTCTTTCAAACGCAACTTCTGCAATAGTTTTCCCTTGTTCAAACAGTTGAAAAGTAAGAACCTGTGAAGGAACTTTTGCAATTTTCATGCTGACTTCTTTGTCATTCTTTTCGTCTAAAAGCTTAGTTTCTAATAAATGAGCTTCTTTTAAACTATTCAGATATTCTTCAATATCTTCCAGCCAATTCCTAAATTCTTCGTTGTATTGTTTTAAACCTTTTGCTCCTTTTATTTCAGCATAAAATTCTTTTAATGGACTGAAAACTTTATCTCTGATTTCAGTAAAAAAGAAATTGACCGCCCCTTTTGTTTTGGCTTCAATCTCTGACCATTCTTCTTTTTGATCAATGAAATTATTTACTTTTTGGGAAATCACTTTTTCAAGCTTTTCGAAAATTTTCCCCAATTGGGTCACCTCATGCTTTAACTGGATATATAATTGATTGGTTTTAACTGTATCAATACTTTTTGTAACAATTGAAAGCTTATTCCATTCTTCCACTTCATTCAAAATCCATCTTGAATCTACGGTACGAAGCACTTTTTTAATGCTGTAATCGTATTTTTCCTGATTTAAAATAGACTCGACATTATCGTTGGCAAGAGTAGATCCCTGAAACTGTAGAATTCGGTTATCTTTAAAAATAACTTCAGGCGTAATTTTAGATTTCAACACAATTCCTTCCAATGTTCGGCAACGTGACAAGGCAACATATACCTGACCCGCGGTGAAACTTTTTCCAGCGTCAATAATTACTTTATCAAATGTCAATCCCTGACTTTTATGGATCGTAACCGCCCAAGCCAGCTTTATTGGAAACTGCTCGAAGCTTCCTAAAACCTCTTCTTTAATATTTTTATCGGTGTCCAGAAAATATTTTTTCTGTTCCCAAACTTCTCTCTTTACGGTAATTTCTCTTTCACTTCCGTCGAGAACTACTTTAATTTCATTTTCATCTAAAGCGGAAATCTCGCCCAACTTTCCGTTAAAATATCTTTTTTCTCCGGAAATATCATTTCTGATAAACATCACCTGAGCTCCGATTTTCAATTCTAAAAATTGCTCGTTGGGAAACTGATTTTCTTTAAATTCACCGAAAAGTTTCGCTTCAAAAGTAGAAGGATCCACTTTTATTTCCTTTAATTTTTCCTGATTGATCTCATCTGCCATTCTGTTGTGAGAACACAAGTAGACATAAGATTCAGTTCCTGTTTCAAATGCAGGATCGTATCTTTCATTAAGGTGTTCGAAATCTATGCTTCGTACATCTCCATCACGAATCGCATTCAATATATCTAAAAAGCTTTCGTCAGATTGACGGTAAACTTTTGTTAATTCAATCGTCAGTAAAGGAATCTCTTTGATCGCATGACTATCAAAAAAGAAGGGAGAATTATAAAACATTTTTAAAATATGTTCGTCTCTCACTACCGGCGGAAGCTGATATAAATCTCCGATGAACAACATCTGAACGCCTCCAAAACGCTGGCTGTTTCTTCTGATAAATCGTAAAGAAAAATCCATCATATCCAAAACATCCGCTCTCAACATTGAAACCTCATCAATAATCAAAACCTCCACTTCACGTAAAAGTTTAAGCTTATCTTTTCGATATTTAAAATGAGGCATCAGATCGGCAATATTATTCGCCAAACTGGTGTCGATACGGTCGGTTGTCGGTAAAAAGGTTCGCAAAGGCAGCCCAAACATCGAGTGAATGGTAACACCTCCTGCATTGATCGCAGCAATTCCCGTAGGAGCTACAACAATGTGCTTCTTTTTTGTACGTTTTACAAAATCGTTCAGGAAAGTTGTTTTTCCTGTACCTGCTTTACCTGTTAAGAAAATGCTTCTGTTGGTATATTCTATTAAGTCAAAAAAATGATTGTTCATCGCCCGCAAAATTACGGAAAATGAATTTGAATTTTTTATCTTGGCACAAGTTTTGAAAATTAGAGGAAAGAAAAAGTTTATTTTATGAAAAAATTATTCATTCAGGTTCCAACTTTAGTATTATTTTCAGTTTTTGCTTTGAATTCATGTAAAGCGAAAGTTGACCCTAATACCAATTTACCTAAAGACATTTCAGAAAGACCTGCTGACGAAAGCAGTCAAAAATATGATCAAGCACAATTAGATAAACTGCGAGCTGAAATTGATACCGAAATTTCTAAAGAAAAATGTACAGACGCTACAACAAACGAATGGAAACCTGCTCCAATAGGATCTAAAGCTTGTGGTGGGCCAAAATCTTATATCGCTTATCCTGCAAAATTAGAAGCTCAGATTTTACCGAAAATCGAAAGCTACAACACAAAAGAAGCTGAGTTTAATAAAAAATATAACATTACATCAGACTGTTCATTGGTTGGAGAACCTGCAGGAATCAGATGTATCAACGGAAAAGCAGAGGTTGTTTACCCTGTAGAATAAAATAAACACTCGAACTCAATCAGGAGTTTTCTCACTAAGGATAAAAAAAGCATTGTCAATTTTGACAATGCTTTTTTGTGAATTATTAAAATGTGAATGGTCAATTTTGCTTTGCAAGTGAATTTTACAGTGTTAAAAAATTGACAACAAAGTTAATTGACTTCGAAGAAAATTCACAATTCACAATTGACATCCAAACTATCTTTCAACTTCTTTCGCATTCTCTTTATACCAAGAAGAATATTTTACATAATTATTAGCAATTCTGTTGACTTCACCTTCTAGTAACTGTGCAGAAATATCTTTAATTTTTCTTGCCGGAACACCACCCCAAACTTCACCAGATTTAATATGTGTTCCCTGCGTCACTACAGAACCTGCGCCAACAATAGAATTTTCTTCTACCAAACAATCATCCATTACAATAGAACCCATCCCGATCAACACATTATCCTGAATCGTACATCCATGAACAATAGCATTATGCCCCACCGAAACATTATTTCCTATAATTAAAGGATATTTTTCATACGTACAATGTAACATTACATTATCCTGAACATTTACTTTATCTCCCATCTTGATGTAATTTACATCGCCTCTTATCACCGCATTATACCAGATGCTGCAATCTTTACCCATCACAACATCACCGATGATTGTTGCAGTTTCAGCTAAAAAAGTATTCTCTCCTATTTGCGGTGTTTTCCCTAAAAGTTCTTTTATTAGTGCCATATTTTTATTTTGAAAATTTGAAAAATGAGCCGATTTAGCAATTAAATTTTTACTTCACAATTTTTAAATGATGCTGATAGCAAAAATCTAACTTCTAACTTCTGGCTTCTAACTTCTAAATCCGTATTTTTGTATCTCAAATTTAACGAAAAAATGCATACTATACTTATAGAACCAACCGAAAACCCAAAAGTGATGAAATTTGTAGCAGACTACAACTTGATTCCCGGGTCTTTGGAGCTGGACAGAGATTCTGATATCTCAGAAATTCCTTTAGCACAAGAACTATTCAATTATCCTTTTGTTGAAAGAATTTTTATTACGGCAAATTTTGTAGCCGTAGCAAAACAAGATACTGTAGAATGGGAACACGTAGTTGAAAGTTTGAAAAACATCATTGAAGATGAATTATTGGCCAACCCAAGAATTTACCTTCAAAAGAAAAAGGAAATGTATCAAATCTATGCAGAAATGACTCCAAATCCTGCGGTGATGAAGTTTGTTTCAAGCAAACTGTTATTGGAAGGTTTTGTTGAAGTAAAATCTAGAGAACAAGCTGATGGAGTTCCTTTGGCTCAGGCTATCTTTAAAGAATTTGATTTTACTAAGGAAGTTTTTATTTCTGATAATTTCGTGGCCGTAACAAGAGATAATTCTGTAGAATGGCACCAAGTAATGATGGCTGTTCGTGGATTGATCGCTGACTATTTACAAAACGGCGGTGAGATCTCAACAATAGAAGCTCAAACTCACGAAAATCCTGTAGAAAAGATCATCAATAGAGATTATACTGACGATGAGCAGAAAATTTCTGATATTTTAAATGAATACGTTGCTCCTGCTGTAGAAAATGATGGTGGAAAAATTTCTTTAATGGAATACGTTCAATCTACTAAAACAGCAAGAATGCTTTTACAAGGTGCTTGCTCAGGATGCCCAAGCTCTACCGCTACTTTGAAAAACGGAATTGAAGGTATTTTAAAACAATTCGTTCCCGATTTGGTAGAAAGAGTGGAAGCTGTAAATGGATAATTATTAAATATGAGAATATTTCTTCTTTTAATTTGTTTCAGTTTAAGTATTTTTTCATGTAAGAAAGAGACTGAGTCGCATTCTAATATTAATGCAGGATTTCATGAAGATCTTGTGAAATCTAACTTAGCCAAAGACAGCCTTCAAAAAATGGATGTTGTTTTTGATAAGCTTAATAAAAAGAATACGACTTTCCTGGATTATTATGTTCACTATTATTATAAGCTTGACAAAGAAACTCAGGACGAAATAAAAAAAACAAAGGGAGAAAATTTCCTAAGTGAACATCCTGAAGAATATTTTGCGCTGTTCACCAAAATAATCTCTGCGAAAGACGATAAATACCTTGCCACTTTTGGAATAACAAAAGACGAGGAAATTCTTGCCAGAGAAGTGTATATTTTTCACTTAAAGAAAAACTATGGTCCGACTGTTGATGGACAACTGGAAAATCTAAATAAATAATGAAGGGAATTCTATTAGTAAATCTTGGCTCACCAAGATCAACGGCGGTAAATGATGTAAAGGAATATCTTGACGAGTTCCTGATGGACGAAAAGGTAATTGATTATCGTTGGATTTTTCGAGCCCTTTTAGTGCGTGGAATTATTTTAAATACAAGACCTGCAAAATCTGCAGAAGCTTATAAAACAGTTTGGACAGAGCAAGGTTCACCCTTGATTGTGATCACTGAGAAAATTCAGAAGAAGCTACAAAAATTGGTAGATGTTCCTGTTGAAATCGGGATGAGATATGCTCAGCCAAGTATTGAAGCTGGAATTCAAAAATTAGTTGATCAAGGTGTTACCGAAATCGTACTTTTCCCATTGTACCCGCAATATGCGATGAGTACAACGGAAACCGTTATCGATAAAGCAGAAGAAGTTAGAAAAAAGAGCTTCCCTAATATAAAGATCAATTATATTCAACCTTTTTACAATAGAGAGATCTACACCGATTGTCTGGCAGAAAGTATCAGAGAAAAACTTCCGGAAAACTTCGATGCACTACAGTTCTCTTATCATGGAGTTCCGGAAAGACACATTTATAAGACCGATCCTACAAAAACATGTAATTTAAACGATTGCTGTTCGCGTAAAGATAATCCGAGTCACCAGTTTTGTTACCGTCACCAATGTTTTGATGTGACCAATTCTGTTATTAAAAAATTAGGATTACCCAAAGAAAAAGTAATGGTTACGTTCCAGTCAAGATTAGGAAACGATAAATGGATGGAACCTTACACAGACGAAACTCTAGAAAGCATAGGCAAAAAAGGAGTGAAAAACCTGGCAATTGTTTGTCCGGCCTTCGTCTCAGATTGTCTGGAAACCTTAGAAGAAATTTCGGTGGAAGGAAAAGAACAGTTCCTACATGGAGGTGGAGAAAATTTCCATTACATTCCTTGTCTGAACGATGAAGATCGCTGGATCGAAGTCGTGAAAACTTTGTGTGAGGAAAAACTCAATGAATTCTATTTAGTTTAAAATATAGTAACCTTCGGAAACGGAGGTTATTTTTTTGTTTAAATATAGGTTTGCGTTGTCGGAGTTCCCGAAAGCTCAAACCTTTTTAATTTCTTATCGTCGGAAACCCGGAAAACCTCAACCTATTTTAATTCTCTTCGTCCCACGATGGGAATTGTTAAACCAAAATAGTTTTGGCTTATTCTGTGACGGGACACCTTCAACTTATATTTTGAAGTAATTTTCCATAAAGTTTGTCATCCTGTAAGGATCTAAACACGAATCTTTGCTTTCTAATACTATGCTTGGATCCTTCCAGGATGACAAACTTTGTGTTTTTTCCAAACGTTTAAAATGACGACTACAACCCTAGCCCGGATTGCAGCGGCATCCTTTTGGGTTGCGGGCGGAGCAAAGCGGAGCCCGTAACCCAAAAGATATAGCGGAAAGCTGGAAAAAGCTTCAAATAAAAATAAAAACATTATTATTTTCAGACCCCCTGTATTTTGACATTTAATTTTAAATAAATGTTAATTTTAAACAAAAACCCCCTATTATTTTTAAATAAAATTATAAAATTTAAATATTTTTCTTAACTTTACCCTATCAAAAGAAAAGCATTAACCATAAAAATTAAAAATGATGAATGCAACTGCCGAAATTTTAAAACACAAGATCGAAAGCTTCACTCCCGAATTGCTTCAAACTTTGGCAAGAATGGTAGAAAAGCTAGAAATGCAGAATAGATTTTCCGTTCCTCAGTTTCAGATGGATGAAGTTTTGTACAGAATTCAGTTTCACAATGAGAATCCGAAGACAAAACTTGATTTTTATGAAAATATTTCTGAGCTGGAAAAGAATTTTGCCTGATGAAAGTATTTTTGTCCTCCATTGCAAAGAATGACATAAGACTTCTTATGAGAGTTTTCAATGCAGAAAAAGAACATAAAGGAGCCTATTTTCTGGAAGATCTGAAAGAATCAATCCAACAAATTGTAGAAAATTCTGAAGATCCCGAAGCAGAACTCCAACAAATGAGCATGCAGAACTTCCCCGTTCACATTCATTATATTTTTGAAGATGAAGAGCGTTTATTTATTACTGCAATCTTTAAGGAGATCAATTAAGTTGAAAATGATTAAATAAAATATTAGCACATTTTTCAGGACTATTTTATATGTAGGGCCTTATAGGAGTTGACACCTATAAGGTTTTTTATTTTCTCACAGGAGTTCTAAACTCACCATACCCCATCAAACCATCATAGCTTCTTCCGAAAGGTGCATAATATAAAAACGCCTGATAAAGATTTTCCGTCTGCCAGAAATTACCGTTGACTTCACCGAAATTCAATGAACCGTCAGGATTTTTTGTAGCCAGAATGTAGTTATAGAAACCTTGCTTCAAGAATATTTTAGCAACATATTTTTTCCCTGCTTCATCATACTGCATTTGGTTTTCTTTGCTTGGTTTAAAATTATTAAAACCTCCCAACACATAAATTTCTTTATCCACAGGATCAGATTCCAGGGAAAAATACACCCAAGAATAATCTGCTTCTCTTTCGGCATTTCTTTCAAGTCCGATGTCGTTTCTTCTGTAATACCAAGCTCCGTTCACGTCCGGTTGATATTGATAATTCAGAGGGAAAGCCCAAACCGGATGAAGATACGTTTGATTCACTCCGTCTTTCAATTCTGTTGTCTGAACCATATCTGCCGGCAAATTCATGTTTTTGTTATCGAAATAATAAAATTCATTATTTCCGGGAAAAACAAGATTCATTTGCTGGAAAAGTAATTTATTTCCTAAAGTTGCACTTGGTTTTAAATTATTGACCGTAACGTTCGGATTGTTATTCTGCATCACATTCAAACTCATTGAATTGACATTAGAAGAAAGATCTCCACCTTTTGAAACCGCCTGTACTTCTACTCTTTGGTTCGCATTTGGATTTCTTGCATCCGAAATTCTTGAAATATTTAAAGCTAAATTCGCATTATCTTCAACTACATAAAATCTTCTTTTAAAAAGAGGTTTTTCCGCAGAATCTTTATAAACGATCAACTCAAAATTCCCTGAAACTTTCGGTTGCATTTTGTCATTAGGAAATGTCAGCGTATAATGTGTATAAGCCTGTAGTGTATTGAATGAATACTGAAACTTATCAATCATACCATTTAGACTTCCATTGGCAAATTCTGTAAAGAAGAGATTATCGTCCTGCCAGTTTCTGTCATAATGCTTGATCGTATATCTAAAAATATCACTTGAATTTGTAAGATCATCAAAGCTTAAAACTAAGGTCTGATTAAGGTTGATCACCGGAGTTTCATCATTCGTCTGTGGGTTGAACAATTGTATACTTTGGATGTTTTGTCCAAAAACCAAACCACTCAAAGAAAGTAAAAGTATGCGCAAAGTTTTCATTATGACGAAGATAACGAAAAAATGGGATTTTCATTGTAATAAATCTGTTTGACTTATCAATTTTCTAATTATTAAATATGTAAAATTAATAGCTAAAATTAAAAAATAGATGCTTCGACTTCGCTCAGCATGACATTTCTAATACTAACTGTTTTATTGTAACGTATTTTTTTAGCGATGTCATGCTGAACGCAGTCGAAGCATTTTTAAATAATTAAAAACTCATTAAGGTGTTTTAAACAAGAACTATTATAGTTAAATTTGTCCTAATAAAAACATTCAGCATATGCTTCAAATTCAAGGCTTCGTATTCAATTTTGCAAGCGAAAATACTTATATCGTTTATAATGAAAACAAAAATGCCTGGTTGATCGATCCGGGAAATATGAACGAACAGGAAACAAAAGCGATCGATAATTTCATTAAAGAAAATGAATTAAAAATTCAGAAAATATTGTTGACTCATACTCACATTGATCATGTTTTAGGCTTGCAATGGGCTTTTGATACATTTAAAGTTCCTGTAAGTCTACACAAAGAAGATCAGGAAGTATTAGATATGCTCCAAGCAAGCGGAATGAGATTTGGTTTTCAAATTGATCCGGTAAAAGTTGATGTAGAATACGTAAATGAGGGTGACAAATTAGAATTAGACGGAGAAAAGTTTAAAATTTATCATGTTCCGGGACATTCTCCGGGAAGTGTAGTTTATCATAATGAAAATCAGAAATTCATGATCTCCGGTGATGTTCTTTTTGAACAAAGTATCGGAAGAACCGATCTTTATAAAGGAAATTACGAGCAATTAATTGATGGAATTAAAACTAAGCTTTTCATTTTAGATGATGAAACACAGGTTTTTTCAGGTCATGGAAATCCTACGAATATTGGTTTTGAGAAACAGTATAATCCGTTTTTGAAGTAAGGGTTTGAGTGTTTTAGTGTAGGAGAGTTCTAGGGTTTTAGAGTTTTTACAACTACATTGTTATTCAGAATGAGCGAAAGTGGAGAATCTATGTAACAAATTTCTTTTTTGCGAAATGATAAATTTAATGTATAATTTTTCTCCCACAGATTACTCAGATTTACACAGATGATTGTGGATATTTGTGAAAGTATTTGCGTTTTTTGTGTTTCAAAATAAGTTTTGGCTAAAGCCAATTGAATTTTTAAATTTAAATAAACGGGCTAAAGCCCGTTCCTATTGATAAACAAAACCGTCAGAAAAAATCTGACGGTTTCTTAATTTGATATGAAAAAAACTAAGTTATTTAGAAGTCAAATGCAACTGACGCTCTTACAGCAGCACCCATAATTGGTCTTGCCATGATCGTCGTACTACCCGCTTGTTGTACAGATTGTGATCTTGGATCTCCTTCTGTAATTCCGATCGTATTGAAAATATTCGTTCCATCAACTGCAAAACGTATTTTTCCTAACTGATAAGACATTCCGGCTCCAACTTCACCAAATGCAGGTAAAGTATCTTGATTTGTCTGATCCTGAAAACGTTTACCATAATAATTATAGCTTACATACGTTCTCCATTGCTTCGTAATATTTACGGCTGGCGAAATATTAAAATATAATTTCGGGATTCTTCTTACTACATTCCCTTCCAGAACGCTTCCTGCTTCCAAGCCGTCATACTTCGGATTTTGAATTGTTCCGTTAAAGGTAAGTTCCAATACATTATCAAACAATCTTGCATATCCTTCTAATTCAACCCCAAAGTTTTTGGTATTAGCAAAAGTATTTTCTGAAGTTCCATCAGAGAAAACATCCGTAAACGAAAGGTTTTTAAGTGTTGAGTAAAAAGGAATTACAGCAATATCAAATGTTCTTGAATAATATTTATATCCTACTTCAAACTGATTGGTTGATACAGATTTCAAAGGCTGATCCGGTGTCGGGTTGGAGAAATAATTATAATACGCTTCTTCATTCGGAGATCTGAAACCATTAGAAAAACGAGCATACACTGCATTTTCTCTGTTAATTTTATAGTTTGCAGCAAGAGTGAAAGAAACTTTATCAATATTATAATTCCAATACGTGTATTTATTTCCTAAAACACTCATATTGTCATCCGCCGTTGTTGTTAAAAAGCTATGAGTTCCATCTGTCGTTAATCCTGAGTTATTAAGATTAGCGCTCGTTGTATTAGCAAAATTTCCTTTATAATAATCATGACTATAACGAAGTCCGGCATTTACGCTTAAATCATCCGTAATGTTATAGTCTAAATTTGCATAAAGATCATTCAAACTTCCTTGAGTTTGTGTATCTCTCTGAAGGAAAGTCATATCTGTAACTCCATTATAAGTTTTAGAATATCCAACACTGTTTGGCGTTAATGAAGTATCAACCAAATTAAGAAGTTCCGGTCTGTCTGTTGCTGTTGTTAGAATATTGCTCCAGTTCCAGTATTGGTGGGATTTCCAGTTTGATTTATAGAAACCTGCCGTTACATTTCCTTTGTCAAATTTGTAATTGAACTGTAAGTCATTTACAAAGTTATTCATCTGCTTATCAATCGCCCAGAATCCTAATTCCTGAACATAAGCCGGATTCATAATTGCTCCTGAGCTTACTGATGAATATTGGAAATTGTTTCCGGCAATTCCATTTGCTTTAGCAAAATCAGACGCCAATTGAGGCCCACCAGCCGGGAAAATCCCCGTATAATTCATATTGATATTGGTATATCTTGTTTTGTTTAAAACAGAGAAATTATTTCCAAGATCATATTTAAATTCAGCTCCTAAAACATCAACCTTCGGATGAATTCCATCTTCTAAATTTCTGTTGAAAAATCCGCCGCCTGCTTGGGGAATATTTAACTGACTGATCGTTCTGTAGCTGTAAGTTCCATAATTAGCATCAAAACCACCAAATTCTTTTATATCATTTCCGTCTCTTACCAAAGGAATCGGAAGATAGAACGTATTTCTGTCGTCTAGTTTTTTATAATAAACTTTAGCGTATCCTTTATCAAAAACATATTTCAGATTCATTCTGATTTGTCCGCCCTGATTGGCTTTAAAACCAGTTTTTCTGATTCCGTCATCGCTTCTGTAGAACCCGCCAACATTGAAGAACAATTTATCCTGAACCAAAGCGCCACCCAAGTTGACATCGGTACGCATTAAACCGTAAGTACTTGTCTCAATTTTTGCAGTTCCTTTAAAGTCGTTACCGCCTTCTTTTGTAATAAAGTTGATCAAACCTCCAGGAGAATTCGTTGCGAAAATAGATCCTGAACCTCCTCTCAAAGCTTCTAATCTACTCACTGAATTATCAACACGGAAGAAATTATCTGCGTTAGCAAACTGCAAAGCTCCATCTTCGAAAACAGGCAATCCGTCTTCCTGAACCTGCACAAATTCATAAGCTCCTGCAGAAGGAATACCTCTTGCAAAAAGGTTGTTTCCTACTTCACCACCAGAAGTTTCCACGGCAAACCCCGGAACTCTTTGTAGCAAAGCAGCCGCACTAATCGGGTTTTGTTTCTGAATTTCTTTTGCACTAAAGGTAGAAATTGCGGTACTTGATTCTATTTTCTTTTTAGGATTTGAGTTACCAGTGATTACTACTTGTTCAATAGATGCCGATCTGGTAGAATCCTGTGGAGTTTCCTGAGCATACGCATTGTTGAAATAAAGCGTTGCAATACCGGCAATTAAAAAGATCGATTTTTTTTTCATAGCCATATGATTTTTTATAGTTAGTTTTAATTTTGTTTTAATTTTAAATAAACACCGTTCGTCCAGCCAAAACCGTCTTGATTTGGATATTCTCCACCTCCGGCAATCGTTTCTGTATCCAGAGCATTATATTTCTCCATTAATTTTCCGGTGTTGTTGTACACTCGTTCTACATTCGAACACCAGTTATTTTTAATTTTCTCGGCCAGATCATCAAATCCATAATTTTTCATTGATTTAAAACCTAACCATTGATAAGGCGCCCAAGCATTCGGTAAATCCCATTGTTGCCCTGAGTTTTTGGTTGTGGTAACCAATCCGCCCTGATACAAGAACTTTTCTTCTATGTTTTTTGCAACAGATTTCGCCTGTTCTTCACTGGCCAAACCAAGGAATAAAGGATAAAGAGCAGCAATATGTTCAGATGGTGTTGTTGTGTGTTTTTTTGTGTGATAATCTTTATACATGTTTTCATCCCAAAAGTATTTATCGATCATCTGTCTTCGCTTTGCTGCTCTTTGAGTAAAGTAAAATTCCTTTTCTGTTAAATTTTGTAGCGCTGAAGATTTTGCTAACGTATTTTCCAAATGCCATAAAAGACAGTTCAGATCAACCTCAGCAAGATTCAGTGTTTCTATTGTTTGTATTGTTTCGCCATCTGCAAACCATCTGCTGGAAAAATCCCAACCCGATTCGCAGGCGCTTCTTATGTTTCTGTAAAATTCGCCTTCTGTATTTTCGCTGTCTTCAATATCAATTAAATAACTTTCAGGACGAGGTTCGTTTTCTGCGTCGTAATAACGGTTTAAAATATCTCCGTCAACTGTTTTTACAACTCTTTTTGTATTAGAACCATTTTCCAAGCCTTCTTCACCATTCATCCAGAAAGCATACTCTTTTTCCAGTGTATCATGATATTTGATGTAAATGTTTTCGTCTTTTGTGGTTTCAAAAAGCAAATCAAGCATCAAAGAAAAATACGGAGGTTGAGAACGACTCAAAAAATGAGTTCTGCTCGCATTCGGCACAAATCCAACGGTTTGAATTAAATAAGAACAGCTTTCAATAATATTCTCCATCATTTCTACTCTTCCAGAAACCTGTAAACCAAGCATAATAAAATAGCTGTCCCAATAGAAAAACTCGTTGAAACGCCCTCCCGGAACTACATAAGGCTTTGGAAGTTTTAATAATGTTCCCTTTTCTTCGTAAGCAGTTCTTGTCAGTTCATCCCAAAGTTTTTCGATATGTTCGTTAATTGGCAACTGTTTTTCTCTCGTGATCGAAATTTTAGCGCCCAAAAAATCGAAATTTGACATTACAAAAGCTTTCAAATCAAAACCGTCTGTATCTTTTTCCTTTTCATATTTTGAATTAATTTCAGCAATAGAAAATAATGGAACCGCATCTGTCATCATCTTTTGATCTTCAAAAACTTTAGATCTTTGAACATCATCAAAAAGAACCTGAATTTCGTTTATGTAAAGTTGATTACTCATTTTTATTTTTTAGGATTTATTTTTAATTTATTCATGAAAATTGCCGAAACAATCAACATTGAAAGTGGAATTAATGAAAGGTAAAACGCCTGTTGTCCGCTAAATTTTTCAAATACAAAACCTGTAATTATCGAACCAATTGTTCCTCCGATGGCAGAAAAAACGACAATCAAACCAGACATTGCACTGTGTAAATATTTTGGAATTGATGCTAAGATCACAGAATTAATACTTGGGTAAATCGGAGCCAACAAACCGCCCATTAATGGAAATAAATACACAACCAATGGAGCGTTCAGCCAAGTTGTTCCTGTGTCGATATGAATATTGTGAGTTAAAGGTAAAACCAATAAAATACTTATTGCAAAACCAATTACACAAAAGGAAACAACGTAAATCCAACTGAATTTTTTCGAAAAAAACCCCGATAAAAATCTTCCCAACGCAAAAGCACCCGCCAAAACCGCACCCGCCTGAATACTCATCGAAGTTGGAACTTTTAGGATTTCTTTATAAAAAGTCGGCGTCCACGTTTGGAAACTCTGTTCTACCAAAACAAAAAGAAAAGCACATAATAAAAAGAACAACACTTTTCTGTAACTGAATAAACTTGCACTGTTTTTTAGATCTCCCAACAAGTCTGTTTTTTCGCTTTTTGCTTCATTTTCATTCAATTTTGAAAAGAAAAGAAACAGAAATGATAGTGTAGAAAGTGCTCCCAACACCCAATAGACATTCAGCCAATGCGTAGATTTCGAATTATGATCGTCAATAAATAAACTGAATAAAACATTTCCAACCAACACTCCAATCATGAAAAATCCTTCCAGATATCCCATAAAACTTGAGTGTTCCTTATCTGTATTTGTCACCAATCCGATAGATGTGAAAACCGAAATTTTAATCAAGGCGAAAGAAATTCCGACAATCGTAAACAGTAATTTGAAAAACCAGAAATCATCAGAAAAAGGCATTACAAAGCACATGCAACTCACCAAAAACAATGCAATCAGCATTGATTTTTTGATTCCTATTTTTGGTAAAAAAGATGCTAAAATGAACGAACAAATAGCAATCGGCAAGTCTTTAAAACCCTCCAAAATACTTGCAGAAGATTTCGAGATCCCGAAATTTTGCTGCATCTGTAAAATTACCGTTCCCACAGAATTCAATAGAATTGCAAAAACAAAATAATTTAAAAATAAAACTGCCTTTATGTTGAAATTTTTCATTAAATAATTTCTTGGTGGCTAAGATATAAGCATTTGTGTTAACGTTAATTTAACACAGTAAATGAATATTTGAACTATATTAATATAATTATTATTTTAGTCGATAAAATACGATTAACTGAATGAAAGTTACATTTGAACGAGTGATCCCCGATGAAAAGAGCTCTTTTCGCACAATTCATAACAACTCACCTATTTCGGAATTTAAATGGGAATACCATTATCATCCCGAAATTGAGCTTGTGTGCGTGATTTCAGGGAACGGAACGCGCCACGTTGGCTACCACAAAAGCAATTATACGAACGGTGATTTGGTGTTGATTGGTTCTAATATTCCACACTCGGGATTTGGATTAAACTCTATTGACCCGCACGAGGAAATTGTTTTACAATTCAATGAAGATATTTTGCAGTTTCCGCAACAAGAAGTTGAAGCGAGATCTATTAAAAACCTGTTGGAGCTTTCAAAATATGGCATTCAATTTCATACCAAGGTCAAAAAATCAATGCTTCCAAGATTAAAACTCATGTTAGAATCTGAAGGTTATAAAAGATATTTATTGTTGTTGGAAATTTTGTTTGAACTTTCAAAATGTAAGGATTATGAACTTTTAAACAAGGAAATCATGCCTTACACGATCATTTCAAGAAATAAAACCCGTTTGGAAAATATTTTCACCTTTGTTGAACATAATTATGACAAAGAAATTAATATTGAAGATGTTGCAAAACTGGCCAATCTCACCCTTCCCGCTTTCTGTAATTTTTTCAAAAAAGCCACACAGATTACGTTTACAGAATTTGTGAACCGATATCGTATCAATAAGGCCTGCCTACTGATGGCGCAGGATAAAAGTATCTCAGAATGCAGTTACAGCTGCGGTTTTAATAATGTAACTTATTTTAATAGAATGTTTAAAAAATACACCCAAAAAACGCCTTCTGAGTTTATTAAAAATTATTCTCCTAGTAAAGTGAATGTAGACTTGAAGATTGAAAATGAAGTTAAAATCAAGGCTAGTTTTTAAAACAAAAATTGTGGATAACTCTGTGGATAACCGTGTTAATAACTTTTAAAGCTAATAAAAAAAAACATTAAACTCCGTGTAAAATACACAATTACAATTAATTAGAACAACATTTTCGTGAAAAATATTTTTTAAACAATATTAAATAAAAAAGCTGCTCAAAAAGAACAGCTTTATATTATCATCAAATTACAAAGCCGTCAACTGACAACCCGCAACTATCAATTTAAAATTTATTTCCATTTAATATTACAACCCATGCTTGGTCTTTGAATATCTTCCTGAGGCTCGCCTAATAAAAGATTTTCAAAAGCGATAATAAGGTCTTCACCCGTAACATCTTTATTATTTCCAGGTCTTGAGTCATCCATTTGTCCTCTGTAAATAAGGTCTAATTTTTCATCAAAGAAAAAGAAATCCGGTGTACAAGCGGCTTCGTATGCTTTTGCGATTGCCTGGCTTTCGTCATATAAATAAGGAAAGTCAAAGTTCTTTTCAATTTGGAATTCGATCATTTTCTCTGGAGAATCATCCGGATATTTTTCTACGTTATTAGCGTTGATCGCGATGAATTCTATTCCTCTTTCGTTATAATCTTCATATAATTCATTCAATTTATCGATTACGTGAAGAACGAACGGGCAATGGTTGCACATAAAGATCACCAATGTTCCTTTTTTACCTTTCAAATCATCCAATGATTGGATTTCATTACTTTTTGAAGGATTCGGAAGCTCAAAAAAAGGAGCTTTTGTTCCTAATGCGATCATATTTGAGGGAGTATTCATATCTTTTTTATTTAGCCACAAAGATAAAAATTTCTTTTATTATATAGGTAAGGAAGCTTGAAGCGGGAAGAAGAAAGTTACGGGATTTAAAAAAACAATTATCATTCAATCGACTTAGGCTATTTATCCTATTAATTTTTACAATAATTCCAAAATCATCTACTTAAGCTCCCATTCTTACTACATTCACCTATTTATAAAATTATTTTAAAACCTTTAGTCAGTCTTAAATAGTGAAATACATTTGGAAGATATACTTAAAAGTTTGTAGTTTTGCTAACACTGTTAGTAAAATAAAAAATCATGGGCTTACATGAACGTCGTCAAAGAGAAAAAGAATCAATACGTGCCAATATTTTGGATGCGGCTTTTTCTTTGGCTAAAACGGAAGGTTGGGCCTCACTTTCAATCCGTAAAATTGCTGACGCTATAGAATACAGTGCACCTGTAGTTTACGATTATTTTGAAAACAAGGAAGCTATCCTGTATGAAATTTCTATAAATGGTTTTCACTGTCTGCATATAGAATTATTAAAGGCTCAAAAGAAGCATGATACTCCAGAAGAGCAGATTACAGCTATTGTTGATGCTTACTGGAAGTTTGCATTTAAAAATAAAGAATATTACCAACTGATGTTTGGGCTGGGAATGCAATGCAGCGGAAAAGGTTTGATGAAAGAAGAATTTTCTTCGTTTCAGGACATGATCTACGATTGTACTTATGAGATTATCAAGAAAAAAGGTTCAAATCCTGATAATGCTTGCCACTCCTCTCACGCATTATTTTCTGCGGTGCATGGTTTGATCTCTATTATGATGATGCGTAACGATGATATCCCTTCTACAATGAATAAAACAACATTAGACGAAACGGTTGCGGCTTTTGTTAAATCTTTGTAATTTTTTTTTGAACCAAAAATTAACACCGTTAGGAAAAGTAACACGGAATAATTAACATTATTCAATTTTTTTAAAACTAAAAAAGAAAAAACTTTAAAAATGAAGACTAATTTTATAGCATTACTGTATGTAATTTTCTTTCCTTACCATTAACACCGTTAGGAAAAATAACGCCAAACACATCATTTATAAATTAAAACCAACATTAAAAAAATTATAATTATGTAAACAATAATATCATCTATATTAAGAATTCTGTAATTTTTTTTGAACTAATCATTAACACTGTTAGGAAAAATAACGGAATTTAAATTAAAAACAATACTACTTAATCTAACACTTCATTAAAAATTTAAACTTAAAATGAAAACACTTGCAAAAATAAGGATTATCATACTAATTTCAAGTATTATCCTTTTACAGAATTGCACCAAGGCAGCCGAAGGATCAAACGCTGCTCCACCTGCACCAGAATTGCCAGTTTATACCGTAATCACATCACCTGCAACAGTATATCAGGAATTCCCGACAGCTTTAGAAGGAAAAAATAATGTAGAAATCAGATCTCAGGTTGACGGATATTTAGATAGAATTTATGTAGAGGAAGGCGCTTATGTAAAAGCCGGACAACCTTTATTTAAAATAGATTCAAGAGCTTATGGTGAGCAAATGAATATGGCACAAGCCAATTTACAAGTTGCCAATGCCAATATTCAGAAAGCTAAAGTTGAGGTTGACAGACTTCAGCCGTTGGTAGCTGCAAAAGTAGTTTCTGATGTTCAGATGAAAACTGCAAAAGCAAATTATGCTGCAGCCGTGGCAGCTGCAGCTCAGGCGAAAGCTTCTGTGGGTGGAGCTAGAATCAATGTAGGATTTACTACGATCACAGCGCCCGTTAGCGGATATATCGGAAGAATTCCTTACAAAAAAGGAAGTTTAATTTCAAGAACAGACCCAAGTCCATTGACTTTGTTATCTGATATCAGCGAAATTTATGCCTATTTCTCTTTAAGCGAACTGGATTTTATTGCTTTTCAAAATAAATATCCCGGAGCAACTTTAAACGAGAAACTGAAAAATATGCCAATGGTAGACTTGGTCATCGCAGACAACAGCACGTATCCAGAAAAAGGTAAAATGAGCATTGTTGACGGACAGTTTGACAAAAGTACAGGAGCAATAAGCGTTCGCGCCGTGTTCCCGAATGCAAACGGAACGTTGAGAACAGGAAATACTGGTCGAGTTCGTATGCCTCAATTATTCACCAGTACGCTTGTTATTCCGCAAGAAGCAACTTTTGAAATCCAAGACAAAACCTACGTTTATGTAGTTGGAAAGGATAAAAAAGTAACCGGAAAACCTGTAAAAATCTCTGGAAAAACAGATAGCTATTACTTCATTTCAGAAGGACTTGCTGTGGGAGATAAAATCGTATTTACAGGACTCGGAGCATTGAAAGACGGTGTTGCCATTCAGCCAAAAGTTATTTCTTCTGATAGCCTTTTGAGAGCAAAACCTTTGTAACCATCCTTTTCAAAAACAGAAGACTTAAAAAAATAAACTTCTTATGTTAAAACAATTTATAGAAAGACCGGTACTTTCAACGGTCATCTCCATCATACTCTTACTCTTGGGAGCGATGTCGGTTTTCAACCTTCCGGTGACGTTATTTCCGGATATTGCACCTCCAAGTGTTCAGGTGACGGCATTTTATCCGGGAGCGAATGCAGAAGTTGTTGCCCGTTCGGTAGCGGTTCCTATTGAAGAAGCAGTAAACGGAGTGGAGAACATGACATACATGACTTCCAACTCAAGTAACGACGGATCAATGACTTTGAGCGTATTTTTCAAACAAGGTTCTGACCCGGATAATGCTGCGGTAAACGTTCAAAACCGTGTATCAAAAGCGATGAGCCAGCTTCCGCAAGAAGTTGTGCAGGCGGGAATCTCAACTCAGAAAGTTCAGAACAGTATGATCATGTTCATGGGATTATCCAGTGATGATCCAAAGCAATATGATGAACTTTTCTTACAGAATTACCTTAAAATCAATGTAATTCCACAAATTCAGCGTATTCCAGGGGTTGCACAGGCTCAGGTTTTCGGAACGAGAGATTACTCAATGAGAATTTGGTTGAAACCAGACAGATTAGCAGCTAATGGTCTTTCTCCACAGGAAGTTTTAGCAGCCATCAAAGACCATAACCTTGAAGCTGCTCCAGGACGTCTTGGACAGGGAAGTAAAGAAACTTACGAATATATTTTAAAGTATAAAGGTAAATTAAACAAAAACGAAGACTACGAAAATATTGCTATTAAAGCCAATAATGATGGCTCATTTTTAAGATTGAAAGATCTGGCAAGAGTAGAATTCGGTTCATATACTTACACAGCAGCGAACAGAGTTGACGGAAAACCTGTTGCCGGATTTGCCATCTTACAGACTGCAGGTTCAAACGCCAACGAGATTTTAACTGAAATTGAAAAACAGGTTGATCAGTTCTCAACAACACTTCCAAAAGGAGTAAAACCGATCATCATGTACAACTCCAAAGATTTCTTGGATGCGTCTATTCATCAGGTTGTAGAGACTTTAGTGATTGCATTTATCTTGGTATTTATTGTAGTGTATATTTTCCTTCAGGATTTTAGATCTACATTAATTCCTGCGATTGCAGTTCCGGTTGCGATTATCGGTACGTTCTTCTTCCTTCAATTATTTGGTTTCAGTATTAATATGTTGACATTGTTTGCATTAGTACTCGCCATTGGTATTGTGGTGGATGATGCAATTGTCGTCGTTGAAGCCGTCCATTCCAAAATGGAGCAGACAGGAATGCCTGTGGAACAAGCGACAACTAATTCCATGAGTGAAATTTCCGGTGCGATTATTTCGATTACATTGGTGATGTGTGCCGTGTTTATTCCGGTTGGTTTCATGCAGGGTCCTGCGGGAGTTTTCTACAGACAGTTTGCCTTTACTTTGGTAATTGCGATCATGATTTCAGCAGTAAATGCATTAACATTAAGTCCAGCTTTATGTGCATTATTATTAAATGATCCTCAGGGAGAACATGGCGAACACGGTCATAGAAAAGGTTTTGGAGCGAAATTTTTCAATGCATTTAATGCAAGCTTCAACAAAATGACCAGAAAATATATTTACAGCCTTAAATTTTTAATTAAAAACAAGTGGGTAGCCGTTTCAGGTTTAGCACTTATTATTGCTGCAAGTATTTTCTTAATTAATAAAGCTCCAACAGGGTTTATTCCTACCGAAGATCAAGGTTTCGTTTTGTATGCTGTGAATACACCTCCGGGAAGTTCATTGGAAAGAACGCACAGAGCAACTGAACAAATCGATAAGATTGTAAATGGTGAAAAAGCCACGAACCACCTTTGGGTAGCCGATGGAATGAACTTCATCAGTAACGCCAACGCTTCTCCTTATTCTGCCGGTTTTATTAAACTTAAAGATTATGACAAACGTGGCGAGATGAAAGATCCAGATCAAATTGCAGCTGCATTGACAGGAAAAGTTGCACAGGTGAAAGATTCCAACGCATTCTTCTTCAACTTCCCTACTGTTCAGGGTTTTGGTAACGTGTCTGGTTTTGAATTTATGCTTCAGGATAAAACCAACGGTTCTTTTGAGCAATTGGGAACAACCACTCAGGCATTTATCGGAGAATTAATGAAACGTCCTGAAATTGCATTCGCCTTTACAACGTATGCAGCTGGAAATCCACAATATACAATTGATGTTAATGCTGATAAAGCTAATCAATTAGGAGTTTCTATAACAGAATTGATGCAGACGATGCAGATTTATTACGGAAGTAGCTTCGTTTCAGATTTCAACAGATTCGGGAAATACTACAGAGTAATGGCTCAGGCAGATGTTCCTTATCGTACGGATGCAAATTCTCTGGAGGGGATTTATGTTAAAAATAAGACAGGAGAAATGGTTCCTGTGAAGACTTTAGTGACTTTAAAAAGAACCTTCGGACCTGAAACTGTGACAAGAAACAATTTATTCAATGCTGTTACAATTAACGGAACTCCAAAACCTGGTTACAGTACAGGAGATGCCATTAAAGCAGTTGAAGAAGTAGCAAAACAATCACTTCCAAGAGGTTACGGTTACGAATGGACAGGTATTACCCGTGAAGAGATCAAAACTGGTGGACAAACAGCGTTTGTATTCATGTTAAGTATCTTATTTGTGTATTTCTTGCTGGCAGCTCAGTATGAAAGTTATATTCTTCCGTTTGCAGTTATTTTGACTGTTCCTACAGGGATTTTCGGAGTATTCTTTTTCACAGGATTAGCCGGAATTGATAATAATATTTACGTTCAGGTTGGATTGATCATGCTCGTCGGATTATTAGCTAAAAACGCGATTCTGATTGTAGAATTTGCCGTACAAAGAAGAAAAGCAGGAAAATCATTAATTGAATCTGCTCTTCAGGCTTCAAGATTACGTTTAAGACCAATCTTAATGACCTCATTTGCCTTCATCATCGGTATGCTTCCATTAGTTTGGACGCAGGGTGCGGCGGCAAAAGGTAACCACTCTATCGGTATCAGTACAGTTGGAGGAATGTTTACAGGAGTTGTATTCGGGATTTTCATCATTCCGGTGATGTATGTGATCTTCCAATATTTACATGAAAAAATGCCAAGCAGAAAACAAAAAAGACTGTTAAAACAAAAACAACAGGAAGAACTTTTAGCAACTGCTCATTAATAAAAAATGATTTACAAACTTTGAGAGATTTGGCTTAATCACAAACAACACAAATATTTTCACAAATAAACACAATCATCTGTGAAAATCTGTGAAATCTGTGGTCAAAACAAAAAATAGAGCAGCAACTATTCAAACTCCTATCATAAAAGCAAAGTATTTTCTCCTACTAAAGACATCTTTGTTTTAAAATAAAAACTCTCAAAGTTTTGTATTCAATTAAAAGTTTAAAAATTATGAAATCGCCATCACTTGGAAACGAAAATTTCAACAAAATCCAGCGATTACATATGACCTTTTAATAAAAATAAATATCTCCATATGAAAAGAATAAAGAATATTTTTCTCACATTTATATTGGCTTTAGGCTCGGTTTCGTGTGTCTCCAAATTGGCATACGCAGAACCAGAGCTTGAGCTTCCAGAGAAATTCCAATACACGGCAACCGCAGACACAGCAAGTGTTGCCAACCTGGAATGGAAACAATTTTTCAGCGACCCTATTTTACAGGGTTTAATTGAAAAAGGAATTACCCATAATTATGACCTTCAGATTGCTTTAAAGCAAGTCGCTTCTTCACAGGAAAGATTGAAACAGGCAAAATACCTTCAATATCCTGAGGTTGGTTTCGGGGTTTCAGCACAGATTTCAAAACCGTCAAAAAACAGCATGAATGGACAAAGCTTAAATTTATTTTTAGGTCAAAGCCATGTTGAAGATTACAATGCAGCCTTTAATTTATCTTGGGAAGCTGATATTTGGGGGAAAATTAAAAATCAACAAGAGGTTTCAAGAATGCAGTATCTGCAGACTTATGAAGCGACAAAAGCAATTCAGACACAGGTTGTTGCAGCGATTGCTCAAGGATATTATAATCTGTTGATGCTTGACAAACAAATGAATATTGCAAAATCTAATTTAGAATTAAGCAACAACACGCTTTCCATCACAGAAAAGATGTGGCAAAGTGGCGATACCACTTCGTTGGGTGTTCAGCAGGCAACTGCTCAAAAGCAATCTACGGAACTTTTGATCACTCAATTAGAACAGAATATTGCGATTCAGGAAAATGCACTAAGCATTTTAGTGGGTGAAAATCCAAATAAAGTGAACAGAACCATCGAAATGTCCGACACTTCTTTACCTCAAAATATTTCTACAGGACTTCCTGCAGCAATGGTAAGTCGTCGTCCGGATGTTCGTCAGCAGGAATTGGTGTTGTTGGAATCAAATTCAATGGTAGGAATTGCTCAGGCAAATATGTATCCTGCATTGAAAATTACAGCAAACGGTGGAGTAAATTCATTTAAAATTGATAACTGGTTTCAGATTCCGGCTTCATTGTTCGGATCTGTTTTGGGAGGATTAACTCAACCTATTTTCCAGAAAAGACAATTGAAAACCGATTTAAATGTTGCTAAAATTCAGAGAGAGAAGAACGTGTTAGCGTTCCGTCAATCTGTTTTGAATGCAGTAGGTGAAGTTTCTGATGCATTAGTTTCAAACGAAAGTTTAAAAGTTCAGGAACAAAAAGCAACCGAACAAGTTGCAACGTTGAAAAACGGAATTAAAAGTGCCGAAATGCTTTACAAAGGCGGAATGGCAAATTACCTGGAAGTAATTACAGCTCAGGGAAATTCTCTACAGGCTGAACTGAATCTTGCGTCCGTAAAAAGACAGAGATTAAGCAGTATTGTAGATTTATACCGAGCTCTAGGCGGCGGTTGGAAGTAGTCAATTAAATTAATATTGTTTGAAGTGCGGTTTTTCGGAATCGCACTTTTTTTATTTTAAAATATCTTCAATGATAATAAAATGGTTGGAGAAACGCTAAGGCGCAAAGTTTTAATAAAAGACTGTTTTAAGGCGCAAGAAAATCAAAGATTTTCAGCAAGTTTAACGTATTAAATTTTATCGAAGATAAAATCCTTGCGCCTTTTTCATATATACAAATTGAAAAAATTGCGTCTTTGCGAAAACCAACATAAAATAATGCCTTAATAATCTTAACCTCTTAATAAAAATCTTAATGGTTTAAATTTAAACGCAAAGTTTTAATATAAAAACTAATATTTTAGTGAGCAAAGAAAAGCGACAAAGTCGCTGATGAAGATAGCTTCGTAAGAATCAATTTCATTGATTCAATTCTTTGCTCCCTTAAATATTCAGAATTAAAAATAAATCTTTGCGTTAAAAAAAAATTACTTGCCAATTTCCCCATTAATATACTCAATTAAACCATCAAAATCCTCCTGAGAATATCCCAATTGCAAATAATGAATATCATCCGCTTTTCTGTACCAGGTCAGTTGACGTTTCGAATATCTTCTGCTGTTTTTCTTGATTTCAGAAACTGCAAAATCTAGCTCCCATTCTCCATCAAAATATTTGAATAATTCTGCATATCCAACCGTATTTAAAGCGGTTAATCCTTTAAACTTCTCCAGACCTCTAGCTTCCTCCAACAAACCCTTTTCCATCATCATATCCACTCTCCTATTAATTCTGTCATACAGTTCTTCTCGGGGAGCTTCAATACCAATTCGGATCACATTAAAGTCTCTTGAATCTTGTGAAACCGCAATTAATTCAGAATATTTTGTATTGGTCTGCCAAATAACATCAATAGATCGGAAAAGTCTTCGGTGATTATGAAAATCTACCACACCAAAATACTCAGGATCGAGTTCTTTCAGGATTTCCTGCAATTTTTCAATTCCTTCTTTATCTAAAATCTCTTGGAGCTTGCTTTGATTTTCTTCATTAGCTTCAGGCAGATCATTCAATCCTTCAATCACCGCTTTTTCATACATCATGCTTCCGCCAACTAAAATGACAGTATCATATTTTTTGAAAAGTTCGTTGAGTTTTTTTAGGGCATCTTCCTCATATTGTCCGATTGAATAATATTCCTGAACAGAAAGATTTCCAATAAAATGATGAGGTGCTTGCTCTAATTCTTCCTTTGAAGGCGAGGCGGTACCGATTTTCATTTCCTTAAAAAACTGGCGAGAATCACAGGAAATGATCTCTGTGCTGAAATGGTTAGCCAAATCAATTGCCAATCTTGTTTTTCCAATTCCGGTGGGGCCTACAACAGAAATTAAATTTTTATTTTTCACAGCGCTAATTTACGAAAATTGATTTTTTGTTTAAGTCACAAAAACTTTCTTTGATTTTCAGATATTTAAAAGCTCAAAAAAGCGGAACGTAAACTTTTTTGAGCTTTTGAAAACTAAATATTTTCAAACTTTTCTTTTGTAACTTTTGTGGTTAAAATTGAATATAGTGAGAACACATACACTTAAATGTTTATCTTTGTACGACAATAAAAAACTATGATTTTATCAATGACCGGTTTCGGTAGAGCCGAAGATGTTTTTGAAGGAAAAAAAATAACCGTGGATGTTAAATCACTGAACAGCAAAAGCTTTGATTTAAATATAAAAATACCGTTACGCTATAAGGAGAAAGAATTCGAGATCAGAAAAATTCTTAACGATAGAATTATCCGTGGAAAAGTGGATTGCTATATCAATATAGAAAATCTTGAAGAATCCAACGATGTGAAAATCAATAGAAAACTGATTGATTCTTACATGAATGAGCTTCGAAATATTGCTTCTGATGCTCCAGAATTTGAGTACCTTAAAATGGCGGTAAGACTTCCTGATGCTATCACTTCAAGACCAGACGAATTAACGGATGGCGAATGGGAATCTTTAGCAAAAATTGTTAATAATGCGGTTGACAAATTTGAAGATTTCAGAAAAACGGAAGGAAAAACCTTACACCAAGAACTTGAGAAGAATATTAAAAATATCGACAAATATTTATCTGAAGTAATTCCTTTTGAAGAAGTGAGAATCCAGAGTGTGAAAGAGCGTTACCAAAAATCTTTAAAAGAATTTGAAAACGTTGATGAAACTCGTTTCTACCAGGAAATGGCTTATTTCACAGAGAAATTAGATATTGCTGAGGAAAAAGTAAGATTAACTCAACACTTAAAATATTACCAGGAAGTAATGGACAATGAAGATTTCAACGGAAAAAAACTAGGTTTTATTTCTCAGGAGATCGGAAGAGAGATCAATACATTAGGTTCAAAAGCCAATCACGCTGAGATCCAAAAATTGGTCGTGATGATGAAGGATGATTTGGAAAAAATTAAAGAACAAACGTTAAACGTATTATAATTAGTTGATAGTTTTTGGTTGATAGTTGTTTGTTTTATCTGCAACAATCAACTAAAATCCATCAACCAACAACCATATGAATAAAGTTATCATATTTTCAGCGCCGTCAGGAAGCGGAAAAACTACATTAGTAAAGCATTCTTTGGAGATATTTAATGAGCTCCAATTTTCAATTTCTTGTACTACAAGACAACCGAGAGGAAATGAAGCCCATGCAGTGGATTATCATTTTTTAAGTCCTGATGAATTCAGACAAAAAATTTCGGAAGATGCTTTTGTAGAATTTGAAGAAGTGTATACTGATAAATATTACGGTACTTTAAAATCTGAAGTTGAAAAGATCTGGAATCAGGGAAAAGTAGTGATTTTTGATGTTGATGTAAAAGGCGGAATTTCTTTAAAAAAATATTTTGGAGAAAAAGCCTTATCTATTTTCATTGAACCACCTTCCATTGAAGAATTGGAACGAAGATTGATTTCCAGAAACACAGATGATGCAGAAACCATCAAAACCCGCGTAGAAAAGGCAGAAGAAGAAATGTCTTACGCAAAAGAATTTGATAAAATCGTGATCAATAACGATCTGGATATTGCAAAAGAAGAAATAGAAAGTTTAATAAAAAATTTTATTGGGAATTAAAGGCCGGAAGATGGGAGCTGGAA
Organism: Chryseobacterium glaciei; assembly: GCF_001648155.1. Lineage (NCBI taxonomy): Bacteria > Pseudomonadati > Bacteroidota > Flavobacteriia > Flavobacteriales > Weeksellaceae > Chryseobacterium > Chryseobacterium glaciei. The sequence continues at coordinate 2,908,038 of NZ_CP015199.1, read as the reverse complement.
GCCGGAAGGCTAAATCTAACTTCTAATTTCTAACTTCTAATTTCTAATGAGTAAAAACATTGAGGTTGATATGAGTACCGAAACATTAGAAAAAGCTAAATCTGCGATTCCGGTAAGGGGATTTTTAGATATAAAAGATTTGGTAATTCCTCAAGGAGAAGAATTGGTGAAAGCTATTCTTAAATTGAAAGAAGAAAAAAATGCGGTTATTTTAGCGCATTATTACCAACCTGGAGAGATTCAGGATATTGCCGATTTCTTGGGAGATTCTCTACAATTGGCAAGACAGGCAAAAGATACCAACGCTGATATGATTGTATTCTGCGGAGTACATTTCATGGCAGAAGCGGCGAAGATCCTGAACCCAACTAAAAAAGTAGTTCTTCCAGACACCATGGCGGGATGCTCTTTGGCAGACGGTTGTTCAGGAGAAGGTTTGAGAAAAATGCGTGAGCAGCATCCTAATGCTCTGATCGCAACTTACATCAACTGTAACGCTGAAACAAAAGCGGAAAGTGATATTATTGTAACAAGCTCAAACGCTGAAACGGTGATTGAAGCTTTACCAAAAGACCGACCAATTATTTTCGCTCCGGATAAAAACCTAGGAAGATATTTATCTAAAAAAACGGGACGTGATATGATTCTTTGGGACGGAAGCTGCATCGTTCACGAAGCCTTTTCTATGGAGAGAATTGCACAACAGTTAGCAGATCATCCGAATGCTAAAATGATTGCACATCCGGAAAGTGAAGAAGCCGTATTGAAACTGGCTCATTTTATCGGTTCTACTTCTGCTCTGTTAGATTATGTGGAAAAAGACGAATGCCAGACGTTCATCATTGCTACAGAAGAAGGAATTCTTCACGAAATGAGAAAACGTGCACCGCATAAAGAATTGATTCCTGCTTTGGTTTTTGACGAAAGCTGTAATTGCTCAGAATGTTTCTACATGAAACGTAATACAATGGAAAAGTTGTACTTATGTATGAAATATGAATTACCTGAGATCCTTATCGACGAAGAACTTCGTTTGAGAGCATTAAAGCCCATTGAGGCAATGCTTGATCTTTCGAAAAGTATAAAATAAATGAAAAAAGTATTTTCAATTATATTTTTATGTATCATTATTTTTGGTTTTTCGCAAAATCAAAAACAAACCGTTATTAAACAAGCTAATGACATGAGGAAATACTTCATGGAAAAAAATTATGACGCTTTTAGTAATTACGTTTATGATGGAGTAATAAAGATGTATGGAAATAAAAAGAAAATGATTGATGCTTCTGTGGACGCCATAAATCAGATGGAAAAAGCGGGATATACTTTTAAAGATGTTACTTTTTCTGAGGTTTCAGATATTATAAATAATAAAGCTGAATTACAAACTGTAGTTCATCAAAAAATAGAAATGGAAACTCCAAAAGGTAAAATTTTAGGAGACTATTACTTAATAGGTATTTCTAAAGATAATGGAAAGCTCTGGAAATTTATTGATACTGCAGGAAAAAACATTTCAGAGATGATAAAATATTTTCCGAACTTAAGTTCTAAGTTAAATATTCCAAAGAAAAAAATTAATTCTCAATAGTTAAAAAGTAATTAAAAATCAAAAGCACTGTTTTTACAGTGCTTTTTTCTTTATTAAACCATAGGTGCATAACAAGTTCCTCCAGGTTTTCTCCAACAACCCCATCCTCCTGCACGGAAGCATACATATGCTTCACCTCCACAAGCATCTATCTGAACCTGTGTAAAACCTCCTTGGATTTTCGTTTGTTCTGTTCTTGAAAGTTTTTTTAAATTTTTCATAGTTTATTTGAATTTGATATTTAAGTTATTATTGAGGAAAGCAATCCATACTCACTAAAACTTTTGATTTACAACATGACGGCAAAGCATCAAAAGCTTCACACGATCTTGGAAACCCGGGTCCGTAAGGCCCTGGAGGGCAAGCATAATTACAAGTTGCACCGCCATTAACTGATTTCAAATTTTCTCTGTTAATTTTTTTTAGATTTTTCATAATATTTTGATTTAGTTTAGTTTAGTTTAGTTTAAAATATAAATTCCAGTTTTTACAACACTTTTTAGATCGCAGAGATTTGAACAAAGCAATCTACACTCACCATCACACACATTTTACAGGTTTCGGATAAACCAAAATAGGCTTCACAAGAAGCACTAGAGGTATCAGGCCATCCTCCTCCAGGGCCAAAAACAAGATGACTAGGACATCCATCACAACGTGAAACTCCAGCTCCGTTAATCTGTTCTAAATTTTGTCTGTTTAATTTTCTTAAGTTTTTCATAGTATTATTTATTTTAATATTGGAACTAGTTCAAAACACTCCATATTAACAAGAACACATTTTCTACAAGTCTCCGGAAGTCCCCAATACGCTTCACAAGAATGAGTATCATTTGGTCCAAAGGCACCTGTCGGGCAACCGTTGCAATGTGAAATTGGCGGCACTCCTGCCCCATTGATTTGTTCTAAATCCTTTCTGTTTAATTTTTTTAGATTTTTCATAATAATTTGATTTAGTTTAGCTTATAAATTTAATAAATATTTTTAATAAATCACATTATATTGAAAAATAATCTTTTCCCTTTACATTTTGATATTTAAAAATAATTTGTACATTTGTTTTACAACAATGAAATTTACAAGAAACATATCTGATATTTCTATTCCGAAGTTTTCTACTTCTGAAGTATCTTCTGTTTCTACAACTACTACCCCATAACGGGGTAAATTTTCACATATTATCATCGGCACCCGTGCTCTTTTTTTAAAGAGTGAAAAATTCTATTTCAATAATTCAAAATCAAAAAATGATGAAAGTCCTCAAATTCGGCGGAACATCTGTAGCCAATTCAGAAAATATTCTGAAAGTAGAAAATATCATTAAAAAAGAATCTTCACAAAAAATAGTTGTTGTAGTTTCAGCGTTACATAGCGTAACAGATCAGCTCATAAAAGCAGCTGAACAGGCTTCAAATAATGATGACGGCTATCTTTCCATCATCAAAACAATTGAAGAAAAATATTTAAATCTTGTAAAAGAACTTATCCCGATTTTAGAACAGAGTGCATGGCTAAGTTTTGTAAAAAAACATTTTAATGATATCGAAGACCTTTGCAACGGAATATTTGTTTTAGGTGAATTTACAGGTCGTACCAAAGATAAAATAACCTCTTATGGAGAATTTTTATCATCAAATATTATTGCTGCAAGATTTAAATTTGAAAAATTGGACGCTGTCTGGATGAATTCTGCGGATCATATTATCACAAACAGCAACTTCACCAATGCAAAAGTTGATTTTGAAGCTACTGAAAGAAATTTAATTAAATATTTTGAAGAAAATCAACACCAAATAACTGTCGTTCCCGGGTTTATTGCTAAAGATCACAACGGAAATACAACAACGTTGGGAAGAGGCGGATCAGATTATACTGCCTCAATATTTGCGTCATTACTCAATGCTGAAGAACTCCAAATATGGACTGATGTAAGCGGAATGATGACCGCAGATCCCAAACTTTCTCCTAACGCGAAACCCATTCCGGAAATTTCTTATCAGGAAGCAATGGAACTTTCTCATTTTGGAGCAAAAGTTCTTTATCCACCAACAATTCAGCCTGTAATGGTGAAAAATATTGATTTAAGGATTAAAAATACTTTTGATCCCGAAGCTTCAGGAACTTTCATATCTCATAACATTAAAATTTCAGAAGGTGAAGAACAGCAAGTCGCAGTCGGAATTTCAAATATGAGCAACATAGCCCTTCTTACTTTAGAAGGCAGCGGAATGGTTGGGATTCCCGGTATTTCGGCAAAATTGTTTCAATGTCTCAGTTATGAAAAAATAAATGTAATCCTTATTACTCAAAGTTCTTCGGAGCATTCGATTACCATTGCGATCAATGAAAAAAATACTTTTAATGCAGAAAATACCATCAATTCTTCTTTTGAGGATGATTTAAAATTAAAAAGAATCTCTCCTGTAAAAATAGAATCCGGACTTTCAATTGTCGCTCTGGTCGGAGAAAATATGAAAAATAGGAGCGGTGTAAGCGCTAAAATGTTCGGTTGTTTAGGAAATAACGGAATTAATATCAGAGCTATTGCTCAAGGTTCTTCAGAAAGAAATATAAGCATTGTGATCTCAGAAAAAAATATTAAAAAAGCCGTAAATGTACTTCACGAAGAGTTTTTTGAATCCGAAATAAAACAGATTCACCTTTATATTTGCGGAACAGGAAATGTTGGTTCAAAACTAATTCAGCAGATTTATGATCAGAATAAATATTTGCAGGAAAATCTTTTAATTAATTTAAGAATTGCAGGAATTTCCAACAGTCGTAAAATGGTATTTTCAGATCAGGGAATTTCACAAAATGAATTGAATGAGAAACTAGAAAATGGCGAACAAGCTTCCATCAAAAAATTTGCAGAAGAAATTATTTCAAGAAACCTTAGAAACTCAGTTTTTGTAGATGTAACAGCCAATGCAGAAATTCCCAAAATTTATGAAACAGTATTAAAAAGAAGCATAAATATTGTCGCCTGCAACAAAATTGCCGCTTCCTCTGACTTTGAAAAATATAAATCATTAAAAAATATTGCTAAAAATCACAGTTGCAAATTTTTCTTTGAAACCAATGTGGGAGCCAGCCTTCCTATTATCGGAACTATTAATGATCTGATAAGAAGCGGTGACCAAATCACTTCAATTCAAGCCGTATTGAGTGGAACATTAAATTTTGTTTTCAACAATTATGACGGAAGCAAAACGTTTTCTGAGGTCGTAGCCGAAGCACAAAAACAAGGTTTTACAGAGCCTGATCCAAGACTTGATTTGGCAGGAACAGATGTTGCCCGAAAAATTTTAATTCTGGCAAGAGAATCCGGATATCCGCTTCAGTTTGATGAAATAGAAAACATCCAATTTCTTCCTGAAGAATGTATGAACGGAAGTGTTGATGATTTTTACAGCAAGATGATTCAATATGAAGATCATTTTAAAAACATATTAGACAAAGCTAAAAAAGAAGGTAAAATTTTAAAATATGTTGCCGAATTTAAAGACGGAAAAGCCAAAGTCGGACTACAGCACATCGCACCGGAAAGTGACGTGTTTCATCTTTACGGCAAAGACAATATTGTTATTCTAAAAACTTTGCGATATTCTGAGCAACCATTAGTCGTAAAAGGAGCTGGTGCGGGCGCTGAAGTAACAGCAAGCGGAGTTTTTGCAGATATCGTTCGTTCAATTTAAATAATAAAATATGAAAAAGATAAAAATAAGAGTTCCTGCAACAGTTGCCAATTTGGTTTGTGGTTTTGATATTTTAGGAATGGCAATCAACCAACCTTATGATGAAATGGAGTTTAAATTACTGGAAACTCCCGACATCATTATAAAACACACAGATAATTTTGGACTTCCTGAAAAAGCGGAAGAAAATGTTGCTGGAGTTGTTCTGTTAAAAATTCAGGAACATTTGAAGCTTAAAAATGGTTTTGAGGTGACTATTCATAAAAATATAAAACCGGGAAGCGGGCTTGGCTCCAGCGCGGCTAGTGCCGCCGGAGCCGCCTTTGGAGCTAATACTTTATTAGGAAATATTTTTTCTCAAAATCAAATGATCCATTTTGCCATGTTTGGAGAAGAATTAGCTTCCGGTGTAAGGCATGCAGACAATATTGCACCTTGCCTTTTGGGCGGAATAACATTAGTAAAATCAACTGATCCAATTGATATTATTCCGCTAAACTGTCCAAACTTATTTGTTGCAGCGGTACATCCACAAGTTGAAGTGAAAACATCAGATGCAAGACAAATTTTAAAGAAAAATATTTTACTTAAAGACGCTGTACAACAATGGGGAAATATCGCAGGATTGGTAGCCGGAATTGAAAAAAATGATCATGCTTTGATCGGAAGAAGTCTCAACGATGTTATTATTGAGCCTGTTCGAAGTATTTTGATTCCGAAATTTGATGAAGTTAAAGCAAAAAGTTTACAGCTTGGAGCTTTAGGTGGGGGAATTTCAGGTTCTGGTCCCTCAATTTTTATGTTGACAGAAAAGGAAGAAACTGCAGAGAAAATTGCTGAAATGATGAAATCGATTTATGATGAAATTAATATAGAAAGTTTCGTGTATGTTTCAAAAATCAATCCTGCGGGAATTGAAATCATTAATGAAGATTAGAATTAATTCAATTAAAATCAAGACAATGATCTACTATAATTTAAAAGATAAAAAAGAACAGGTTAATTTTAAAACTGCCACCATTAAAGGTCAGGGAAATGAAAAAGGCTTGTTTTTCCCTGAAAATATTCCTCAGTTTGAAAAAGATTTTATTGAAAATTTAAATCAGTTTTCAGATGAAGAAATTGCGTTCATATGCATGAAAGATTTCGTTGGTGATGAAATCCCTGAGTCATTATTAAAAGAAATAGTTGCAGAAACAATCAATTTTGAAATTCCGTTGAAAAAAATTAATGATAGAATTTCTGTGTTAGAACTTTTTCATGGTCCGACGTTGGCATTTAAAGATATTGGCGCTCGATTTATGAGTCAATGTCTCTCCTATTTTTTAAAGGATGAAGATAAGAAAGTTACCGTTTTGGTGGCAACTTCAGGAGATACAGGAGGTGCGGTTGCTCACGGTTTTTACAAAACTCGGGGAGTGAATGTAGTGATTTTATATCCAAAAAACAGAGTAAGTCCGGTTCAGGAAAAGCAATTGACGGCATTGGGTGAAAATATTTCGGCAATTGAGGTCAATGGAACTTTTGACGATTGTCAGAATATGGTGAAGCAGGCATTTTCGGATGAAGAAATCAACTCAAATTTATTTTTAACCTCCGCTAATTCCATCAATGTGGCGAGATGGCTTCCACAGCAGATTTATTATCTTTTAGCTTTAAAACAATGGCAAAAATTTAATCATGAAAATCCTGTAATCTGTGTTCCAAGTGGGAATTTCGGGAATATTTGCGCAGGAATTCTAGCTCATTTCAGAGGACTGCCCGTGGAACATTTTATTGCAGCTTGTAATGAAAATGATGTTGTCCCGAATTATTTAAAAATTCAAAAATTAGAATATAAAGATACAGTTGCAACTTTGTCAAATGCTATGGATGTTGGAAATCCAAGTAATTTTACACGAATTTTAGAACTTTTTCATAATCAATTTAATGATCTTAAAAACACAATTTCAGGTTATTCAATTAATGATGATGAAACGTTAAAAACGATTTCAAAAGTTTACAAAAATTACGGATATACTTTGGAACCACACAGTGCGGTTGCTTTTGCTTCGTTAGAAAAATATTTAGAAGAAAATCCTGATAAAAAAGGCTTTATTCTAGGTACGGCTCATCCCGTAAAGTTTCCTGATGCGGTAGAAAAAGCAACTAACATTAAAATTGAAGTCCCTGAATCATTGGCTGAATTAATGAAGAAAGAGAAAAAAACTGTAGAAATTAACGCAGATTTTGAAGAATTAAAACGAATTTTGCTTGATAAAAATTAAAAGCAATGAGCAAAATCTATCTCGAAGATGTAAAAATATATGCCTATCACGGAGTTCTGCCGGAAGAAAATATCATCGGAACTTACTATATATTGAATTTGGAACTTCACACAGATTTATGGAAAGCTTCAGAATCGGATGATTTGAGCGACACTATCAGTTATGCTGATATCAACGCAATCGTTCATGGTGAAATGAAAATTAAATCAAAATTATTGGAGCATGTTGCAGGAAGAATTATTTCAAAAATTCATGAAAAATTTTCTCAGATTTCTTACATTAAATTAAAAATTACCAAAACAGCTCCCCCAATGAAAGGCGAGATGAAAGGCGCAAGTATTGAACTGGAAAAAAGTTTTAAACCTGAAAATTAAAATATCCTTATTTTCGTATTCTAAAAAACATAAGAAATTGAAATTCATTAAAATATTATTTCTATTAACGTGTATCAATATTTTTGGGCAGACTAATGTTGATAATCAATTGGCGGTGTATAATTTTCCAAAAATAAAATCCAGTATTACGATGCCGGTGACTATTCCGCTTTCGGAAATCAATAATATGATCAACGCTTCTGTGAAAGATTTGATCTATCAGGATGATTCTTACACCGACAACAACAATGATCAATTCAAGGTAAAAGTCTGGAAAACCCGTGCCATCCGTGTAGTTGGAGGAACCAATCAAAATTTACTGATTGAAGTTCCATTGAAAATCTGGGCAGAAAAAGGCATCGGAACTTTGGGAGTTTACACGTATCAGAACACCACTTTTGAAACGGTGATGTCGTTCAACACGTCTTTAAGTTTTAAAAATAACTGGACTATTGTGACCAATACGCAACCTAATGGTTTTAAATGGGTTACAAAACCTGTTTTGGATTATGGAAAAATTAAAATCCCAATCACTTCTTTAGTTGAAAAAAGCTTAAAAGAACAGCAGGAAAAATTCTGTAAAACCCTTGACCAACAGATGGCTACGCAATTGAATTTTCAACAATATGCGATGATGGCATGGAATGTTTTTACACAACCTTTCAATATTTCTGAAGAATATAATACTTGGCTGAAAGTGACCCCAATCAATATTAATATTACTCCATTAAAATTTTACGGAAATCAGATCGATACCAATATTGGAATTGATGTGTATTCTGAAACTTTTACAGGAAGCAAACCAGAATCTTCCCAACCTATAAAAACGGCGAGTAATTTTAACTCAATTCCTGTTCTTGCAGATAAATTTTCACTTCAGACGACTGCAAATATTCCTTTTACAGAAGCATCCAATATTGCACGAAAAACTTTTTTGAATAAAGAGTTTGATTTAAAGGGTTCAAAAGTAAAAATCACAGATATCAGGGTATACGGACTGGATAATAAAATCATGATCGAAGCTCAAACGGACGGCTATATAAAAGGAAAAGCCATCATTTCCGGAATTCCGGTGTATGACGAAACGAAAAGAAAAATTGTTTTGTCTAATACCAAGTTTAAACTGAAAACCATGAATATTCTTCAAAAAACAGCTTCCGTTTTATTCCAAGGGAAAATTGTTAAAATGATTGAGGAAGAATATGGAATTCCGACTCAGGAGATCGAAGAAAGTTCAAGAAAAAGCATTGAAGAAGCCTTTAATAAAGAATATTATAAAGGATTGAATATGAGAGGAAAGGTATTCAGCCTAAAACCAACCAATATTCTTTTAAATCCAACAGGAATCACCGCCGTTATTGACATTAATGCTACTTTAAAATTAATCGTCAACGGAATGTAAATTAAAAAAACTAAATTTAAAACTATAACTAAACCATGAGAAAAATTTTAAGAATTATTGAAGACAACAGAGCTTCTAAAGGTGTCAGATTTGCTAATTTGATTATAGACAGAATTGTCGTTTATATTTTATTCTTCCTTTTCGGAACCTTTTCCGTATTGATGTATCAATTATTAAATATTGAGTTTTTTATTAATATTACTGATAAACTTTCACAATTAAGCAGAGTTGAAGATATTGTAGTAACATCATTATTCTATTTTATATATCTATTTGTAATGGAGTATTTTACTAAAGGAAGAACGGTGGGGAAATATATCACAGGAACCAGGGTTTTAACAACAGAAGGAACAACACCTACGCTTCAAGAGTGCTTTATTCGAAATATTTCAAGGCTGGTTCCGTTTGATGCGCTCTCTTTTTTAGGAGGAGGAAATGGATGGCATGATAACTGGAGTGATACGCGAGTAATTAATATTAAAAATTATGTTGCTGAAAAACAGGCAAAAGACGATATAAACAGCCTTGGTGCAAAAGAAAATTTTTAAAAAACTTTTGTAGCGTAATATATTTTGTTATATTTGCACACCTCAAAAATGGTAAATCATGGTACTTTGGCCGAGCGGCTAGGCAGTGGTCTGCAACACCATCTACAGCGGTTCGAATCCGCTAGGTACCTCAAAAACCTCTAATCAATTGATTGGAGGTTTTTTGTTTTTAAAGTGTGTTAATATTTTTGCCAACCACAAATCATATTTTCTTTTCATTGATTTTAAGGGTGGGGATATTTCTGGTCTAAAGCTCACCAAACGGCATCTTTTATAATTTAGATTTACACTTATGCCAAAAAGCGAATATATACCCTAATACTTACGAGCTTGATATTCTAAATATTGGATAAAAATGATAACTTTTTCGGAATGTTATATTTTAGCAATCTTGATTCAGTTGAAGTAAAATCAATACATCAATTATAAAACCTTTTCTTTGCAATTAAAGGAAAAGAATTAACCATTATCAAATAGAGCTTACGGTTTACCGTAATTTTTATATTTAAAAATTAATTTTCTTTAGGTAAATTTAAAGAAATGAAAAAATTAATAATAGTATCTACACTAGCGTTGATTTACTCTTGCGGAGACAAATACGAAGCTGTGATTATTTACAAAACAACAATTCCACCTTCTATGCATGAAAATATATCTGAAACAAATGTAGACATTAATGCTGATTCAGATCGAAAGGCTAAGATACAGTTTGTCACAAGTGCAACCATTTACAATAATGTTTCTCAGGATATTATGTCTGAATTTATTTCAGGTAAGCTATTGAAAAATAATAAGCCTATTAGTTATGAATTGGAACAAATAACTATTGACAGCATAAACAATTCAATCAAGAAACTAACATCCCATAGGAATGGATATTTCAACCCTTACATACAAAAGCAAAGCCCCAATTAAGGGGCTGTTTTTATCCTAAATAATACTTTCTCACATCCTTTCATTCAACAAAAAAACCTCCTGGGAAGGAGGTTAAAAAAACACAAATGATGAAATAAAATTATATCGAAAGATATTAATCCATTTAATTCTCTAACAAAGTTAAAAAGTGAAAATTCATTTTCTTATGGGCATACTCATAATAGCATAAATAACTATTATTTTAATTTCATGTATTAATTCAACTTTAGAAATACACTGTAACAACAAATCACAATGCATTACTACTGCAAATACAAAATAAATAATTGAAAATGAACACCTAACTTTATGTAGTAGAATTGCAGTAGCTAAGACTCCTAAAATTAGTACTAATTTTATTTTTTGAAATCTTAAATAAAATTTAAATCTTAATTTTTCACATCATCTTTCAATTCTATAAATCACATTTATTAAAAGAAATAATAATAAATTATCAATCACACATCATTTACAGCAATTACTTCATAAGTCAATACAATTAAACTATTTATGTCCATAATAATTAAAATACACTTTATAAGTATTAATAACTATAAAATATATAATTATTAACAAACACACATTGATTTAAATCATAATTTATTTTATTTTTAATTAATAAATTTGGATATAAATTATAATTCACTTAAATATGAATAAAATATCGATTCTTATTGCAAATTATAACAACGGAAAATACTTTTTAGAGTGCTATAATTCAATTATTAATCAGACTTATACAAATTGGGAGGTTATAATTGTTGATGACGTTTCTACTGATGAGTCTGTAGAAACAATCAAGACTATCATACAGGATGATGAACGCTTTAAGTTTTTTCAAAACTCGTCAAACAAAGGTTGCGGTTTCACAAAAAGAGAGTGTATGAAGCATGCAACAGGAGAAATTTGTGCTTACTTAGATCCCGACGATGCACTTTACCCTAATGCTTTAGAAGAATCGGCTGAAGAATATTTATTCAATAATAAAACTGTTGCTACCTACTCCAAAATGATGTTGTGTGATGAAAATCTTAATCCACAGAAAACTTTCAGTGCTACAAAAAGAATTTTTAATGACATGTACTTTTTTAACTGTCCTATTCAATTTGCTCATTTCTTTACTTTTAAAAGAGAAACTTATCTTAAAACTCAGGGAATCAATCAACATTTAAAAAGTGCGGTAGATCAGGATTTATATCTTAAAATCCTTGAATTAGGAGATGTCGTATTTATCAATGAAGATCTATACAAATACAGACTTCATGCAGATGGAATTTCTCAGCACAATTCTAAAGAAAGTGCTAAAGACTCATTTGCGAAAGTAATTCATGATGCTATGAAACGAAGAGGAATTAAAAGAATTAACGGCAAAAGCATTCCGAACCAATTTACAAATGCAGATGAGATCTATAAACTTTTAGAATACCAGACGGCGCCATTATTCAGAATAAGAAACAAATTTAATATCGCATTTATGTAGATTCTAAAAACCGATGAAAATATTTGTTCCCAAAATAAATATTAACCGTATTATTTATTCCTTATTTCTATAATTCTATTATTAATATTCATCAAAAAAGGTCTCCCTTGCGGGAGACCGTAAAAACACAAATGATGAAAAAAATCTATCCGGAAATGAAAACCCGAATAGAATATCGTAAAAAGCAATTCGCATTACTTTATTAATATCTTTTTAATTGTATGTTTTTTAAACACAAAAACAGTTACAATCCTTTTATAATAAGAGCTTAGTTTAAAATCTTAAATTTACTGTTTATTTCTAAATCAAGTGAATAAAAATTACTTATAGATAACTTTTTATAAATAATATTTCTAAACTAAGATTTTACCATTGCAAATATAAACTAATTTTTATTATTCTTCCCATGCAATAGGAATATAAACTGTAACATATCCATCAGCATCTACTTGAGCATCGGAAACTACTCCTATAACTGAGCCATAACCAACCCAACCACCTTGTCCCTGCATCGCCGTAAAGGTGTAAGTTCCAGCAGGAAGTCCGTCATAATATTTCGGCAGAGACTGAAACCCACCACTTGCATACGTATCATAAGACTCTCCTGTGTTATTATCTGTTGCAATAAAACTTCCCACATCATAATTTCCGGTAAGAATTTTAGTTCCTGTACTGGAAAGTAATCCGTAACGAACATGATAAGTCTTTGTTTTCGAGGCTTCTTTTGAAGTTTTATTATTCAAATTCGTCTGAGAATCAGCCATAAAATCATCGTTTGATGAACAGCCTGTAGAGATTATTGCTAATCCTGCAAAAGCTAAAATTTTAACTATTGAATTTTTCATATAATATAATTTGGTAATTCAAAAATATAAATTTTATATTAATTCAATGAAAATCAACAGTTAACATTAGTTTATATTAAATTATTACAGATAAATTCAGCGTTTAGAATTACTTAGAAAAATGTGCTTATAAAATAAATTAATTTAAAATTAAAGAAACACCAATCCTGTTTTGCGATCAACAAAATAACATTTTAATACATTTTTAGAAAATTTAACATTAGTTAACTTAAGGTTGGCTTCATAATTGAAAATATTCTCACAGTTAAAGTCAATTCGACTAAAACAACCTTATTAAAATTTGAGTTATGAAAAATATAGTATTAACAGGGCTTTTGTCAGTTTTTTTATTGACAGCCTGTAAGAAAGACGATCAAGTAGCTGAAAAATCTCTTGAACAACAAAAAATCGAATTCCAGGTAAAACAGTTGGATATAGAGAAACAAAAATTAGCCATTGAAAAAGAAAAAATGGCTTATGAAGCTCAAAAAAAAGCTGATAGTATAGTTGAAGTTCAAAAAGCTAAAACTGCGACAGTTAATAATTCAAGACCACAAGTGATAAGAGAAACAAAAACCATTTACAGAGACAGAGAATCAAGTTCTAGCTCTAATAATGGAACATATGCAGATAACGGAAACAGTTCTACAGGAACAACTGCAACCAAGAAAAAAGGAATGAGTAAAGCTGCAAAAGGTACCATCATCGGTACTGTAGGTGGTGCCGCTGCAGGTGCGATCATTGCTAAGAAAAACAGAGGTCTTGGTGCCGTGATTGGCGGTGTAGTTGGTGGTGCAACGGGATATACGATCGGTAGAGCCGGTGACAGAAAAGACGGTAGAGTTCAACCAAAATAATTAATATTTTCACAATAAATTTAAAAGATTGCTTATTTTTAGGCAATCTTTTTTTATGATCTTAATTTTACTTTCTACAATTCTCATAATTCCAACCTTGCTGGGTTTCGGGAAAATTGTGGAAAATTTTTCAGGTTCTTTGTTTGAAGGAATTTCCTCAAAAGTTTTTTCCGGAATACTGGGAATCAGTTTACTATGGATGATTCTTGCATTTTTTATTCCTTTAAATATTTATGTAGAAACTATTACTATTCTCATTGGACTTATCTATTTTTTAAAGGATAAATTATATCAAAAATTTTATGATTTTTCAAAAATAGATATAATTTCAATTGCACTCATTTCAATTATCATCCTATTAGCTAGTTCCTATTATCCTTATATATTAGACCATTTCGGATACTATGTTCCGACCATAAAATGGCTCACAGAATACGGATTAGTAAAAGGAATTTCAAATCTGGATCTCACTTTAGGACAAATGTCGATCTGGCATATTTTTCAGGCCGGATTTTCTAATTTTTCTGATCCATTTTTTAGAATTAATGCCATTTTATTGATTGTTTACGCAATTTATATTATTGAAAATAAAAGCTGGATTCAACTCTGTTTCATTCCAATTCTACTATTATTTTCACAATCCCCAAGCCCGGATTTGCCTGTCATTATTTTTTCATTGATAATTTTAAAAGAAATTCTTTCGGGAAATAAAAAAACATCATTATTAATAGCATTTTCAGTTTTTGTTTTTGCTATAAAACCAACAATGATCTGGCTTCCGATTTTAACTTTCCTCTACTCTATTTTCATTGTTAAATCAAATTTTAAAAGTTTAATTTTAGGAAGTTCAATTCTTATTTTATTCTTCATTAAAAACATCTGGACTTTCGGTTATCTAATTTTCCCGGTTTCTATTGGTGATTTGGGAGTTAACTGGAAACCTAATCCAGAAGTTTTAAAAATCTCCTCACAATATGCTATTTTGAAGACGTATGACATGCAATATTCTTATCAGGAAATTCAGCAATTTTCTACAATAGATTACATTAAAAACTGGCTTTTCTTAAATGGAATTAAATCAAAAATTAACATTTTTTTTATTGTAAGCTTATTAGTCTTTATAGGTTTTACAATTATTAAAAAAAATAAAATTATTACATTAATTTGTGTTTCATTAATCATAAAAACTGTTTTAGTTCTTCTATTTTCGGCACAATACAGATTCTTTATTGATGTTTTTTTCGTGATATTTTTTGTTATGTTCATTAATTATTTCACTAAAAAGAAAGCATTTTTTGTTTTTACATCATTAAGTATATTTTTCATCGGATTTTTATCTTTCCCGAATCTTATTCAAAAATATATACCTAGTTTCAGATTAAGTAAATTCATGGGGACGTTTGAAAAAGAACAATTATACAAACCTTCGAGTTATATTTATAATAATTTTAGTACTCAAAAAGTCGGAAATTTGAAGTTTAATATATCAAAAAAATATTCTTTTAGTTTTGACACTCAGCTTCCTGCAATTTCAACAAGTTATATTTCTGATGATGTAAAAGCAGAAATTTTCCCGCAACTTATTGATGAAAATAATATCAAAAAAGGATTTATCTGGAAAAAAATGAGTCCAAAAGAGAAAAAAGAAGCCCAAAACGTTATCAATACTATCGAAAACACCAATAAATAGAACCAATCCGGAAACTTTATTATGTGGAGAAAAATCGGTAATTTTGTATCATGTTCAATACTTTAGGTAATCTTCTCAGTCTTACAACATTTGGAGAAAGTCACGGTGTGGCTTATGGTGGAATCATCAATAATTTTCCGGCAGGTTTGGAAATCGATCTTGATAAAGTTCAGTATGAATTAGATCGCAGAAAACCAGGTCAATCAGCCATTGTTACACAACGAAAAGAAAGTGACACTGTAAAATTTCTTTCAGGAATGTTTGAAGGAAAAACAACCGGAACTCCAATTGGTTTTATCATCGAAAACGAAAATCAGAAATCAAAAGATTATGATCACATCGCTAATTCTTATCGTCCGAGTCATGCAGATTTCACGTACGATCAAAAATATGGAATCAGAGATTATCGTGGCGGTGGAAAATCTTCAGCGAGAGAAACAATCAACTGGGTTGTTGCGGGTGCGCTTGCAAAACAACTTTTATCAGATATCGAGATCAATGCTTACGTTTCTTCTGTGGGCGATATTTTCTGTGAAAAACCGTATCAGGCTTTAGATTTTTCTAAAACTGAAAGCAATGAAGTTCGTTGCCCTGATGCAGAAACTGCAGAAAAAATGATTTCAAGAATCAAAGAGATCAAAAAAGAAGGAAATACAATTGGTGGAACGATTACTTGTGTAATTAAAAACGTTCCTGTAGGAATTGGAGAGCCTATTTTCTCTAAACTTCAAGCAGAATTAGCAAAAGCAATGTTAAATATTAACGCCTGCAAAGGTTTTGAATACGGCAGCGGATTTTGCGGAGCTAAAATGACAGGAAGTGAGCACAACGACGGTTTCAACACAGATTTTACGACAAAATCTAATCTATCAGGAGGAATCCAAGGAGGAATTTCTAATGGAATGGATATTTATTTCCGTGTCGCTTTCAAACCTGTGGCTACAATTTTAAGACCTCAGGAAAGCGTTGACAAATATGGAAATCCGGCTATTGTGGAAGGAAAAGGAAGACATGATCCTTGTGTGGTTCCAAGAGCTGTTCCTGTCGTAGAAAGTTTAGCCGCTTTTGTATTGGCAGACTTATTTTTGATCAACAAAACAAGAAATATCAATAACTTTTAATATCAATTAATAGTATGAAAAATTACTGGGATAAAGGAATTTCTTTTGAAGAGTATGTAAATACAGGAAAAGAAAGATTAGCAAATCCTACCACTCCACAAGACAAAGATTATAAACAATATTACGAATTGGGACTTCAAAGAATGGAAAGAACTTTAAAAAAGTACACTCCGAATGAAGAACAATTAAAAGAATTAGAATCTAAAAATTTCGACGGAAAAATTCTAATTATTTCTGAAACTTGGTGCGGCGATGCAAGTGCAACCGTTCCGGCTTTGGTTAAATTTTTCGAAGGTCACAACGAAGTAAGAATATTTTTAAGAGACAGCGATAAAAGTCTGATCAGCCAATTTCAAACCAACGGAACAGAATCTATTCCGAAAGTTATTATATTGGATAAAGATTTTAACGTAAAAAATTCTTGGGGACCAAGACCGAAATTCGGAAAGGAATTATTAATGAAATACAAAGCCGATCCGGAAGCATATACAAAAGATCAATTTTATAATGATCTTCAATTGTACTATGCTAAAAACAGAGGTAAAGATGCTGTTCAGGAGATTTTAGAATTGCTTTAATTATTAAAATTTAATTACTAATAAAATGCGCCCAGTTTGTCATTCCGTAGGAATCTAAGCTGAGTTTGTTAAAAATTTATTGTTGAATACTTTGTTAAGATTCCTCCGGAATGACAAATATAATATTTAAATTCCTAAGTTTAAGATTTACAATTTTTATTAAAAAGTAAAAATGAAAAAAAATATAATTTATATAGTCTTAATAGCAATTATCGGTGTGATCGCTTTTGTTCCGGGAGTAAAAAACTCTCTTAAGGATATGTTTTTCCCGATTGCAACGATTGAAAGTGCGGTACACATCAGCGAAGAAGATTATGATATTGAATTAAAAGGAATCAACGTTCCAAGTACGAATCTTAAAAATTTTAAGGATAAACCTATTTTCTTAAATTTTTGGGGAACTTGGTGCCCGCCTTGTAGAAAAGAATGGCCTTCAATTCAAAAATTATATGACACAAGAAAAGGAAATGTAGATTTTGTTTTAATTGCAATGAACGACCAGGAGCCGGCTGTGAGAAAGTTTTTAGAAGAAAACAAATACAACGTTCCTGTTTATATTGCTCAAAGTCCAATCTCAGAAAAGCTATTGCCGAAAGTATTTCCTACCACATTTCTTTTAGATAAAAGCGGAAGAATCCTGATAAAAGAAGATGCTTCAAGAGACTGGAACACAGAATCTACCCATCAATTCATTGATAATATTATTAAGTAATATTTAACTAAAATTTTTATTGAATTGGTACGGAATTTGCGAAATTTGTATAGTTGAGAAATTATTTAAAAACAAACACAAAATGAAGTATTCAAAATTAAATCTGGCAAAAGAAGCTATCAACCACAAAGGTTTTGTTAAAAAGATTCCTGATATATTCAGAATGATAAAAATGTGGAGAAAAGGAGCTTATCCTGTAAATTCCATTGACATTATTCTACCTTTATTAGGTCTTGTATATGTGATCTCACCTATAGATTTACTGCCTGAAGTTGCCATACCTGTTTTAGGAGTTTTGGACGACTTAGCAGTTTTATCATTAACGATTCCTAAATTGGTAAAAGAAGTAGATAAGTTTCTACTTTGGGAAGCCGAAAAAGAATACAGCTCGGGTCAGACTAAAGTAATTGACGCACAATTAATAAAATAATATAAAAACCATTCATAAAGAATGGTTTTTTTGTGAAATATTTTCAATGTGAATTGTCAATTTTAATAATTTACACGTAGCAAATAGCAGTCAACCACTGACAATTGACCTTTCACTTGCAAAGCAAAATTGACTATTAATAACTAAAATTGACAATTGACCTTTCACATTTTAAAGTTCCCTTTCAAATCATTAAATTTGCAACATCTAATAAAAAATAATGGAAAGTAAAAAAGAATTCTTTTTGGAATGCTACAAGCTAGGTATCATTAAATTCGGAAGATTCACTTTGAAAAGTGGTATTGAAAGTCCGTTTTATGTAGACTTAAGACCTTTAGCCTCAGATCCTAAAATTTTAAAAAATCTTGCTAACTATTTATTGGAAATGCTTCCTTTAGATAATTTTGATTTGATCTGTGGAGTTCCTTACGCTGCACTTCCGATGGCAACAGCCATGTCTTTGGAAAGCTACATTCCGTTGATTATCAAAAGAAAAGAAGCAAAAGATTACGGTACTAAAAAAATGATCGAAGGAATTTACCAGAAAGGACAAAACTGTCTTTTGGTAGAAGATGTAATTACTTCCGGAAAATCTTTAGTAGAAACAATTGCTGAAATCGAGCAAGAAGATCTTAAAGTTGCCGATATCGTTGTCGTTCTAGACAGAGAGCAAGGCGGAAAACAACTTTTAGAAAGCAAAGGATTTAGAGTTCATACCCTTTTCAATATTTCAGAAGTTTGCGAGATTCTTCAGGAAACCGGAGATCTTAGTGATGAAGAAGTAAAAAGAATTCAGGATTTTCTTCAAGGAAATCATATTCAGTTTGAAGAAAAGACAAGATCTTCTTACGAGCAGAAATTACAAAATGCTCAGCATTCGGTTTCTAAAAAATTATTAGAGACAGCTTTAGCAAAACAATCAAACCTTATTGCTTCTGCAGACGTTACCACAACTCAGGAATTGTTGGAATTAGCTGAAAAAGTAGGTCCAAATATCATTGCATTAAAAACGCACATCGATATTATTTCTGATTTCGATTACGAAAAAACAATCGTTCCATTAAAAGCTTTGGCTACAAAATATCAGTTCTTATTAATGGAAGACAGAAAATTTGCCGACATTGGAAACACTCAGGAATTACAGTTCACAAGCGGAATTTTCAAAATTACAGATTGGGCAGATTTTGTGACATCTCAAGTTATCGGAGGTTTTGAATCGTTAGACTGCTTCAAAAATGTAGGCGTTGTTGCCATCATCGGAATGTCTTCAAAAGGAACTTTAACAACCAATAGCTACAGAGAAGAAGCTCTTAAAATAGCCTTATCTCATCCAAATGTAATTGGAGGTGTTTCTCAGAACGCAATTCCTGAGGATATCTTATTATTTACTCCAGGAGTGAATTTGGCAGATTCAGGTGACGGAAAAGGGCAGCAATATAATACTCCAGAGCATGTATTTCAAACGCTTCACACAGATTTTATCATTGTAGGAAGAGGAATTTATAAGTCTGATAATCCCGAACAGGCTTCTATCACATATAAAAATGAAGGTTGGAGGGCGTATGTGAATTCTTTGGAGAAAAAAGTAACTCATAATTAATTTTTTCTTTCCCTACTTATATTCAAAATAAGTTATATTTGGTCTTTTATCAGAATTTTGAAAAAAAGTATTAGTATTTGCCTTGTTTTGTTTTTGGGTGTTGTAGAGGTTTCTGCGCAGAAAGACAGCATTTATATTGAAGCCAAATTGTCTTCGGATAGAAAAACGCTGAACATTAATCAGGAACTCGTTTATTACAATAATTCCGAAAAAGATCTCGATACAGTAAAACTTTTAAACTGGGTTTCAGCTTACAGAAAAAGAGGAACTTCACTCGTTTACAGAAAACTGGAAGACAGAAATAATGATCTGCACTTCGCAAAACCTGAAGAACAAGGAAAACTTTTAAGTTTAAACATTAAAAGTTCTGACAATCAGAATATTTCTGTAGATAATATTTCAGAAGAGAACCTTTTTCTTCCTTTGGCTAAGACTTTAAAACCTGGCGAAAGCGTAAAATTACAACTACAATATCAGATGCAGCTGCCTGATAAAAAATTTACAGGCTACGGAACATCTGATAAAAATATAGCTTTAAAATATTTCTTTATTGTTCCGGATCATTTTGATCCGGACAATATTTCTCAGAGAAATTATCATGATATTGAAGAGTCTATCAGCTTCAATACGTATTGGACCGTCAATTTTGACATTCCAATAAATTACTTTATTGAAAGTAATCTTCAGCAGATCCAGATGAATTCTTTTAAAGGATATTTGGATTCTGATCCTGAATTTTTGATTTCTCAAAATGAATTTCCTTCCATAAAAATCAAGACTTCGGATATTAATACCGAAGTAAAATTTGGATATAATTTAAAGCCGGAAGAAAAACAGAATTTAGAATTTTATTTACCGCTACAATTACAATTCATTAAAGAAAAAATAGGTTCTATTCCTGAAAGAATATTTATTTCAGACAAGTTCAGAGATAAAGAAGACTTTTTTGGGAACAATGACATTACGTTTTTAAAATTCAGATTCAGGCTTTTTACTGAAGCTGAAAAAACGGATATGGATTATTTCGGAATCATTGCTAAAAAAATTCTTGACGAAAGTATAATTACAGACAAGCAAGACAATCATTGGTTTAAAAATGGTTTAAAATCTTATCTTGAAATTCAATATTTAAATAAATTTTACGCAGAAACTAAGCTTTTAGGAACTTTACCTGAAACTAAAGTCTTCGGCGTAAAACCTTTAAAACTTTTCCATGCTTCAAAAGTTAAGTTGATCGACCGTTATGGTTTGGCCTATCAATATATCATGTCTCAAAATCTTGACCAGAAAATTGATGAAAAATTTACTGTTTTAAGTAATTTTAATGACATGGTGATCAGTGGTTTTGAAACAGGAAGTCTGTTCAATTATTCGGCGGATAAAATGGGATATGAAAAATTCAATAACTTATTAAAGAATTATATTGCTGAAAACACCGATAAACAAATCAATCCAAAGGATTTTTTAAAAGAGCTTTCTCAGGAAGATAAAACAACAGGTTATTTAACTGATTTTCTCGAACATAAAAACAGGGTTAATTTTAAACTGAAAAAGTTTAAAAAAGAAGACGATTCTTTAAATATTAATATCTATAAAAATACTCTTTCCTCAATTCCTGTAAAACTGGAAACTGAGACCAAGGAAACAAAAGAGAAAAAAGAATACTGGATAGAAACAGATGAAAATGAAAATACAAAAATGTTTTCTATTCCAGCGTTAGATATTTACAAGATCACTTTAAACAACGATTTTATTTTCCCTGAATCGAAGTACCGAGATAATTTTCTTTATGCAAAAGGCTTCTTTTCAAATACAAAAAAAATCAAATTAAAACTGATAAAAGACATTCCGAATCCTGAATTCAATGAAATTTATGTAAGTCCGAGGGTTCGTTTTAATAATACGTATGACAAATTTTTGATCGGATTTAATTTTAAAAATCAATCTTTTTTTGATCAAAAGTTTTTGTATTCTGTAACTCCAACTTATAGTACAGGAACAGGAAAACTGACAGGTTCAGGATCTGTTTCCTACTCTTTTCTACCCGCCGAAAGCATTCTAAGGAGTTTAACCTTTGGAGTTTCGGGATCTTATTTTCATTATGATTATGATCTTGCCTACAGAAAAGCGTCTATTTTTTCTAATATCAATTTCAGGAAAAACCCTAGAAGTACGGTAAGCAGAGGAATTGGTCTTTCTTATACCTATTTTGAAAGAGATCTGAGTTTGGCAATGATCGCTAAACGTGATTATGACAAATACAATCTTTGGAGTGTGGGTTATGGATATTCTGACAATCAGATGATTCACGAAAAAAGTTTAAGCGTAAGTACGCAAGGAATGGAAGATTTCAACAAAATCACTGCAGAAGCTTTTTACAGATGGGAATTTGCTCCAAAACAAAAATTAAGCGTAAGATTATTCGGAGGATATTTCCTGAGAAATGAAACAAGAAATAATACCTTCAATTACGGTATTTCCAGAGTTTCAGACTACTCTTTTTCTTATAATCTTTTAGGTCAAAGTGCAAGCAGCGGGATTTTATCACAGCAGTTTATTTTGGCTGATGGTGGTTTCAAATCATTTATTCCCGGAAGTGTCAATAAGTGGGTCACCTCTGTAAATGTAGATTCAAGTGTTTGGAAAATATTTCATGTATACGCAGATGCCGGAGTTTATAAAAATAAGGATCAACCCACGAAGTTTATTTGGGACACAGGAGTAAAAGTAAGAGTAATTCCGGATTTTCTGGAAGTATACTTCCCTATTCAATCTTCTTTAGGATTCGAGCCTTCATTTAAAGATTACGCGAGAAGAATTAGATATACATTGGTTCTTAATTTAGGATCAATCATCAATGCCGCGAGAAGAGGATGGTATTAAAAATAAAAACAGCTACGAGTGGCAGCTGTTTTTTATGTACAAAAATTATTTAAAACTAATCTTTTAATATTTTTTGAGAAACAGGTTCGTTATTAATTATTCCTGTAACAATATAATTTCCTTTTGGCAAATCAGAAACATCTAAACTTAGAATATTTTTCGTAGAAGTTGATTTTAAAATTGCTCCTACTGAGTTGTATATTTTTACATTTTTCACTTCAGTTCCAAATATCAATTCATTTTCTTTAACAAATCCATTTTGTATGAAATTGAATTTTCTAGAATTATTATAAATATCCGAAACCGCTAAAGTTCCACCAGAAGAATTTCCCGGAGAAGCCGTTGCAATTGTAAAATCTACTACATTATTGTTAGTGTCACCCGAGATTCTTGTAATAGAAGTCGTAGTGGTTGGTGAAGGAGCTGGCGCAGGTCCTTCAAATTGATCTGCTGTAGGTCCGTATCCTACAAAATCTAACACATTTGTAGCGGTAGGTCCTGTAACCTGCGTGGCATTACTAGCCAAAACAACTTTTCCAGAAGTAACGGCTATCCCAATTCCAACCGATGGGTTTGGATTTCCATTAAAATTAATAACCGTTGTAGCGATAAAATCCGGAGTTGGGAGATCTACCGTTCCGCCACCGCCAGTTGCTTCCTGAATAAGATAAGCCTGTCCGGGGCTTAAAGTGATAGTCGGTAAATTATGATATTGAGTAAAAGCTCCAACAGCCGGAGCATATTGAATGGTTGCTCCTGTTAAAGTAGCTGTCGCCGAACCAATATTTTTCAGTTCTATAAAGTCATTCTTTAATGTTGATCCCGAATTTCCGCCGCCGCCGTAAATTTCGCTGATAACAATCTGAGCATTCATTAATGCAACCGTTGAAACTAATCCGATAATAGTAAAAAGTTTTTTCATGATAATACGATTTTGTGTGATGAAATTATAAAAAGCAAAAATAATACCATTATAAGTGAATTAAATTTAAAATAAATCACTTAAATATTAAAAATATTCATCATAATTCACTTTTCATCATAAAAAATATTATTATCAAAAACAAAAACTGCCACTTCAGAGAAATGGCAGTAAATTTATATCTAAAAAAAATTTCAGATTAGTCTTTCAAGATTTTTTGAGAAACCGGTTGGTTATTTACCGTTCCTGTAACGATATAGCTACCTTTTGCTAATTCAGCAACGTTTAAAGTTTCGTTTTCTTTTACAGAAGCAGTTTTTACAACTTGACCAAACATATTGTAAACTTTTACATCTTTAGCCTGAGATCCGAAAGTAATTCCTTCATTTTTAACGAAAGTGTTTTTAACGAAGCTTCCTTTTACTTTAGCAAAATCCGCAGTAGCCAAAGAACCAGTCGTTACAATGATATCATCAATAAAGAATCTATTGTTTGCAGCTACACTTCCTTCAAAAGTAAGAGTTACCGCACCTGTAGCACCTGTAATATTTACAGTATAAGTAGAAAATGCACCCTTAACTAAAGTTACAGTAGGCTGGCTTAATGTAGCACCAGTAGCAGAGACATTTAAAGTAGTAATTTCACTTGTTCCGTTCCAAGCTCCAGCTCTGAAACTTAAAGTACCGTTTCCTGTTAAAGTGATTGACGGTGTAGTAATTGTTCCTTTTAAAGAACCTGTTCCCATTTTAAGACATTGATTACCTTTGTAAGCCTTTGCCACAGTCCAAGCTCCTCCCGTTGTGTAAGATGTAGATCCGTCTGCAAATCCAGAAGCAGCTACACTTCCGCTCCATCCTCCATCATTTCCACCTGTTCCTGATACATCATCAAATGTAGCACTAAATACTGTTTGTGCACTTGCAACAGCGGACATAACTACAATACTCAAAATAGTAAAGATCTTTTTCATAACTTAAATTTTTAATTATTAATAATTTACATGACAAAATTACATAGATTTTTCTATTTGATACAATAATTAGGTTAATTTTTTGTTAATAATGCCAAAAGGCCTACCATTAACATTTTTTAAGTATTTTTACCAATTATTATTAAAAGCTTGCGGAATTTCATCCTATTATTCTCGTTGTTTTTCATGGGCCTATTCTTGGGAAATGCTCAGGTTTTTTCGTGGAAGAATCCCAACATTCCGGAAGACAGTATAAAAAAGGACAGTATTCTCGCCGCAAGACTTGAACAGGATATTTTCACAAAAGATACGTTAGACTTTGTAAGAACCAGCAACAGAATTATTGTAGACGAAGCTGTACTTGCTAAAAATGATAAAAAAAGATTCTTAGGAGAACTAAATTCTAAAGGTTCAATTATTAGAGGGATAACTTTTGGTAACAATCAGGGGCAGTCTGTACAAAGTTCGATGGATCTGCAAATTTCGGGGAGACTTTCTAAAGACGTAACTATTTTAGCCAGTATTTCGGATCATAATTTACCTATTCAGGCTGATGGATACACGCAAACTTTAGAGGAATTTGATAAGATCTACATGCAGCTTAATATTAAGGATAAATCTATTCTTAGAGCCGGGCATCTTGATCTTAATGAATCTAAAAACTATTTCGCAAAATATCAAAGACGAAGCATGGGGCTTCAGTTCCAGACAGAATTTGGAAAGGACAATAAAACTTTTGTAGACGTATCGATGGGTGTAGCTCGAAGTGAGTTCCATAGAGTTCGTTTTCAAGGGGTTGAAGGTAACCAAGGCCCTTATCGCTTGACAGGTAAAAATGGTGAACAGTTTATAACGTTGATCTCAGGTTCTGAGCAGGTTTTTATTGACGGTATTTTAATGAAGCGTGGTGAAAACCAAGATTATATCATCAATTATAATACAGGTGAGGTAACTTTTACCAGTTTTAGACCTATTTTCCAGCAAAATTTCATTACTATTTCTTATAATTATGCGAATAGAAATTATTCGAGGTATTTATTCACAGGAAAACTTGAGCATAAGAGAGAAAAAATGAAGGTGGGCTTAAGCTGGTTCATGGAAAATGATAACAAAAATGCTCCACTAGCGCTTAATCTTTCTAAAGAGGACGAACAGATCTTAGCCGACGCAGGAAATGATCCTAATTTAATGTACGCTCCATCAGGTGTGATTACCGAATATGATGTCAATAAAATTCTATACAAATTATCACAAAACGGTAATGGAAGTTTCTATGAATTTTCCACTGATCCTAATGAAACGCTTTATCAGGTTTCGTTTACGTATTTCGGGATCAATCTTGGAGATTATAAAATTACACAGACCACCAATAACGGTCGTGTTTTCGAATATGTAGGACCAAATGCGGGGGATTACAGAGCCGTTAGAAAACTGCCTTCACCACAAAAATCTCAGGTATATTCTGTAAATTCAGAATTTTTACTGAAAGACGGAAAAATTGGAGCGGATTTTTCATTAAGTAATTATGATTTAAACTTATTCTCATCAAAAGATTCGGATCAGAATATTGGGTATGCCGGACGTATTTTCGGGAATAAAACATTCACAAAAAATAACTGGAAAGGTACTCCAAGTTTCGAGTATCAATATATAGATAAGCAATTCCATATTTTAGACAGAATTAATGATGTTGAATTCTCGAGAGACTTCAACTTGGCTCAGGAATTTAGCGGAAGAACTCAAAACAGATTTATTTTCAGCTTTTTAAACAAATGGAATAATAAATCTACCTTAAACTACCGCATCAACTATCTGGACGAACAGGATTCTTATAAAGGAATGAAAAATGATCTGGATTTTGGATGGATCAAAGGAAAATTCTTCACAAAAGGAAATTTATCTTATTTGAATACGAATGCTATTCAGCAGGATACAAAATTCATAAGAGGCGGCGTTTCAACTGAATTTACGGGTCAAAAAGGAAGTTGGGCTGTCGGTGGAAGCATGGAACACAATGAGAAAAAATACAACGACACCCAATTGATGGATGTTACAAGTTTCAGTTGGAAAGAATTATTTGTTCAGAAGAAAATCGGTGACAGTACGAGAACGAAATTGTTGGCCAGAGTTTACATGAGAGATAATGACTCGGTACGTGACAACAGACTTCAAAATATGAACAATATTTTAGGTTTCATGGCGGAAAGTCAGATCATCAAAACTGAAAAAACGACTTTAAATGCTTTAATTCATTACAGAAAATTCTTCTATCAAAATCAGGATATTGACGCATCAAGAAACAATGATTTTGTGGTTGGAAATATTCTTTATAATCAACAGCTTTTCAGAAACGGTATGCGTTTGCAGGCGTTTTATGAATTAGGAAACGGACAGGAAGCGCAAAGAGAATTCCAATATTTAAAAGTTACAGACGGGCAAGGTATTTATAAATGGACCGATTACAACGGCGATGGCGTTCAACAGCTTGATGAATTTGAAATTGCAGAATATTCGGATTTAGCACAATATATAAGAGTTTACACGAATTCTGTGCGATACATTCCTTCCAATAAAAATAAAATTCAGTTGGCTTTATTTGTAAATCCGTCTATTGTTTTTAATTCTGAAAATAAATTTTTAAAGCGCTGGAACTTTAATATTTCCTTAAATTCTCAAAACTCATTTTACAAAAAAGATAAGGTTTTGGTGATAAATCCGTTTGAAAAAAATGCCGATCAGATCCTTAAAAATCAAAATATATTAGCCTCGGTTCAGTTCAGTCCAACAGAAAAATCCGGCTGGAATGGTAATTACCGTTTTATATCTAACGACAACCTCATCAATGCCAATTTCAGTAATGAAGAAAGAGAGCAGATTTCTCATTTCTTAAATGTTGGATATTGGTTTAATAAAGAATTTAGGGTAGATTGGGAAAACTCGGTTCATGATATCCAAAACTCTTCGCAGTTGTTTGCTACGAGAGATTATCGTCTGAATAATTTTGAGACCAAGCCAAAAGCAACGTATAAATTTACGGATGCTATTCAGGCTGAATTATCATCTGCTTTCCGTCAAAAACAAAGAATGGACGGCGAGGAACTATTGAAAGCATTTGACATCACAGGAACGATACAGTGGGATCGTAAGAAAACTTCCATCAGAGGAAATTTCTCTTTCATTAATAATAATTTTAATGGAAATAACTTCAGTATCGTTGGAAACCAAATGTTGGATGGTTTAAAACCAGGAAAGAATCAGGTTTGGAGTGTTTTCATTCAACAGGCGATCAATTCTTTCTTACAATTGAACTTAAACTACGAAGGAAGAAATTCCGGAGACAGAACCATACATATCGGAAGTATGCAAGTGAAAGCGAGTTTCTAAAACTTATTATTAATCACTTCAAAAAAACAAAAAACCCGACTAAAAGCCGGGTCATAATTTTAATTCTATTTGGTTTTATCTTTTTATAACTTTTATTGATTGTGATTCTTTTTCAGAATTAACTTTCAAGATATAAGTTCCAGCAGGTACTTTTCTCATATCTATTAATGCTTTATCTGAATTTACATTCTCAACAATCACTCTTTGTCCAACCGTATTGTACACTTCTACATTTTTGATTTTATTCACATCATTAATGGAGATAAAATCAACCACAGGGTTTGGATAATAATTAAGTTTCTTCTTAGCAACATCCTGTACTGCTAAAACAGTTGTAGTAAACTCATAACCTCCAAGATCCGGTGTCGTTGCATTTCTGGCATTACCGTCAGCGTCTACTGTAACTTCCGGAACCGGTGTTGCTTTATTATCAAGAGTAGAATTACCCGATGAAGCTAAATGAAAATCTGTAGCAGAAACAAATGCAGGAAGAATATTAAGAGAATTCACGTTTCCTCCGAAACCTGTTTGGATATCTGATAAAGCAGCTCTTGCAGAACCTATAAATCCAAGATTCGTACCTGAAGAAAAATAATCATTATTATTAATATTAGAGAAAATTGTATTCGCAGAACCTGAATAAACTGTATATCTGTCGCCTGTCTGTGTTTGGCTGTTTACAAAAATATTGTTTCTTAAATCTATTGCTCCTGCAGCAGTAACAGTAGACAAAGCATTGAATGCAGAAGACCTTCCTGCTACAATCTGGCTCACATCCATCACAACAGTATTGTAATATATTTTGTAGCCTCCACCTGCGCCGACTACAATTCCGTTCCCGTTATCGTTTACTCCACCACCTGAAGCGTACCCATATCCTGAAATGCCATTTACAATATTATTTGAGATCAAAGTATTTGCAGTCACACTTGTAGAAGCTACATAAATCCCTTGAGAGCCGTAGCCATTTATATTCGTATTTTTGATGGCGCTAACTTTATTTTTATCGATAATTACACCATTCGTAGCTGTACCTGCTACATAAATTCCGGTAAAGATAGTGCCTGTTCCGCTTGAAGTAAAATTATTAATATTATTACTTCTAATGATAACATTAGCAGATGCTGACGCCCCTGTATTTCCCGATGTAACCGTAATTCCTGTTGCTCCTCCTGCAGCCGTACCTGTGTATCCAAGATTCGTAATTGTATTTGAAGTTATTGATGAGTTCACTGTTCCTGTTGCAAACCAAACCCCTCTTTTAATTTCGGCATTTGCGGTTTCAAAATTCCCAATCGTATTATTGGTAACTGTTGCTCCGTCTAACCCTTGCAGATATATTCCTACCAATCGGTTTGCATCTACTCCGGTCGCACTAAAGTCATTGCCTGTAACCAATGTATTTGCTCCGTTACCAGCGGCTATTGCTGTAAACAGATACATTCCTATATAAGATTTTTTTACGGAGTTATTTTGAAGAGTAACATTATTAAAATATCCTCCTGTAGGTGTTGTGTTTCCATCGTACATGATAAAAGCTGAAGAAGTATTGATACCATTAACAATATTTAAATTCTTAACAACAATATTCGTATTTGCAGCTGCCGCAGAGGTAGCTATAAAGTTAATAACCTGCGGTCCTGTTGTAGCTGTATTGGTAAATGTAAGATCGCGCGTTGTTCCTGCGGGTGTATTACTTCCATCTAATGTAATATTACTTCCAAGAATTCTTACAAGTGTTGAACTTGCTAAATTTCCTGAAATAGTTGGAGTAGTTCCCGTTGC
Organism: Chryseobacterium glaciei; assembly: GCF_001648155.1. NCBI lineage: Bacteria > Pseudomonadati > Bacteroidota > Flavobacteriia > Flavobacteriales > Weeksellaceae > Chryseobacterium > Chryseobacterium glaciei. The sequence continues at coordinate 2,877,986 of NZ_CP015199.1, read as the reverse complement.
AGGTTTTATAGCAACAGAAGTGTAACTTGTTGTCCCTCCACTAGCATTTAAAACTGCCATCGCAGTTTCCGTGGTGCTTGCTGTAATACTAATATTGATTGCTCCCTGATGTGTTCCTGCATTAATTGCGTCAAACGCGTCTTTCAATGTAGTATATGTTCCTGTCGTTGTGCCTGACGTTGCAGCTAAACTTACTTGTGCATTTAAGTTTATCGCAGCAGCACTTACAGCAATAAAAAATAGAATTTTTTTCATGGTATTGTAATTTGAATTGGATTATAAATATATGTAAAATATTCATACAAAAATGAAAATAAATTAATTTAACACAAATAAATCACTTTTAAACTAAATAAAAACCAATGAATTAGGATTTTTTAACATATATTTTATTCCCAACTTAAACATAGTAAAAGTGCTTTTCTAAATGTTTTATAATTTCGTAAATTTGCATCATGATAAAAATAGGCAACATAGAACTGCCGGAATTTCCGCTTTTGTTAGCGCCAATGGAAGATGTAAGTGATCCTCCATACAGACGCTTGTGTAAAATGCATGGTGCAGACTTAATGTATTCAGAATTTATTTCTTCTGAAGGGTTAATTCGTGATGCTATGAAAAGCCGAAAAAAATTAGATATTTTCGATTATGAAAGACCTGTCGGCATTCAGATCTTTGGTGGAGATGAAGAAGCAATGGCAATGTCTGCAAGAATTGTAGAAACTGTAAACCCTGATCTTGTTGATATCAATTTCGGATGTCCTGTAAAAAAGGTAGTCTGCAAAGGCGCCGGAGCCGGGGTTTTAAAAGATATTGACTTAATGGTACGTCTTACAAAAGCTGTTGTAAGTTCTACTCACCTGCCTGTAACTGTGAAAACACGTTTAGGATGGGACAGTAATTCTATCAATATAGATGAAGTTGCAGAACGTTTACAGGAAACAGGAATTAAGGCATTAACAATACACGCAAGAACGCGTGGTCAAATGTACAAAGGTGAAGCTGACTGGGAACATATCTCAAGAATCAAACAAAACCCGAATATTGAAATTCCAATTTTCGGAAATGGTGATATTGATTCTCCCGAAAAAGCTTTAGCATACAAACAAAAATATGCCTGCGACGGAATCATGATTGGTCGTGCAGCGATTGGTTATCCTTGGATTTTTAATGAAATAAAACATTTCTTTAAAACCGGAGAACATTTACCGGAACCTACAATCTTCGACAGATTATTAGCTGTTCGCCAACATGCAGAATGGAGCGCAGAATGGAAAGGTGAAAAATTAGGACTCATCGAAATGAGACAGCATTACAGCAATTATTTCCGTGGAATTCCTCATTTTAAAGATTTCAGAAGAAAATTCTTAGAAGTATATACTTTGGAAGAAATGGATGAAGTAATTAAACAAACTCAAGCCTTTTACGAAGAACATCAAGCTCAAGTATAAACAAGAAAACCATCAAATATTTGATGGTTTTCTTTTATTATTTAAAATTAAATATTTTAATATCCTTCTGAAGAAGACTGATTTTTAATTAATCCCAATGCTGAAGAAGTTCCTATTCTTTTCACTCCCATATTGATCATTTTCTCGGCATCTTCTGGAGTTCTTACACCTCCTGCTGCTTTTACAGGAAGTTTTCCGGCATTATCAAGCATAATTTTTACACCTTCAAATGTTGCTCCGTTAGGCTTTCCACCGGTAGTTTCATAAAAGCCTGTTGAAGATTTCACGAAAATATTCGAAAGATTATTTTCAGAGAAATTTTCTTCTGCCCAATTGGAAATCTTTTTAGTAAGATCTGCAATCTGTTCATCCGTTAAAGCTGCGATCTCAATGATCCATTTTGCAACCTTCTGATTTTCGATACACAGTTGTGTACACTTTACAAATTCTTCTTTTACCAGTTCCAGATCTCCTTTCAGATAAGCATTATAATTAATAACAAAATCTAATTCGTCTGCTCCGTCTTGTATTGCTTTTGAGGCTTCTGCAAGTTTTTCATCAACGGAATAAGTTCCTTCATGAAAACCTATTACAGTTCCTACAATAACATCTGAATTCCTTTCCTGAATATACTTTTTGATCTCAGATACATAATCCGGACGGATCATTACCGCAAGAATACCATTATCAATAGCTTCCTGAGCAAGTTCTTTGTCTTTCTGTAAAGTTTCTTCGTTTGAAATCCCTGATTGCGCAGGAGTTTTCAAATATGTTGAATCCAAATATTGAGCAATATTCATAATCTGTTATACTTTCAATTGTCTGTAAATACCTTGCTCCAAAGATATGAAAGTTTCTGTTCTTGTCACTCCTTTTAACTTCTGAAGTTTGCTAAGAATCATCATCAAATGATCATTATCCTTACAAAGAACTTTCAAGAAAATCGTGTAATTTCCTGTGGTGTAATGCGCTTCTACTACTTCATTGATTTCTTTTAAAGCCTTCACAACTTCAGGGTAATGACTTGGCTGATCTAAAAATACACCGATATAAGAAATTACTTTATATCCGATCTTTTTAGGATTCAGAAAAGAGATTGAATTTTCAATAACTCCTGCATGCTCCAGCTTCTTAATTCTCTGGTGTACAGCGGTTGTTGAAATTCCTACATTTTTCGAAATGTGAGCTAAAGAAGTTTTAGCATTATCCATCAACATATAGATGATCTCTTTGTCGATTGAATCTAAATGGTAGTTTGCGTTTGTTGAATTTTTCATTTTTTCTACTTTTTTTATTATTTATGTTTTTACATTGTGTTATAAATCGCTAAATTTTACAAAAACCGGAAAATGATCGCTATACCCACCCAAATACCGTGTACCGGCATAAGTTCGAAAGGGTCTTTCTTCAAAATTCCTGTTCCTACTGCGTATTTTCTCAGAGTTGAACACTTCAGCCTCCTGAAATGATAAACCTACATTATCAAATAATGATTTTGATAATATAATCTGATCAAACAGCAATCCGGATTTATAATGAAAAGTAGAATAATTTCTTGTGGAAAACAACTGCTGGAAAGGATTTTCTAATACCTTTTCGCTGGCGTTGTCATAGAGAATTTTTACTAAATTTTCATCATCTGGGTTTTCGTTAAAATCACCACACAAGATTACATGCTCCTTTTCATTTATTATATTCAAGATCCGCCCCCGAACCTCGTTCAATATAAAAGCTCTTTTTGGTTTATTAATATCTTTTTCTCGCTTTGAGGGAAGGTGCGCGATAAAGACATTAATAATCTCTCCTTTATATTTCACTTTAGAATACAATACATCTCTTGTTGTGTCGTAGTTTTCTGTGTTTTTATCTATAATTTCAAAGAAGAAAGTAATGGTTTCTGACTCTATTACTTCTACTTTATTTTTATCATATAATAAGGCAACATCTACATTTCTCTCATCCATAGAATTGTAGTGAATGATGCCATATTCTGAATTAAAGGGTTCCAATTCTACAAGATCTTCCAATACTTTCCTTCCGGAAATCTCAGACAAACCTATCATAAATGGTAATACCCAATTTTCCTCCTTCATCAATTGAAATACATGCGCAATTTTAAAAAGCTTGTTCCTGTATCTTTTGTCGTCCCAACCTCTTAATCCTGATTTTGTAGGATCCAATTTATGAATTGGTGTGGGATCGGGTAAAAATAAATTTTCAACATTGTAAAAACTGAACAACTCCATCGCCTCGCATTTCTATTCTTTATTTTTTATACTTTAGTTTCAATATGTAAATTTATTATTTTTTTTCAAATATGGTTAATTTATTTACAATATATTTACATTAATTTCATACTTAAAACAACCATAATTTAATAATAAAAATAACTGAATACGAATATATAATTAAAATTTTTAATCTTTTTTAAGTTTTACTATATAAAACAAAACTAAAACAGCATATAAAATTTAAAATATTTAGAATAATAATCTATTATAAATAGGATTATACAACCATATTTAAATCTTAATCGCAGTTATTGCAATTATTATTCCATTTTTCGAATTAATTATTCTAAAAGTGAAAAAAATGTTTCTGATTAACGAATTTAAGTAACTATTTCGAGAGTAAATCAGGACGTTTTTCTTTAGTAATCCTCATCGCCTCGTCGTGACGCCATTCTTCAATCTTAGCAAAATTACCACTTAATAAAATTTTAGGAACATCTAAACCTTTATAACTTTCAGGTCTTGTATAGATTGGCGGAGACAAAAGATCATCCTGGAAACTATCTGTCAAAGCGCTCTGCTCGTCATTCAAAACTCCGGGAACCAAACGGATAATTGAGTCCGCAAGTACGCACGCAGCCAATTCACCACCCGTAAGAACATAATCTCCGATTGAAATTTCTTTTGTAATATGAAGATCTCTCACTCTTTGGTCTATACCTTTATAATGTCCGCACAAAAAGATCAGATTGTTTTTAATAGAAAGCGTATTGGATATTTTTTGAGTTAAAGTAACTCCATCTGGCGTCAGATAAATAACTTCATCGTATTCTCTCTGAGATTTAAGTTCCGAGATACACTTATCCAACGGCTCAATCATCATCACCATTCCTGCACCACCTCCATAAGGCTCGTCATCAATCTGTCTGTGCTTATTAATTGACCAATTTCTCAATTGGTGAAAATGTACTTCTACCAACCCTTTATCCACTGCTCTTTTCAAAATAGAAGTCTGAAAAGGACTTTCCATCAACTCGGGAAGTACGCTTATGATATCAATTCTCATTGTAATGTTTCGTTTTTCTTATTCGGTAAAATAATTAGTCTTAAAGATGAATCTTTATTAAAGTAGCTCCACATCCAGTTGAAGAACACGGCAAGTTTATTTCTTACACTCAAAATCAACATTAAATGTAAAAACATCCAAAAATACCACGCAAAAAAGCCCTGGAATTTTATAAATGGTAAATCTACAACTGCCCTGTGTTTTCCGATGGTTGCTAAAGATCCCTGATCCTTGTATTCATATTCCTGCCATTCACCGAAGTTTTTCTTCAAGAAATTTTTACCTAAATTTTTTGCTTGATTAATGGCCACATTCGCAACCTGAGGATGCCCTTGTGGATATTTTGGAGTTTCCATGTAGGAAATATCTCCTATTGCATAAATATTATCGTATCCTTTTATTTTATTAAAACGATCTACAATATATCTGTTTCTGTTTAATTTATCTTCCGGAAAACCGTCTACAACATTTCCGGTAACTCCTGCCGCCCAGATCACGTTGTTTGACGGAATAGTTTTTCCGCTTTTCATATGAACTTTATCACCATCATAATCAGTAACATATTCTTCGCTCATGAAAGTTACTCCAAGATCTTTCAAATACTTTTCAGACTGAGACTGAGCTTCCGGACTCATTACGGCAAGCGGTTTTTCTGTAGAACTTATTAAAATGATTTTAAGATTATCAAAATTCATGTAAGGATAATCTCTTGGCAGAATTTCTTTCTTCATTTCGGCGAAAGCTCCGGCTAATTCTACTCCGGTCGGTCCACTTCCTACGATAACGATATTCCAGTTTCCGTCGTCGCTTCGACTTTTTTCGATAATTAGCTTTTCGAAGGTCATCAAAACATGATTTCTGATTCCGATTGCTTCCTGAGTATTTTTCATTCCGAAAGCTCTTCCCGCAAGATCTTTATTACCGAAAAAATTAGTTTTACAACCTGTCGCGATGATTAACTTATCATAGGTGAATTCAGCTTCATCGGTGATCACTTTATTATTGGCAGCATCAATTTCCCGAACTTCCGTTAAACGAAACTGCGTATTCCTTGACTGCTGAAAAATTTTCCGGAACGGGAAAGAAATATTGGAAGGTTCTATCCTTCCACACGCTACCTGATAGAAGAGCGGCTGAAACATATGATGATTAACTCTATCCAGAACAATTACCTTTTTATTCTTGTTATTCAACGTTTTTGCAAGTTGTAATCCCGCAAATCCTCCTCCTATAATGATGATCTTTTCGCGTGTTTCCATATTATACAAATTTACTGATTTTATTTAGCATTTTAGTCGTTAAAAAGTTAGTTTTGCAAAACTTTATGACACAAAAAAAGTACACCAAAAAAACTGCCAAAAAGATTCATGACAACAGGCGAAAAAATTATTTTTTCCGTCGCAAAATTGTCTTGGCCATTTTATTTGTTGCTTTATTGGGAACGGGATTGTATTTAAAACAATCGATAAGCTATTATTACGCTTTATATTTTAATAAATTCAGTCATAAAAAACTCCATAATAACGAAAAGGAAACATTAAGAATTCAAAAAATTCTTAGCAATAATCTTGATAAAACGTACGGATTTGATATTTCTCATTATCAAAACCGAGAAGATATAAAATGGGACAGCCTGAGTATCGGAAATAAAACCATTCCGCTGGAATTTGTAGTGATGAGAGCTACAATGGGCAACCGAAATGCCGACAAACATTTTGAAGAATTTTGGCAGCAGGCGAAGAAAAATGAATTAATTCGTGGCGCTTATCATTTTTACAGAGCTGATGAAGATCCTGTAATTCAAGCGAATAATTTCTTGGCTAATGTAAAATTAGAAAGCGGAGATCTTCCCCCAATTTTGGATATTGAGAAAATTCCGAAGCGAAAAACCAACAAAAAATTAATTGAAGATTTAAAAGTTTGGTGTAAAATCATCGAGGAAACTTACGGCGAAAAGCCGATTATTTACACCTATTATCATTATTATAAAGATTTTTTAAAAGGTGAATTTGATGATTATCCGCTTTGGCTGGCCAATTACAATGATGTTCCTACTCCATCTCCAGAAGGCAATTGGGATTTCTGGCAGTTTACAGAAAGCGGAATCGTTCACGGAATCAATACCAAGGTAGATTTGGATATTTATAATGGCAGCTTGTGGTCTTTGAAAAGATTGACGATAGATTAAATTATTTTCTCAGAAATTCTAAAATATCTGCATTCAATTCTTCCGGATTTTCTAAAGGAATAAAATGTGTCGCATTTTTATAGATTTTAAGCTCAGAATTTGGAAGTTGTTTCGCTATAAATTCCGTATGTTCTTTTTTGATTACATCATTTTCTCCGGCAATTATAAAAACAGAATTTTGAATTTTATTTAAAGAATTTTTCGTGATATTCGGTTCTTTCAGCATAATTTTCAGCAAACGTATTTCATTGAATTTGGCAGGATCATTTTCAGCCTGAAAAACCTGAAGCTGAGTTTTCATATTATTTAAAAGTCGCGAATCTACCCCTTCTGGGAAAACATTAGCTCCGATTGTTACAAGTTTTTTCAGATGATCTGGATATTTCAAAGCAAACTCAAGACCGGTATTTCCGCCATCACTCCATCCGACGATATTTACTTTTTTTAAGCCCAATTCATCAACCAAAGCTTTTACATCATCCGCGAAAATTTTATAGGTAAAATCGGTTTTTGATGAATCTGTACTTTTCCCCTGACCTCTCGTATCGATAGCTATTACTTTATAATATTTAGAAAGTTCGGGAATCTGTTGATAAAATTCTTGAATACTTCCACTGTTACCATGAAGTAAAATCAAAGGCTCACCTTCACCATATATTTCATAATACAGATCTGTATTTTTCAGCTTTAAAACCTTTCCTACAGAAGAATTTTTACCGTAAATAGAATTTTCTTTTTCCATATTATATTTGCTTAAATCAGGAATAAGGTCTGTAAGATTTTCATCAGAAGCAACCGTTTCATCTTTTACATTCTTTCCATTTTTATCAACTTTTACATCAATATTTATTGCGGGAGCTGCCAAAGTTATCTTCTCCCAATCTCCGTAGAATTTTCTTAAAAAGCCTGTTCGAAATAATGCCGCACTGATATTTATTTTACCTTCAAATTCCTTTAAAAATTGAATTCCAATGAAAAATTTTCCCTGAACCCAAATATTATAATGATTAACATCTAACGAAAAAACTCCGTCTTTTATCATATCTTCTGTTAATTGAACCGTAATTTCTTCCTCTAAAATATTCTTATCCGGAAAACCGTTTTTCTCGCTGTAAATACTGTAACGCATTAAAACAGGTTTATCTGATTTATAACTTGCAATATTTAAGTTGATATTTTTAATCTTAGATCTTTTGCTGGCATTAAATTCCAAGGCAGTTTCTCCTAAGAAATCTTCTTTTCGAAATTGTGGATTTACTGAGTACATCACATGTTTTGTCTTAGTATTCACGCCCCAGTTTTTATCAACTAACTTCTTAGGTACAAGTTTTACTTCCTGAATATTTTTCACTTTCTCATTTAGAAAAACTTTCTGAGAATTTTGTTTTGAAAAATTTTGAACAGATTCTGAATAATTTTCGTAGCCTGGAACTTCTATTCTTACTTTATGAGTTACATCAATTCCGGAAAGATCGATTGAAAAATTTCCTTTTTCATCTGAAATAACACCAATTTTTTCTTTTTCAACACCGATCTTTACATATGGAATCGGTTTATTTTCTTCTTTGGAGAAAACTGTTCCGGAAACAACCTGTGCGTTGATGTAAAAAGTAAAAAATATAAGAAATAAAATATTGAGTTTTTTCATGGTAAAAGTTTGACACAAAAATGTTCATTTATTTCATTAATAGCTCCCAACAGGTTATTAAATTTAACACCTATCTTGTTAAATGTTTTATAAAAAAAATCACTCAAATATGATTCTAATTTTATATTTAAACCACAAATTACACAGATGATTCTGCTAAAAATAAATTAATTGAAATAATTATTATTTAAAAGGTCTTCTCTGAATCCATTCAGCTTTTGGGTTAAGTGATGAAAATATTTTTCCCATGAACTGATTTATGAGAATATTATTATGTTTTATCAACCCGAAAATTTCAATCGGTTCTGCGCCTATAGTTGATTTTATTTCCAAGGCTGTTCTTCCGAAAATTATTCTTTTAAACTTGTTATTAATTGAAAATTCCACCATGTCTAAAAGCATATTCAGATACAATTGCTTTTCTTTTTGAAGTTCTTTATCATAGCCTAAAAAATAGGTATCAATATCTTCGTTATTGAGAATTAAAGTGTAAAATCCGATTAATTTTTGATCTAAAAAATATCCAAAGATTTTAAAATTTTGATTTAAATTTTCCTTCATACTTTCAAAATGATTTTCAGCAAGAAAAAAGGTATTGAAAGGCGCATTTTCTGCCACATTTTGATAGAGAACATTCATTTCTTTTTGATGTTTTTTTATATCATCAAAATTCATTTCGCACTTTTCAATTCCATCAAATTTCTTTCTGGCAGAGCGGGCTCGAGTTCTGTATTTTTTAGAGAAATCATTTAAATAATCTTCAAAAACAGTCCAACTTTCTTTTATTTTCAACATCATATTCGGTTGAACAGAGAATCTGAAATAGGATTGATGATTTTTATCTTGAAAATACTTCACAAAATTGGACTGATAATCTTTATAAATAATCAAAGATGTTTTTCTGATTTCTTTCTGCATTTTCTGAACCGCCTTATCCAAAAGCGGAATAACTTGTTCTAAAGTAATTTTAGAAGCATCAAAATAAAATCCGTTTTGCCCTGTCAACATATTGTTTCCCAAGATCATAACATCTTTGCTGAATTTTCTCCCAAAGAAATTTCTGATATTGCACCAAACTTCATTTTTCTGAAAAGTGGCATGATTTTTAAAATTTAAATATTGAAATAAAGCACCGCCAATCAATTCATTATCAATGAAAAAACCTACATAATAACATTGCATGTTATCCGGTTTAGACGATTCCAAAACATGGAAATATTCCTTAGAAAGCATGATGTTGTGATTTCCAATTACAGCTTTCCACTGTAAAGGCAGTTCCGAAACACTATTATATATTTTTAAATTATATGGCACCCGTTGTGTATTTTGGAAATAAAATTTTAAATAATTGATAATCCATAGTTTTTATTTTCGTTTTACTTACATAAACGAATGAGCTTTGTTTTTTCTTTAATTAAATGATTTATTTTTCAATCTATCTTTGTTTATGCTTGCAATAAGTAAAAGCAAAATAAAAGCTACTATTAGAATATACTAGATTAACCTGAACATGGATGTTTGACTTATATTTAAAAAACAAAGTATTCAACTGCACAGAGAATTATATAACATAAAAAAGGCCACAAATGTAGCCTTATAATTTCGATCGTTAGAATTTTATTTTTGTGTAACCCAATTAAAACCTTCCGGAGAATACCAACCGCAGACAATTCCGCCCATAATTGTGATAGTTATTGTCCAATATGCTGTATTAATGAAGGTATATTTCCAAGATTTCCTTTCAAACATGGCATTGATTGCCGTAAGTGGAAATACAAATAAAACCCCAGCCATAAAACAATGCAAAGCACCGTGACCAAAAGAACGATAAGCTGTTCCGTAGTCTTTCATGAAGGCAAAAAATGAAGGTTTTGCGTTCGTTTCATCTCCACCAATCATTCCTAAAGCTCCGAATTGATGAATAGTGATCATTTGTAAGAAAAAAGCAATTAAAAAAGAGAGGATAAATGCGAAAACAAAGACAAATCCCATGTTTGATCCTTTCATTTTCTCTTCAGTTAATCCCACTTCCTGCATCCAAACGGTTCCGAAAATTTTTGGATGGTACCAGATAAATCCCATAATAAGGGGTACTAATGCGGCTACCGCAATAGCCAGAAAGTTAATTTGCATCATATTTTTGTATTTTAATTTGTATATCAAATCTACATTAAAAATTAATATAAAATACACTTTACATAAATTATAATTCATTTTAACTAATAATTAAAACCAAAACAGAATAAACTCAATTAAAAAACCAATATCAACCTACGTTTTTATGCTAATTATGAAAAACGATTTCTATTTTAAAAGATCTTTATATAATAGTATTAATAAGTTTTAAGTGTTTACATTTTCGTATTTTTGCCGCTCAATTGAATTCTTAAATCAAACCATTAAATTCCAATGAATTACGTTTCTGTCGAAAACCTTACCAAATCTTATGGCATCAAAGTTTTGTTCGAAAATATCTCTTTCCATGTAAATGAAGGAGACAAAATTGCCATTGTTGCCAAAAATGGGAGCGGAAAGTCTACCCTTCTTAAAATTTTGATGGGCAAAGAAATTGCAGACAGCGGAACTGTAGTTATTAATAAAGATATTCAGGTTGTTTTGTTTGATCAGGAAATTGATTTTGATTCTGACTTAACGATCGACGAATTTATGATGACGCTTGATTCAGCGCCAATTCAGGCATTGAAAAATTACCATAAATCGCTACTTTCCACAGATTATGATTTCATTGAAAAAGCTTTAGCCGAAATGGAAATTCATAAAGCCTGGGATCTGGAAAATGATATGGCGCAAATCCTGTCTCAGTTGAAGATCACAGAGCTGGATGCGAAAATGGGAACTCTTTCCGGAGGTCAGATCAAACGTGTTGCATTGGCAAAATTATTGACTGAAACCAGAGCTGAGCACCGTCACACTTTACTTATCATGGATGAGCCCACCAACCACCTTGATGTGGAAATGGTAGAATGGCTGGAAAGTTATTTGAGTAAAGCTAAAATCACTTTAATACTGGTAACTCACGACAGGTATTTCTTAGATGCTGTTTGTGGAATTATCTGGGAAATGGAAGATAAAAATCTGTATTTCCACAATGGTTCTTATGCAACTTATCTTGAAAACAAAATGATTCGTGAGGATAATATGAATTCTACCATCGACAAAGCCAACAATCTTTACAGAAAAGAATTGGAGTGGATGAGAAGACAACCTAAAGCGAGAACTACAAAGTCCAAATCCAGACAGGATGACTTTTACGAAACTGAGAAAATAGCTAAAACCGACACAAGAAAAGAATCTCTGGAGCTTGATTTCGAAATGAAAAGGCTTGGAAATAAAATCTTAGAACTTAGAGATATTTCTAAAAGTTATGGTGATAAATTATTACTAAAAGATTTCAGTTATCAGTTTCAAAGAGGTGAAAAAGTAGGAATTGTAGGAAAAAATGGTGCCGGGAAATCTACCTTATTAAATATCATCCAAGGACTTGAACCTAGAGATTCCGGAGAAATTGAAACCGGAGAAACAATCAAATTCGGTTACTTTTCGCAAAAAGGACTTAAATATAAAGAAGACGAAAGAGTTATTGATTTCATCAAAGAAATTTCTGAAAACTTTCCTTTAGCCAACGGAAGAACGATCTCTGCATCACAATTTTTGAGGTTATTTTTATTTGACGATCAAACCCAATATTCGCCAATCTCAAAACTTTCGGGAGGTGAAAAAAGAAGATTGCACTTGATGTATATTTTATATCAGAATCCAAACTTTTTGATATTTGATGAACCTACGAATGACCTTGATCTTCCAACATTGACTGTATTGGAAAATTTCCTATTGAATTTCCAAGGAAGTTTAATTATTGTTTCTCACGACAGGTATTTTATGGACAGAATTGTTGACCATATTTTAGCATTTGAAGGAGAAGGAAAAATCAGAGATTTTATCGGAAACTTCTCAGAATACAGAGAAAATTTAAAATTAGAAGAAAAAAGTCCTAAAGTTGTTGTTGAGAAAAAAATTGAAGCTCCTGTTTCTGCTCCTGCTCCAGTTCCAACACCACAATCACAGGCTCCAAAAAGAAAACTTTCTTTTAAGGAACAAAGAGAATTGGAAACTATTGACAAGGAAATTCCTCAATTGGAAGAGCAACGCGCAAAGATTCTTGAGCAACTTAATAATGAAAGTGAATATGATAAAATCGCTAAACTTTCTGCAGAATTAGAAGCAATTTCTGAGAAATTGGAAAACCATGAAATGAGATGGTTGGAGCTTCAGGAGATATAATTGAGTTTTAGAGTGAGAGGGTTTTAGGGTTGGAGAGTTTTAGAGCGGGAATGTTGATGATTTTTGTCATTTGCATCAAGTTTTTAAAACTTAAATGTAACACATTAAACTCTCCAACCCTAAAACTCTAAAACACTCCAACTTAAAAACTCTCTTACAATTCAACTACTTTACCCTGTTTCGAGCTATCCCAAGCGGCATCGATAATTTTCATATTCTGAATAATTTCTCCTGCCGGCGATGGTAAATAATATCCAAAAACAATGTGTTCGTAGATATTTTGGTAATAATTCATGTAATTCCCGGGTTCGCTTGAAGTAAGTGTTCTTTCTGTTTCTGAATTTTCATTTAAAACATTTAAAATCCCATCAGTTTCTTTTAAAGGAATCGTCCAGTCTTTACCGTAAACAGGAATTGATCCTGCAACCAATTCATTTTCCTGATTATCTGTTCTTTCTTGTAGGAAGCTTCCTTTTTCACCGTGAATCACATATGCATAATGAGCTTCTTTACTGAAAACAGAGGATTTCAATCTTACTCTTAAGTCATTTTTATAATAAAGAAGAATCTCGAAATAATCATTGGCAAACTCTTCCCCTTTCATTGAAAATACATCAGCAAAAAGTTTTTCCGGAAATCCAAAATACTGTACTGCCTGATCTACCAAATGCGATCCTAAGTCATGAAGAGAGCCAGAACCAGTTGCCTGAGGATCTTCTTTATGCGCTTTTCCACTCGCAGTTGTACGGAAACGGTCAAAACGAATTTCAGTTTCTTTGATTTCACCTAATTTTCCTTCACTCATTATTTTTTGAACCTGAAGAAAATCGCGGTCAAATCTTCTGTTTTGATAAACACTTAGAAATAATCCTTTTTCTTCGGCTAATTTTACCAATTCTTCGGCTTCAGCAACATTTACGGTGAAAGGTTTTTCAACAATTACATTTTTTCCAGCTTCGAGAGACATTTTAACATATTCAAAATGAGTCTGAACCGGAGTATTGACTACAACTAATTCAATATCAGCATGAGCCAACATTTCTTCTACCGATTTATAGATTGTCGCGTCAGGATATTTTTCTTTTGACTCTTCTTTGCTTCTTTCCACAACAGCCGACATAAAAAATCCTGGATGTTCTTTTAAAAATGGTGCATGAAAAATTTTTCCACTCATTCCAAAAGCACAAAGTCCAACTTTTACCAATTGCATAATTTTATTTTTAACAAATATATTCATAATTAAATTCCCTATAAATAGTCTACAATATTCATCGAAATAATTCATGACTCAACTAAAACATGACAAAAATCACAACATTTATTTTGAATTAGTCTAAATAACATTATCTGAATACCTACATTTGCACCTTATTTAAAACCACTCTAAATTAAGTAAAAATGAAAAGACAAATTACTACCTTAGGCTTTATTGTATTGGCAGCCACAGCCAATGCACAAATGAAGTTTACTCCTGAAAATGATACCATTAGAATCCAGACTATTGAAGACGTAAATCTTTATAAAACCGGAAATCCTAATAAGGCAAGACCATTATCTACCAAGTCAAACCTTACAGTAATGGAAACACCACAGCCAATTGCTATCATCAGTCACGATATTATTGAGCAGCAACAGGCAAAACAATTGGGTGATGTTCTTCAAAACGTAAATGGTGTTTATCTTACTTCTGCAAGAGGAGGTTCACAAGACAGTTTTGGAGGTCGTGGTTTTATTTTTGGTAATGATAATATTTACAAAAACGGATCAAGAATTAACAGTGGAGTTTTCCCTGAGGTAAGTGGTTTAGAAAGAGTCGAAGTTTTAAAAGGTGCCAACGCAATGCTTTATGGTAATGCGGCTGCCGGAGGTATTATTAATTTAGTTACCAAAAAACCTAAATTTAACTTTGGAGGTAGTGTAGGATTAAATGCCGGAAGCTGGAATTCTTATAAGCCAACAATTGACATCTACGGCCCAATATCCAAAAATATTGCATTTAGGATGAATGGAGCTTATGAATATGCTGAAAGTTTCAGAGATGTGGTACAGTCTACAAAATATTATTTTAATCCTTCATTTTTATTTAATATCAGTCCAAAATCACAATTGATTGTTGAAGCTGATTATCTTAAAAATGACATTACTCCTGATTTTGGGATCGGGTCTATTACAAAACAGGATGGTCTTACTTATGAATTAAATGATTTACTTCCAAGAAGTGCATTTTTAGGAACCGACTGGCAATATCAAAATGTTCAACAGGTTTCAACGAACGTTACTTTTAATCATCAGTTTAATGAAAAATGGTCTTTAAACAGTACAGCTTCTTATCAAAACTATACTAAAGATTATTTTTCTACGGAAAGAGTACAGTGGGGATATGAAAAAACCACCAATCGTCTTTCATGGAAAAGACCTTTAAACAAAACATATAACGAACAAAACTATACTTCTGCACAGGTAAACCTTAATGGTGAATTTAATACAGGAAAAATTAATCACAAAGTATTAATTGGAGCAGATGCAGATTACAGTGCTGCAGATTCTTATACCTATTATAATCCGAGCAACAAGCTGGCATTCGGGAATAACTATTTTTACGGAACAAACGGAAACAGCCTTGGAACAGTTTATCTTGATGATCCTTCAAGCTGGGCAAGTGGAACAACTCCTGATGCTTCAACATTAGAAAAGAACCGTATCAATACCAGAAGAATTGGAATATATGCACAAGATTACATCAGCCTTACCAAAGAGTTTAAAGTAATAGCAGGATTACGTTGGTCATATATTGAAAACATGCCAACAATAAACACTAAATTCAAAACTAATAAAAATGGAGTTGTTGATCTTAATTCAACGACAGGTAAAGGATTAGTAAACAATACTGCATCATCAGACCAGGCAATATCTCCAAAAGTTGGATTAGTTTATTCTCCAAATGATAATTTATCTGTTTTTGCTACATACACAAACTCTTTTGTCGCTAATACAGGTACATTAAGAAATAATGAAGCTTTAACTCCAACAAATATTGATCAATATGAAGTCGGAGCTAAGAAAAACCTTTGGAACAACGCTTTAGCAATTAATCTTACTGTTTATCAAATATTATATAGAAACTATTATCAGGTAGCATTAAATGATGCAGGACTTCAATTGGATCCGAACGGATTGATTAAAGATTTTGCCGGAAAAATGCGTAGCCGTGGTGTAGAGCTTGATATTACAGGAAATCCTACTGAAAACCTTTCCATAATTGGAGGTATTTCATACAACAATTCTGTATATCTTGACACACCGGAAGCTTTCGGATATGTTGAAGAACAAAGATTGGTGAGAACGCCTGCTACAACTGCAAACGCGTCAATTTTCTATAAATTTACCAACTATGTAAAAGGATTAAAAGTAGGGGCAGGTATTTATTATATCGGTGATAGAATCGCAGGATGGAATGACACAAAAACCGGTACAAACAGTTTAGCTTCAAGAAATGGAGTAAGCAGAAGTTTTGAATTAAAAGATTACACAACAGTTGCTTTATCTGTAGGTTACGAATGGAGCAAATTCTCAATCCAAGGAAAAGTGGGTAATTTATTTGATGTTGTAAATTACAATGTTCATGAAAATTATTCTGTAAACCCTATTACGCCTAGAAATTACTATTTCACATTAACATATAAACTTTAATAATTTAATATTATTAATAATTTCATCATTCAAAGTGGAAGTTGCATTTTTGCAGTTTCCACTTTTGAAATTTAATAAACAAAGATATTGATACATGGATAAGATTAAGGACACGAGAAGTTTTATGAGAATTACCCACCGTTATTTAGGATTTTTCCTTGCAGGAATTATGGCAGTTTATGCGGTAAGTGGTGTTTTATTGGTTTATAGAGATACTGACTTCTTGAAAAAAGAGAAAAAGTACGAGAAAACATTTGCTAGAAACCTTAATGAAAAAGAATTAGGTAAGGAATTAAAAATGAAAAACTTCGAAGTAGAAAAAACAGAAGGAGATATTTCAACATTTAAACAAGGAACATACAATGCTGCTACAGGTGAGGCGAAATACTCTAAAAAAGAGCTTCCTTTTGTTTTAGATAAGATGACAAAACTTCATAAAGCGCAATCTAAAGACACATTGTCTCCCTTAAATACATTTTTTGGCATAGCCTTGTTCTTTTTTGTCATATCGAGTTTCTGGATGTTTAATCCAAAGACAAAAGCATTCAAAAGAGGAATGATTTTCACTATTGCAGGACTTGTTGTTTCTATTATTCTCTTATTTATATGAAATCATAAAATTATTCATTAAAATGTTAAAATAAAATGATGTAAAATTCATTAATTCACGCTCTGGTTCCAAAAAAACACCTGACATTGAGCAGTCTGGCACATTTGTTGTTTAATCCTTACTTTAAGAATAATAAACATTAATTATTAAAAATTATAAATTATGAAAAAACTAATTCTATCAGGAATATTAGCTGTAGCAGGATTAACTACTACAATGAATGCTCAAATTCAGGAAGGTAACTGGATGGTAGGTAGTAGCCTTGTATCAAGTAACTTTGGATTAAATACTGGTGGTGGTTACAGCATTGCATTACAGCCAAAAGGTGCATATTTTATTAAAGATAATGTTGCAGTTGGTGGATATGTAAATTTAGGTATCAGTAAAGTAACAAACGGAAGCCCGACAGACTTCACTTACGGTGTTGGTGCTTTAGGTCGTTATTTCCTATCTCCGGGTGAGAAAGGTGTTGACAACTTATTAAACCACGGTCGTTGGTTTTTCGAAGGTAACTTAGGTGTTGGAGGTAGATCTGTTGAAGGAGGTAACTCTACAACTGGTTTAGACTTCGGTGTTGGTCCTGGTTATTCTTACTTCATTACACCAAATATCGGTCTTGAAGGTTTAGTAAAATACCAAGGTCAGTCAGGATTCGGTAGTGAGGGATTAAACTCTAACATTACTTTCAACGTAGGTTTCAGTATTTACTTACCAACTTCAAAAGGTAAGCAGATCATTAACGACGCAAAATAAGAAATCACTTCACATATACATATAGTATACAAATGAAATCGCCTCGAAATTTTTTTCGAGGCGATTTTCGTACAAATTAAAACTAAACTATAAAAAATCAAATAAATCACGTATTTGGTTGTGGTGTATATCTCAGATAAGGCTTAATCTCTGTAACGCCTTTCGGAAATATTTTTCTTGCATCTTCTGTTGAAATTGAAGGTGGAACAATAACATCTTCCCCATCTTTCCAATTTACAGGTGTTGCAATTTTATGTGAATCAACTAACTGAAGAGAATCCAATACTCTAATAATTTCATTAAAATTTCTTCCCGTTGAAGCTGGATAAGTAATAATTAATCTTACTTTTTTATCCGGATCAATAATTAATAAAGAACGAACCGTAGCTGTTAACGAAGCATTGGGATGGATAAAATCATACAATTCAGAAACTTTTCTGTCTTTATCCGCAATGATAGGAAACTGTACATCTGTATTTTGAGTTTCATTAATATCTTTAATCCAGTTCTGATGATCTTCTACTCCATCCACACTTAATGCAATTACTTTGGTACCTCTCTTCTCAAATTCCGACCGTAATTTTGAAGTATATCCAAGTTCTGTTGTACATACAGGTGTATAATCTGCAGGATGTGAAAACAAAATCCCCCAAGAATCTCCCAGATAATTGTAAAAATCTACATCTCCTAAAGATGATTCTGCCTGAAAGTTGGGTGCGGTATCTCCTAATTTAATTGACATAATATTCTGCTTTGTTAGTCTACAAATTTAGTAGACTTTTTGATACTAGCAAAATATTTGTTAAAAATTTATATATTTATTTAATAAAATTTTCATTTCATGCAGAAAAATGGTTTAAGTTACATCGATGTCATTTATAAAGTCCTGGAAAATTGGTATTTAAGGTTTGCAGAGCTTACCCCGAAATTAATTGTAGGGATTTTGGTTTTTACCTTTTTTCTTATTACAAGTAAATATTTAAGTCAGGGTTGTGTAAAAGTCTTCCATAAACTATTCCCAAAAAGCAAAAAAGAAGGCTCCTTAGTAACTTTAATTAAAGTTTCCAGATTTATGATCATGATCATGGGAACTTTTATCGCCTTGGAAATTATGGGTTTCAGTGGTTTTCTTTGGAAATTCATCGGAAGTTTGGGAGTTGCCGGAGTTATCGCCGGGGTTGCCTTGAAGGATCTTGTTTCAAGTATATTTTCAGGAATGCTCATCGGGATTGATAAAGCCTTTAAAATCGGAGATTATATCACAATAGGCGCTCATTCCGGAACCGTACAGGAAATTGGATTTTTAACCACAAAACTAATCACTGACGATGGAAAGAAAGCTTACATTCCCAATCAGGTAATTTTTAATGCTCCTTTTTATAATATTACAGCTTCACCTCAGCGAAGAATTATTTTAAATTTTGAAATTCCGGGAGATGAAGATCTTAATAAAGTTCAGCAAGGTATTTTAGAGGTCATAAAAGGTTTAGAAAATGTTGACAGACTAGATACGTCAGAAGTTATTTTCACCGATCTAAAACAAGGTATCTTCACTTTACAGGCAAAATTCTTGATGAAGGTGGGCGCAAATATGGTTCAATTAAAAAGTGAAGCCTTTATGAAGATTAAACAACGCCTCGACTCAGACAATATACAATTGGTAACTCCAACGAGTATAAGCATTACGAACGGAGAAACGACTTTGAACGAAAATCACGACTAATAAAAAAACCGCTTTGTGAAAGGCGGTTATCTTTTATATAGGTTTGAAAAATTATTTTTTGTGTATTTGCTTTAAACGAACATTATACTTTTTTAGAATTTTCGCTGTGTCTTTTTCTTCCGGAATTAGAGTTTCTCCCATTACATAATGGTTATTTTTAGCAGTATCCATTTCTATATCTTCCATGACAACACCCGTTGTAACACAAACTTCTTCTTTGGGTTTCGAACATCCTGTCAAAAATAAAATCAAAGAAAAGACCGTTAATGTTATTCTATTATTTTGAAAATTTGAGGGAATATATTTAAAAAACCGAGTTTTAATCTGCTCAAACTTATTATCTTTATTATTGGTTAATTGATGATTATAAAACCTTCCACAAATACTTTCATCTTTTCTTTCAACAAAAATATTTTTAATTTCTTCTGGTTGTTTTTGTGTAAAATCAATCACACATTTACTGCAGACAGAACAAAATCTCCCTTTTTCCTGAGGAGACATCATTTCCCAATTTTCGGAACACGGATTTGGAATGTATAGATTTTTCATCAATTATTATTTAATTTTTAAAAAGAAAAAACCGTTCCAAAAATGAAACGGTTTTAATTTTATATAAAAATTTTAGTCTTAAGCTAAAACTTCTTTTACTTTGTTTGCAGCTTCTTCTAAAGTAATTGCAGAGTGTACAGGAAGACCTGACTCGTCAATTAATTGTTTAGCTTCAACAGCGTTAGTTCCCTGTAATCTTACGATCAATGGAACCGGAAGGCTACCCATCGCTCTGTAAGCATCTACAACACCTTGAGCAACTCTGTCACATCTTACGATACCTCCGAAGATGTTGATCAAGATTGCTTTTACGTTTGGATCTCTCAAGATAATTCCGAAAGCAGTCTGTACTCTCTGAGCATCAGCAGTACCTCCAACGTCCAAGAAGTTTGCAGGGCTACCACCAGATAATTTAATGATATCCATAGTTGCCATTGCAAGACCAGCTCCGTTTACCATACAAGCAACGTTACCGTCTAGTTTCACGAAGTTAAGACCAGCTTCACCAGCTTCAACATCCATTGGATCTTCTTCTCTTGTATCTCTCAACGCTTCAAGATCTTTGTGACGGAACAATGCGTTACCATCCAAAGTTACTTTAGCATCTACAGCGATAATTTTGTTATCAGAAGTTTTCAACACAGGGTTGATCTCGAAAAGAGAAGCATCAATTCCTGTATAAGCATTGTAAAGAGATGTAATGAATTTTGTGAATTCTTTTAAAGCATTTCCTTCAAGACCTAAGTTGAAAGCAATTTTTCTAGCCTGGAAACCTTGAAGACCTAAAGCAGGATCAATGATTTCTTTGTGGATCAAATGAGGAGTTACTTCAGCAACGTGCTCAATATCCATACCACCTTCAGTAGAATATACGATTGTATTTTTACCTTCAGCTCTGTCTAAAAGAATAGAAACATAAAATTCTTTAGTTTCAGATTCTCCAGGATAATAAACATCTTCTGCAACCAAAACAGAGTGTACTTTTTTACCTTCAGCAGAAGTTTGTGGAGTAACCAACTGCATTCCGATAATGTTTTGAGCGTTTTCTTTAAGTTTATCCATGTTTGGAGAGAACTTTACACCACCACCTTTACCACGACCACCTGCGTGAATTTGTGCTTTTACAACCCAAGCCTGAGCTCCGAATTCAGCAGTCAATTTTTCAGCAGCTGCTACAGCTTCTTCTACATTGTTCGCTACGAAACCACGTTGGATAGCAACTCCGTACTTTGATAAAATCTCTTTTGATTGATACTCGTGAAGATTCATATTATTTTTATTATTTTATTTTAAATTTTAAAGGTTGACAAATTTACTAAAAAGACATGGAAGTTCAAGTTTATTGACTTAAAAATTAAAGCGCAATGAACTTGATTTTTAACATATCTACCAAATTTGCCTTATTCTTCAGTTAATTTTTCAGACTGCGAGCCAATAAATGGAATTTTTGGAGCCAGAAAATAACCCGTTAAACTTGCAAAAAGTATCGGAACAAAGTATGTAAATCCAGTTAAAGTTCCCAAAATAATGGTTGTACTCATCGGAGTTCTCGTTACACATGCATTAATTGCGGCCATACAACTTACAATTGCTAATGTTGTATCAACTGTTGGAAATAAATTATGGATAATTAATCCCAACGTTGTTCCTACAAAGAAAAGCGGAATGATAAAACCACCTCTCCAACCTGAAGTTACAGTGATTGCAATGGCTAATATTTTAAAAATTAAGATTAAAATTAAAAAGTTTAATGCAAAATTTCCGTTAATAATCTGATTGATTTCATTATGCCCGAAATATCTCGTAATCGGAAAGTAGAAAGCGATAATTCCTAGAATAACTCCGCCTACAAATGTTTTAATATAAATTGGTAAATTTCTGTATTCAAAAACTTTCTTGAAAAATTTAACCACAAAAATAAAGATCCAGCCAAATAAAGTTCCAACAATTCCAAAAGCGGTTGCATAGGCAAAATCGTAAACTCCTGTGTAATGATACGCCTTCAAATCCCAAGTCGCTCCAATTCCCAAATGGATGATCAAAGCAAACATCAGATAACTGAAACAGCTCGCCACCAACGCAGGAATAATGGCTTTGTAATATTCAACAGCGTGTTTATGATGTAGAATTTCTAATGAAAAAAGACTTCCTCCAAGCGGAGCGCCAAACAGCGCCGTAAAACCGGATGCCATTCCTGCAATACTTAAAGAACGTAATTCTTCACCTTTCAATCTGAAAATTTTCCCGAGCCAAGTTCCTGTAGAGCCCGTCACCTGAACCAAAGGTGCTTCAGGACCTAAACTTCCACCCGATGCCACACAGAAAAGGGATGACAAAATCATGGAAGGATTATTTTTCGGTTCTAATTTTCCTTTATTAAATCTGATATTATTGACGATCAAATGAATTTCTCCCGGATCTCCGATAAAGTGAATAACTAAACCAGCTAATAATCCACAAATCGCCATTGTAGGAATCACCATCCAACCTTGAAATTCTGCTAAAAACTCAGTGAAATGCTCAAGCACAATCCAATATAATCCGGCAATAACTCCACCGACCAGACCTGTAAAAGCCCACATAAAAAAGGTTCGACTAAACACAAACGGATTAAATCTGATGGGTTGATCCAAAAGATCAAATGTTTTGATTAAGCGCCTTCTTCTATTGATTTTCATTTTAATTTATTTTTAGACATTAAAAGAATCTCATCATTTGTCTTTGCTGATTATTACAGCTTTTACAATAAGTATTTTATTTATTCAAATCTTAACACAATTGGCTGTGCAAAGTTTTGTACAATCGTTTTTTGATTATAAATCAAAGGTTTTTCCAAACCTCCAATTGCATACAGGAACAATGCACTGATGATACCGAATTCTGTATCAGATGCTCCTTTATACTTCACGTTTTTGAATTTCCCATCGATATCAATTACAAAATTCAAATTACAACGATAGGTTCCTCCGTCAAGATCTTCTATTAAATAAACAGGAAAATCAGCTGTTAAGCGTTTTTTCAACTCTCCAAGCTGTTGGAAATTTTCAACCTCAGCAATATTGATATAATTATTTTTCACTTGCTCAGGAGGTGTAATTCCTGTTTGAGGCACATTGTTTTCGGCCTGAATCCCGCTTGTTGTTTTAAATGAAATATTGGGATCTATCTTTCCAATCATCACCTCTTTGTCATAGATCTTTTGATACAGTTTTTTTAGATTGTCTAATTTTTCACCGTAAAAAAATCTATACTTTTGACCATATAAAACCTCATCTTTTTTGTAATCATACCGTCTAACACTATCAGAAAAACGTTTTTGTATATTTTTTACTTCAGTTAAAATATTTCCATTCATTAATGGTTTCTTCTCCTGTGCATTCATTTTCTGAACACTTACAGAAGATATCATAAGAACAATAAAAAATAATAAAAAGCGATGATTCATGGTTTTATTTTTCGGTAAACAATCTACACAAAATATAGCAGATCTACTTTTTTGATTAAATTCTATTCTTAGCAAAATAAACAATCAGCATTCCCCAACTTATGATCATTAATAAACCTCCAAGTGGTGTGATTGGTCCTAAAAATTTAAGGTTTGTCCCTAAATAATCCTGTAGACTCAAGAAATAAATACTGAACGAAAACAACATCGTTCCCGCAATCATTAAAATAGAAACCCACTTTTCTGATGATGTTTCAAACTTTAAAATGTATCCTACGATCAATAAAAAGAAGGCTGCATACATTTGATATCTTACTCCTGTTTCAAAACTTTCCAGTCTTTCCACAGATAAAATTTTCTTTAAAGCGTGCGCGCCGAACGCCCCTAAAATTACTGACAACATGCCGTAAACAGCACCAAAGACTAAAGTTATTGTTTTCATTTTTATAATTCTTCTAATTCTAGATTTAAATATTTTTTTGTTTTATGATCCTGCCAAGTTCCTATGATTTTATTGCCCTGTATATCTGCTTCTATCAAGCCTCTCAGCATCCATTGTCTGGCTTCTTCACTATAATAATCGCTTTCTACGAGCGAAATATGATTTCCTTGTATCTTCCCATTCCACTCGATCAGTTTTTTATTTTTATCGTACCAATACACGGCAGAAAAACCACCATCATCATAAAGCTTTTTGATTAAAACTGTAATAGGATATTTGCCATCAATCTTTCCTTTATATAGTTTATTGCTAAGACTTGTTTTATCGGTTTGCTCCGAACCTGACAACAAATTTTTCGCATAAGGGCTCCAATATTTATCCAGTTCTTTGTAAGGGAATTCAACAACGTGACTGTCCAGCTCATCCAATGCTCTCATTGCATGATTAGAACATCTTCCAGCAATAAATCTAATTTTATCCTTTCCGAAATAATACCCGATATCTTCTAAAGTAAATGCCGTAAAACATTCTTCATACATAGCAATCTGATCCAAAACCTCTTCTGAAGGATTTTTCTCTGATTTTAATTGTGAAAGAAAATCATTAACCTCTTTCTTTACCTGTTTCTGAATTAAATTTTCAACTGTTTTTATTGAATTGACTTGAAATAAATCTTTAGCATTAATAAAGTTTCCCGTTCTCAAATCAAAATTCTTCCAGATTAAAAAACTTTCAGGATAAGCTCCGGAAGCTTCACCGTCTAATGCAATACTTAAAATATTTTTAGGAGTTTCTAATTTCTCCCAACTGTAAAAATAAACATAATTGGAGTATGACGTTTTTCCCGCAGAAACCAGCTTAAAAGGATTTCCTTCTGCTCCCAGGATATATTCTAATTGATCAACCTGCAAAAAAGTATTGATTTTATTTTCGACTCTAGGGTTTTCAGAATAAGAAACCAACGGAAAAACAGAATCTTCAGTCTTCGGTTTTAAATCGTTTATTTTTACATTTTTCTGTTGTGAAAAACTTAAACCGGAAATAAGCAAAAAGAATAAAATTTTACTTCTCATTACTTAGATTTTAAGTAAAGGGTAATAAATCTGGCTACCAAAGTAGAAACCCCCAAAATAATAAACATAATGGCGAATTTCTTTGAACTTCTAAAACCCGGATTATTTGTTTTCTTTAAAAATATTCCGAATATGATAAACAGAATTGGTAAAGCAATTTGCAGCATTATTTGTTTCTTAATCTATTAAATTCGTTGATAACTTCGTGGTGCGTAACCGTTTTATCTTTAAAATATATCACAAAATGCTGCTTTTCTTCTTCCGTAGCTCCCATTTGATTTAGGATATTGAATAAATGCATTTTCATATGACCTTTTTGAATTCCTGTCGTCACCAAAGAACGTAACGCTCCAAAGTTTTGAGCCAAACCAGAAACCGCCAAAATACTCATCAATTCCTGGGCAGAAGGCTTACCAAGCAAAGCTAAAGAGAATTTTACCAAAGGATGAAGATTCGTTAAACCTCCCACAACTCCCACAGAAATTGGAAGATCAATCCAAAATCTGAAAATTCCGTTATCTGTTGTACAATGTGTCAACGATCTGTATTGTCCATCTCTTGCAGCATAGGCATGGGCACAAGCTTCGGTTGCTCTGAAATCATTTCCGGTCGCGATTACCACAGCATCTACTCCATTCATCACGCCTTTGTTATGAGTTGTTGCACGGAAAGGTTCAATTTCAGCAATTGTGACCGCCTGTTTGAATTTTCTTGCAAATTCTTCATTGGAAATTCCGCTGTCGTCTTTTAAGTCTTCAATTTTGCAAGAAACCTCAGCTCTTACGATACAATCCGGTGTAAAATTAGAAAGAATATTCATCACAATCTGTAATGTATTTTTCTCTTCCTGCGTGAAAGATTCGCTTGTTGCAACTTCTTGCTTCAACGTTTTCCCGAACTGTTCAAGACAAGAATTAATAAAATTCGCACCCATTGAATCTACCGTGTCAAAACTTGCTTTAAGCTGGTAATAATTGGGCATTTCAGCGGTTTTATCAACCAATTTTATATCTAAAATTCCTCCGCCGCGATTTCTCATGTTTGCCGTGATGTCGTTGGTAGCTTCAATCAGTTTTTTCTTTAAATTGAAGTTAAAAAAATTAAGCAGTTTATGAGATTCTACATTAAATATAAAGTGCGTATGCCCTAATTTTTCAGTATTGATGATTGTTGTTTTAAAACCACCTTTATCAATCCAAAATTTTGCAGCCTTTGAAGCCGCCGCCACCACAGAACTTTCTTCAACAGCCATCGGAAGAGCGAATAATTTTCCGTCGATTAAGAAATTGGGTGCAATTCCGTAAGGCATATAAAAATTGGAAATCGTATTTTCAGAAAACTCATCATGAAGCTTCTGAAGATCAGCATTTTCGTTCCAGTATTGTTTTAATATATTTTGATATTCTTCGTTTCCTTCAAGATATTCTGTGACAAGCCAGTCGATTTTCCCTTGCTTTGTTAATTTGGAAAAACCTTCTACGGGTTTATGGTTCATATGGGTAGATTTTTATTTCTTATTATATGGATGAGAAATCGCGAGTTTACGATTCAACGCATAAATTGATGACCGTAAATATACTAATTTTGTCTCTGTAATATGTTGATAACTTCCATGAAAAAAGATTGACATTTATCAATTTTGGAACTACATTTGAACAGAAAAATTAACTTTTAAACCACAAAAGTAACAAAAGCTTTTGCATCATAGAGAAATGCATGATTGTAAAAAAGTAAACATAAGATTCTTAAAAATCTTTGATTTTTTCTTCTGTGAACTTTTAATTTTCAAATTACTTAAACTTAAAATCTTTTGTGCCTTTTGTGGTAAAAATAAAATAAAAAATGAATTTTGACCGTCTGAAAGAAAAACTCGAAATCCTTGCTGATGCAGCGAAATATGATGTTTCGTGCTCATCCAGTGGAGGATCGAGAAAGAACAAGAAAGGCGCTTTGGGAGACAGTTCCGCAAGCGGAATTTGTCACACCTATACGGAAGACGGACGATGCGTCTCTCTTCTCAAAATTCTTTTGACCAATCACTGCATTTACGATTGTGCTTACTGTGTTTCCAGAAGTTCGAATGATATTAAAAGAGCCGGTTTTACAGTGGATGAAGTGGTAGATTTAACGATAAATTTTTACCGCAGAAATTATATTGAGGGGTTATTTTTAAGCTCAGGTATTTTCAAAAATGCCGACACGACGATGGAACGCTTGGTTCGTGTTGCGAAAAAATTACGTCTTGAAGAAAATTTTAACGGATATATTCATTTAAAGTCGATTCCCGGAGCGAGTGACGAATTGATGCAGGAAGCCGCTTTGTATGCCGACAGGTTATCTATTAATATTGAAATCCCCACAGAAAGCGGGTTGAAATTATTAGCTCCTGAAAAAAATCGACAGGATATGCTCAATCCTATGAAATATATTCAGAATGGGATTGCTCAATATAAAGATGAAAAGAAAATCTTCAGAAAAGTTCCGAAGTTTGCGCCTGCTGGACAATCTACTCAAATGATTGTTGGCGCGACAAATGAAAATGATTTACAAATCATCAAAGTTGCCGATCATTTTTACAAGAATTTTAATCTAAAAAGAGTTTATTATTCCGGTTATGTTCCTGTTTTAGAGGATAAAAGATTACCTTCTTTAACTACAGCAGTGCCGATGCTTAGGGAAAACCGTTTGTATCAATCGGATTGGCTGATGCGTTTTTATGGTTTTAAAGCAGAAGAAATTTTAGATCCGAATATGCCTTTTCTTGATTTGGAAGTTGATCCAAAATTGAGTTGGGCATTAAGACATTTGCATCAATTTCCTATTAATTTACAAACTGCAGATTATCAAATGATTTTAAGGATCCCAGGAATTGGTGTAAAAACGGCTCAGAAAATTGTGAGTGCAAGACGTTTTCAAGTTTTGACAATAGAACATTTGAAAAAATTGGGAGCAGCAGTGAATCGCGCCAAATATTTTATTGATTTTACTGCAGGAAATATTCATTTGAGACATTTGACTGATATTAATCTTAGAAAACTATTGATTGGGGGAAGTACCTCTAAATTTCAGAATCAGTTTTCGCAGCAGTTGACTTTGTTTTAAACTTTTTAAACACAATTAGCACAAATATTTTTCACAAATTTCACTAATAATTCTGTGACTTAAATACCAAATAAATTCACTCCAAAACTCCCAAACTCTATAATTCTCCAACTCAATAACTCTCCAACTCAACATGACCACCCTACTCTACGACGGCAGTTTCGACGGACTTTTCACAGCGATATTTGAAGTTTTTGAATATCGTTATAAAGATGTAGAAATTGTAAGCAGAGAAAGGTTTCATCAGGAAAATATTTTTGCGGAAATTCATGAAGTGATTACTCAAAATGAAAAAACAGAAAGGGTTTTAAATAAATTAGAAAAAAACATTGGCAAATCCGGGATTCATGAATTGTTGAAAGTTTATTTATCTGAGGATTCGGAGTTAGAACAACTTATTTTATCCGCTGTGAAACAATCGATTCAACATCCAACCGAAAACATTCTGCAAAATTATGCAGATAATGATATGTTGAAAATTTCTAAAATCTGCAAATCTGTCAGCCGAGAAAGACATAGAATGACCGCTTTTGTTCGTTTTGAAAAAATGCAGGATGATGTTTTTTTCGCCAAAATAGATCCTGATTTTAATGTACTTCCTTTAATTCGAAAACATTTTAAAAACCGTTATCAGGATCAAAAATGGATGATTTATGATCTGAGAAGAAACTATGGAATTCTCTACGATCTGGAAAACTGCGATTTCTTTTATCCTGACGAAAAATTAGACTTAAATAAATATCAACAGAAGTTTCATGATGAAGAAACCCAATATCAAACGCTTTGGCAAAGATATTTTACGAAGACTAATATTGTGGAAAGGAAAAATTTAAAGTTGCATATTCAGCATGTTCCGAGGAGGTATTGGAAGTATTTGACGGAGAAGAATTGATTTTTTATTTTAATAAATTATTTCGTTAATAATGCATATTTTTTTCTCCCACAGATTACACAAATTTGCACAGATGTTTGAAAATACTATTTTAATCAGCTAGCTTTCAGCTATTGCTCAATCGATTCACCTATTATCCAATCCTTTTTTAGTGAAAATATTTCATCTTAATATGGGTTTGATTTAATGCTCCGGAAACCAAAACTGTGAGATATATTTTTAAACCGACAAATTTTAGACATTTTTAATAATTTATATTCAAAAGTCTTATAAAGTTACTATGATAATCTGAACTTGTTTTTGTAGATTTGTGTTCGAAATTTTTTACTAGATGAAAGAGAGTGCTGTAAAAAAAATTGCAGTTCTTACTTCAGGAGGAGATTCTCCGGGTATGAATGCAGCATTAAGAGCGGTGGTAAGAACCGCAAACTATTATAATATAGAATGTTACGGAGTAAGAGAGGGCTATAACGGCCTTATCCACGACGAATTCCTGAAAATGGGACCTCGTTCCGTAAAAAATATAATCAACCAAGGCGGAACTATTTTGAAATCTGCCAGATCCAAGGAATTTAGAACCAAAGAAGGCCGTCAGAAAGCCTACGACAACTGTGTAAAACACGGTGTTGATGCATTGGTTTGTATCGGTGGGGACGGAACTTTCACAGGAGCAAAGATCTTTAATGAAGAATTCGGGATCAGAGTTCTTGGTGTGCCAGGAACTATCGATAATGATATTTTCGGGACTGATAACACGATTGGTTACGACACTGCTTTAAATACCGCAATGGAAGCAATCGATAAGATTCGTGATACCGCAACTTCTCACAATAGAGTTTTCTTTGTTGAGGTGATGGGTCGTGATGCCGGTTTTATTGCTTTGAACAGCGGATTGGCGACTGGTGCTTTGGATATTTTGATTCCTGAGAAAAAGGATAGTATGGATGAGCTTTTTGCTAATTTCAGAAAAGGGGAAAAAACAGGAAAAGCATCAAGCATCGTTGTAGTAGCGGAAGGTGAAAAATTAGCCAACATTTACGAATTAGCCGAAAAAACTAAATTGGAATTTCCTGATTATGACATTCGTGTTGCAATTTTAGGACATATCCAGAGAGGAGGTTCACCAAGTTGTGCAGACAGAGTTTTGGCAAGCAGACTGGGATATGGTGCTGTGGTAGGGTTAATGGAAGGACAAACAAACGTAATGGTAGGAATGCGTTCCAATGATATGGTATATACAGCCATTGAAGAAGCCATTAAAAAACATAACGAAATCAACAAAGATCTATTATTGATTTCAGAAATTTTAGCAATCTAATATTTTATAATTTAAAACAAACTATTATGTCAACAATTAAAGTAGGTATCAACGGGTTTGGTAGAATTGGACGTCTTGTTTTCAGAGCAATGACTGAAAGAGACAATATCGAAGTTGTAGGAATCAATGACCTTATCGATGCTACATACATGGCTTACATGTTAAAATATGATTCTGTACACGGAATTTTCCCGGGAGAGGTATCTGTAGAAGGTAACGATCTTGTGGTAAACGGTAAAAGAATCAGAGTAACTGCTGAGAGAGACCCAAACAACCTAAAGTGGAGCGAAATTGGTGCTGATTATATCGTAGAATCTACAGGTTTATTCTTGTCTAAAGATTCTGCTCAGGCTCACATCAATGCTGGTGCAAAAAAAGTAATCCTTTCTGCTCCTTCTAAAGATGATACTCCAATGTTCGTAATGGGTGTAAATCACACTGAACTTACAGACGATATCAAAATCTTATCAAATGCATCTTGTACGACTAACTGTTTAGCTCCTTTAGCTAAAGTTATCCACGATAACTTCGGGATCGTAGAAGGTTTGATGACAACTGTACACGCTACAACGGCAACTCAAAAAACTGTTGACGGTCCTTCTGCGAAAGACTGGAGAGGTGGTAGAGCTGCTCTAAACAATATTATTCCTTCTTCTACAGGTGCTGCTAAAGCGGTAGGAAAAGTAATCCCTTCATTGAACGGAAAATTAACAGGTATGTCTTTCAGAGTACCAACTGTAGACGTTTCTGTAGTAGATTTAACTGTAAGATTAGAAAAAGCTACTTCTTACGAAGAGATCTGTGCTGCTATCAAAGCTGCTTCTGAAGGTGAATTGAAAGGTATTCTTGGATACACTGAAGATGCTGTAGTTTCTCAGGACTTCATTGGAGACAAGAGAACTTCAATCTTCGACAAAGACGCTGGTATCATGCTTTCTCCTAACTTTGTAAAACTTGTTTCTTGGTATGACAACGAAATGGGGTATTCAAACAAGTTGGTTGATATGCTTGTACACGCTGCTTCTTTATAATTAGAAATAATTAATTAGCAATATATAAAGTCTTCCAAATTGGGAGGCTTTTTTTGTTTAAATAATCAATCTAAAATAAAAAATACCTCTCAAAAAAAAGATTTGAGAGGTTTTTAGTTTATCCTTTTCAACAGCTAACGAAAATTTTAAACTTTATCATTAATATACTGTTCTCTGCAAACAGCATATTTCTTATTTTTTTATTGTTTGATTAAAATTTTTCTGAACTAAGAATAAGTCTAGAAAGATCAACTGTAAAGCTAAACAGTTTAAAGAAAGTTTTCACGGTTATTAACTACAACAAATATTAGAATTTTATCTCGATAAAAAAATCCCCCTTTTGAGGTATTTTTAAGAAAATTTTAACTATTTTTAAACAAAACTCAATCATGCAGGACTCGGAAAAGAAACACCCTTTAATTGAAATATGGAAAACTTATCCAGGCGTAAGAAAAAGTAATAATAATATTCTAGATAGGCCACCGATAGAAAGGATCATTGGCGAAATGTTTGCTATCGGCCAGTTCTATTATTATGCCTTAAACCTTACCAACAGTACTCTTTCTCACCATCATGAAAATATTTTAAAACTTCATGGGTTAAAAAAATATCCGGAAAACCTTAAGGATGTTATTGATCTTACCCATCCTGATGATATTCCGTTTGTAATGAAAGCCGAGCAAACCGTTATTGAAAAAATGCTGGAAATCGGTCTGGATCACCAACTTTTCATAAAATCAAGCTATTGTTTCAGAATGAAAACTGCTAATGGAAGTTATGAATTATTCCATCATCAAGCCATTCCGACCTTGGAAGACGAAAACGGTCACATCATTCAATCTATAAACATCCACACCAATATTCATCATATCACAAAACAAAATCCCAATACTGTTTTGATTACCGGAATAAGTCCCAGAAGTGATTTTCATCAGATCAAAATTGATGATGAGGCTCTACCTCAGCATGCCTGCATGAATTTAACCAAAAGAGAAACCGAAGTTTTATCTTTTATTGCCAAAGGATATTCCGGAGTAGAAATATCCAAAATGCTGATTTTATCTGAACATACCGTACGAACGCACCGAAGAAATATTTTAGCTAAAACAAGTTCCAGAAACAGCAAAGAACTTGTGAAAAAGGCCTTCGAATGGGGACTTATTTAATGTCAATTATGAATTATGAATGATCAATTGTAAATTATTAATCTCATCAAAAATTCACCAGTGAAGCGATTCGACAATTAACCATTCGTACTTAAATCCTGATAAATCTCACCAAGGAATTTCGGCTTAAAACTTGTATTTTTATATTCAATGGAAAAAGCAATTTTACAACCTCGTTTCAAGTACTCTCAACATTTCAAAGACTTTTGGATAAAAGGCAACGGCAAACAACTTACTGATTTTTCCGGAGCAGAAGTGAGTTTCAGGGATTTTGAAAAATTTGCGCCTTATTTTTATCATGTCGATGAGATCGGGGATGAAGTTGTAAAAGATGTTTATCTGACTAAAAAATTCAGTGAAGGCTCAAAAGAAATTGAAGGCTACATCCGAAATGGAGTTTCAGAAAATGATGACGTTCCCGAAAGTGTAAAAAAATTGTTCTCACAAACCCAACACATTCCGGAATGGCTTGATTATAATTTGCTGAAAAGCGGTGCCGAACTTTGCATGAGAAGCAATCTCGATTCCTTAATTTCCTTGAGAGATTACTGCTTAATTGGAGGTTACGATTATGCTTATCTCAACAAACCTTTAATTGTAACCGAAGCTCTAAAGAAAGGAGCGGTAAAACGACTTTCCGAAACTTTGGATTTCTGGATAAATGCAACCCGATACAATGCTCTGGAAATCCATGCAAAAGGTTACGAATTTGCCATCAAAACAAGATTAATTCATTCTTACGCAAGACTTTCCATTAAAAAACATTACAAAGAATGGGATACCGAAAATTGGGGTGAACCGATCAATTCTTGGGATATGATGGCGACTTACATTGGTTTTAGTTTAGTTTTCCTTCACAGTCTTAAAAAACTAGGAAACACATTTTCCGTTGAAGAAGAAAAAGGACTTTTTCACCTTTGGAAATACGTTGGATATCTATTAGGCATCCCCGAAAATCTTTTACCGGACGATAAAAAACAGGCTACGGAATATTTTTATTTGTGGACTTCCGTTCAACCGTCAGCGGATAAAGACTCTGCCTTACTGGCTCATTCTCTTTTGAATGAATCTTTGGAAAATCCTATTCTGAAATTTGAGTTCCAACGAAAAAATTTACGTTATTTACACATTTGCTGTACATGGTTTTTATTGGATGATGATGTTTGTAGGAGATTACACATTCCGGATGTTTCCAACAGAAAATTATTTCCCAATACGAAAATTATCATTAATAAAATTTATGACAATTTGATTAATCGCAATACAAGAATTAATAGAGGCAACAAAGCTCAATTGAAAGTATTGGAAGACTATCTGAGGGTTACGAAAAACTCTAATTTTCATTAATTTTTTTCAGGAGCTATTTCCCGCTTTCCGTTGCAATCTTTTTTTTCAAAAAAGGATTTTCTCTTCAATCGGGGCTAGGGTATTTGTCACCATTAGGGCTATTTGCCTTTGTGATGAGTGTAGCAAGCCAGTGCTGAACCTGCTGAAATAAAGTAATCTAATTATCCAATAATGATACCCAAAATCTTTGTCATTCTGTAGGAATCTCAACAAAGAATTTACATAATAATTTCTACAAAATGAGTCTAGCTTCCTACAGAATGACAAACTTTGTGGTTAATTTAATAATATAAAAGAAAATTTAAGCAATAAAAATATTTTTAACTCTCGGCACTAAATAAACAACACGATTTTAATCCTGCATTTAATTAGTTCTGAACAATATAACCTATTAAATTTTATCATTTTTTAACTATAAAATCAATTCTAAGGAACAAATAATATTAGTTTTTGACGGTAAAATTCACTATTTTTGAGCAATTATTTTAACAACAGATGAGCAATATAGAAGATAAGAAAAAAGCATTAGCATTAGTGCTTGACAAGCTAGATAAAACATACGGAAAAGGAACTGTAATGACATTGGGCGACAGTACTATTGATACTACAATTGAAGTGATTCCTTCCGGTTCTTTAGGTATAGACATTGCATTAGGAGTTGGAGGATATCCTAGAGGAAGAATCATCGAGATCTACGGACCTGAATCTTCTGGTAAAACAACTTTAACCCTTCACGCGATCGCTGAAGCTCAAAAAGCAGGAGGTATTGCTGCATTTATTGATGCTGAGCATGCTTTCGACAGAGGTTATGCAGGAAAACTAGGAATCGATCTTGAAAACTTGATTATTTCTCAGCCAGACAATGGTGAACAGGCTTTGGAAATTGCCGACAACTTGATTCGTTCAGGAGCAATTGATATTGTAGTTATTGACTCAGTAGCCGCATTGACTCCAAAAGCAGAGATCGAAGGTGAAATGGGAGATTCTAAAATGGGTCTTCACGCAAGATTGATGTCTCAGGCATTAAGAAAATTAACTGCAACTATTTCAAGAACAAAATGTACGGTAATTTTCATCAACCAGTTGAGAGAAAAAATCGGTGTAATGTTCGGAAATCCTGAAACTACAACCGGTGGTAACGCATTGAAATTCTACGCTTCTGTAAGAGTAGATATCAGAAAAGCAAGTGCACCTATCAAAAACGGAGATGAAGCTGTTGGAAGTCGTGTAAAAGTGAAAATTGTGAAAAACAAAGTAGCTCCACCTTTCAAAATGGCAGAATTCGACATTATGTATGGTGAGGGCGTTTCTAAAACAGGAGAAATCCTTGATGCTGCAGTAGATATGGGAATTGTGAAGAAAAGCGGTTCTTGGTTCAGCTATGGCGAAACTAAATTGGGACAAGGTCGTGATGCTGTAAGAGATTTATTAAAAGACAATCCTGAACTTTCTGATGAATTGGAAAATAAGATTAAAGAAGAATTGAAAAATAAGGCTAATTAATTTTTTAGCTTTACAATATAATTAAAGACAGCCTTTTGGTTGTCTTTTTTTGTATAATTTTAAATAAAAACTCAAATGAAACTGAATATTTTTTCCAAAATACTATTTCTTTCGGTATTTATCATATTATTTTCATGTAAAAAAGAGAAACAAATTAATCCTGATTTTATAATCTATTCTGCTGATATGAAAAAAGATAAGATTGAATTCTTTTGGAAAAAGAATCAAAATCAACCTTTCAAAAGCATTAAGAATTTAAAAAATTATGTTAATACCAAAAATCAGTATTTAAAATTCGCCATGAATGGCGGAATGTTCATTCAAAACAATATTCCAAAAGGATTATACATAGAAAATTTTAAAAATTTACACCCAATCGATACTTTGAGTGGTCAAGGGAATTTCTATCTAAAACCAAACGGTATTTTCTACCTTACAAAATCTAATACATCTGCTGTTATTTCCACTGAAAATTTTAAAATAAATTCAGATATAAAATTTGCCACTCAATCCGGTCCAATGCTTATCATCAATGGAAAAATTAATCCTATTTTTCAAAAAAATTCTAAAAATTTAAATATAAGAAACGGCGTCGGAATATTGGAAAATAAAAATCCTGTTTTTATAATGTCTAAGAAAAAAATAAACTTTTACGACTTCGCTTCATTATTTAAAAATCTGGGATGTAAAAACGCATTATATCTTGATGGCTTTGTCTCAAGAGCATATTTACCTGAAGAAAACTGGATTCAGGAAGATGGAAATTTCGGAGTAATTATAGGTATTGCAACAGAAAAGTAGCTACATTTTATTTTTACAAAAAAATATAAAACAATGCCAATATGTCACTTTCTAGCGTGTGGTATTTTTTTTGTGAATAACAACACAAATCAAAACTAAATTATTATGACTAAAGGAAATATTAATGTGTCTGTGGAAAACATTTTCCCGCTTATCAAAAAATTTCTTTACAGTGATCACGAAATATTCCTGAGAGAATTAATCTCAAATGCAACGGATGCTACTTTAAAATTAAAGCATTTAACAAGCATTGGCGAAGCGAAAGTAGAGTACGGAAATCCGAAGCTTGAAGTGAAAATTGATGAAGAACAAAAAACACTTCGCATCATCGACCAAGGAATTGGGATGACTGCAGAAGAAGTTGAAAAATATATCAATCAAGTTGCTTTTTCGGGAGCTGAAGAGTTCTTGGAAAAATATAAAGACACTGCAAAAGATTCAGGAATTATTGGTCATTTCGGACTTGGATTTTATTCTGCGTTCATGGTGGCTGAAAAAGTGGAAATCTTAACTAAATCTTACAAAGATGAACCAGCAGTTCGTTGGATCTGCGACGGAAGCCCAGAATTCACTCTTGAAGAAACAACAGATAAAACAGATAGAGGAACTGAAATCATTCTTCATATTGCAGAAGATTCATTAGAATTTTTAGAAGAAGGAAAAATCCGTGAACTGTTATTAAAATATAACAAATTCATGCCTGTTCCTATTAAGTTCGGAACAAAAACGCATACGTTATCTTTACCTGAGGATGCTCCGGAAGATGCTGTTGCAGAAACTGAGGAAGTAGATAATATTATCAACAACCCAACACCGGCATGGACGGTTGCTCCAAGTGATTTGACGAGTGAAGATTACATGACATTCTATCACGAGTTGTACCCAATGCAGTTTGAGGAACCTTTATTCAATATTCACTTGAATGTAGATTATCCTTTCAACTTAACAGGGATTTTATTCTTCCCTAAATTGAGCAACAATTTAAACATCGAAAAAGATAAAATTCAATTATATCAAAATCAGGTATATGTAACAGATGAAGTAAAAGGTATCGTTCCAGATTTCTTGATGCTTCTTCGTGGTGTTATTGATTCTCCGGATATTCCATTGAACGTTTCCCGTTCTTACCTTCAGGCTGATGGTGCTGTAAAGAAAATTTCTTCTTACATCACTAAAAAAGTTGCCGACAAAATGGCTTCTTTAATTAACGAAAACCGTGCAGATTACGAACAAAAATGGAATGACATTAAAATCGTTATCGAATACGGAATTGTAACTGAAGAAAAATTTGCAGAAAAGGCAGACAAGTTCACGCTATATCCAACAACTGACGGAAAATATTTCCTTTGGAGCGAGTTAGAAGAAAAATTAAAGCCTACTCAAACAGATAAAGACGGTAATTTGATCATTCTTTATGCTTCTAATGCTGATGAGCAACACAGCTACATTCAGTCTGCGAAAGATAAAGGGTATGAAGTTCTTCTTTTAGATTCTCATATTATTCCTCACGTAATCCAAAAACTGGAAACTTCTAAGGAGAAAATCTCATTTGCAAGAGTAGATGCTGATCATGTAAATAATCTGATCAAAAAAGACGACCCTACTATTTCTAAATTAAATGATACTGAAAAAGAATCATTAAAAAAGAATGTTGAAGATGCGGTTCAAGATAAAAAATTCACAGTTCAGCTAGAAGATTTAGACAGCAATGATGCTCCCTTCACGATCACTCAGCCCGAGTTTATGAGAAGAATGAAAGATATGCAGGCAACTGGCGGCGGCGGAATGTTTGGAATGGGTAACCTTCCTGAAATGTATAACCTAGTCGTAAACTCTAACAGTGAATTTGCCAACCAGATCCTAAAAACTGAAAATTCAGAAGAAAAAGAAGGATTGGTAAAACATGCTTTAGATTTGGCCAAACTTTCTCAAAATTTATTGAAAGGAAAAGATCTTACAGACTTCATCCAAAGAAGTTATAAGCAACTAGAAAAATAGTTTAATTAATTATATTGTGGTTTCGGGGGTCGACTTTGTCGACCCCCGAAACTTTTTATATCCACCTCATTACTCATCACCTTTTTTAGCATTATTAAGTAATTTTAAAAATCTTACATTTGCAAAACACCAATTACAAATGTTTGAGATTACGATCCAAATGCTTCCTTTTCTGATGTTTTTTAGTTTGGGTATTGCACTTTTTCACACTGTTATTCTGACAGGATTGTTAGAGCTCAAGATCAAACCAACGTGGATCATGTTTATCATTGATCCTTTAATCATTGCTTTAGGATATTATTTCTTTCCTCACCAATCAGGATTTATATTTATCGGACTTTTCATTTCCGTTTTTTTATTAGCAATCATCACTATGATTACGAAAGGAATAGAAAGCATTTATGATTCTTTCAGAAAAGCAAGACAAGAGAAAAAGCCTGTCTGGAAAATTATTTTAGGTGGTTTTGGAATCCTTTTCGTTTATCTGGGATTCTTCTATTTTGGGATCTATTCCATTTTCATTATTTTATTTATCATCATTCTCAGTTCTATTTTACCCAGTAATAAAAATCGATTTTTCTTTTACCAAAGAAACCTTCCGACGTCTAAAATTAAAAGTGTTGCCATAGGTTTAGCCGAAATTTGTGGAAAGGCAAAAGCCATAGAACCTGTATTTTCATCTTACAGCACGACAAAATATGTCGGATATATTTATACGGTAGACGAAATTACCGAATCTAGAGATGATGACGGAAAAACAAGCAAATCTTATCGTGAAATTAAGCGACAAATAGGTTTCAACAATTTTTTACTGGAGGATGATTCCGGAAGTATTGAAGTTGTCCCCGACAAAATAGAATGGATAAGCTTCTGGCCAGCCACCGAAATAGAAGCCGGACCAACGGTATCGCGAATATATTTTAGATGAAAAAACGGAAATTCTGATGATCGGACAAGCATTTTACGGAGATGCAAAAACGATTTTCAGATATGATGAAACTAAAAAGCTTTTCGGAATGGCACCTTTACAATGGGTAAATTTTGCTAATAAATGGAGACCTTTAAAATTAAAAGCCGTAGCTACTCTATTATGCATTGCTCTTTTTTCAGCTTTTATTATATTGATTCCTGTAAAAGCCAGTGGAACTAAACTTATTTTCGAGTCGGTAAACTGGAAAGAAAATTTTTCTAAAAATCCTTTTGATTTCTTTAAATAAAACTAATAAACAATGCTCATACCTTTACTCATTTTTATCATTGTGATTGTTGCTGTTGTTTCATTTCTGGTAAAATCATACAACCAGATTGTAATCCTTAGAAACAACGTAGAAAAAGCATTCGCCAATATTGATGTTATGCTGAAACAACGCGCTGATGAAGTTCCTAATTTAGTTCGTGTTGTAAAAGCAACTGCACTGTACGAAAACACAACCCTGAAGGAGCTTGTTGCACTTCGAAGTCAATATCTGCAATCAGAAAATACGAACGATAAAATAAAAATTGCACAAGGCATTAACGGAGGAATCAAATCTCTTCTAATTTCTATCGAAAGTTATCCTGAAATAAAAGCATCACAATCTTACTTGGAACTCCAGAAAAGATTAAGTGATCTGGAAAATATGATCGCTGACCGTCGCGAGTATTTTAATGATTCAATCAATTTATACAATACAGGGATCCAAGTTTTTCCGGATGTATTGTTTGCAAAAATAATGAGTTATCAAAAAATGAAAATGCTGGAGTTTTCAGAGAAAGAAATAGAATATAACGGGGTTACACTTTAAATTTAAATAAAAATGGTCATAGATTTAGGCATTATAGGAGACTTCGTGAACTCCAGAAAATTTTGGGGCTCATTAGCCATTGGTTTCCCAGTTGTTACCATCGGACTTTTTGTTTTATATAGTATCGTTAGGAAAATTACGTTCTTAAAAAATATAGTGCAATATATTTTAATGACCTATGGATTATCGATTTTAGTATTTATGCCTGTCCTATTTTTCTCCGCATTTCTGGAAACCGAAAAGTTGAAACTCGCACTTATTTACCTTATTATCCTATTTTTCGTTTCAATATTTACGCTGCTTAACCAGCGGGAATGCATCAATTTTATGAAAGAAGTTTCAAAAATGAAAAATTTTAATGCTAATAAATCTTAAACTATGTGGTATACTTTAATTTTTACTGCCATTATTATCATTCTGATTGTCATCAAAAAGAAAAAAGCAGGAGCAAACATTTCAATAACCGGACTTATTTTACCCATGCTTGCAACCCTTGTTATTTCAGGGATGTTCTTTTTCTTAGCCGGAATTGTTGGTCAATCAGCCTACGCTTATTTCTTTGAGAAAAAATATGATGCGAAGGTGGTAAGATATGAATATACCGATGGAGATTCAGAATCAGATGCGGTACCTATTGCTATTGTAGAGTTTAAAAATGATAAAAATCAAACCATTCAAAAATCAATCGGCTACGGAGCAAGCCATCCAATTGAACTTGGAAAAACCATAAAAGTCTCTTATAAAGAAGGGGATAAATACATTAAAAACATGAGTTTCTGGGAGCAAAAATTGATTGTATCTCTTGTACTTATATTCTTTTTCATCTTCACGATCGCTATTGCCGGAATTACACTTTACGCTCTCAATCGAGACATTTCATTTATCTGGACAATTGTTATGGGCTTTATGATGTATATTGTTTTTCCAGGCGCTATGTTGTTTTTTATCATCGTGCTTTCATGGGTAATTTGGGAATATTTCCAAGGAAAAAGAGATGACATGCCCATTTGGGCTTTGGGAATTTGCAGTTTGTTTGTAACATTTCTTATTCCCGCTTTATTTGGATATTTTAAGATGCTTTTTGAAAAAGAAAATTTTAAGCAAAGCAGCAAAAAATCGAAGCTCATCAAAACAAGATTCATAAATCTCAGCAAGAAGAATCCAAAATAAATATTTCGATCTCATTTTTTTTATTTGAAAATTATCAAATAAGGGCGACCAAAAGCCACCCTCAATTTCTATAGTAATCAATTTTTATAAATTATCAATCGCCTTTAAAATCTCTTTAGGCTCATCTTTCAAGCCTTGAATATGATCTGATATGTTTTCAAGAAATTGTTTAGGTTCCGAAGCATTATCAAAAATTTCCTGTCCTTGAGAAAAAGGAATTGTTTTATCATTTTTGCTGTAGATAAATAGCTTAGGAAGCCCATTTGTAAATTTTATATCTTCTTTTGCCGAATAAACGTTTTGCAACATTTGGTTGATAAAATCTTTGTATTGCGGAGCATGAACCGCCGCGATATCTGCAAATGATGACATCCCACCATCTATAATCAATCCTGATATTTTATCTTTATTTTCTCTTGCCAAATGAGCCGCAATCTGAGAACCTAATGAAGCTCCGTAAATATATATTTTAGTGTTTTTGATCTCAGGTTTGCCTAGTAAAAAATCAAGTATTTTTTGTCCGTCTGCTGCTACGTTAACGTGAGTAGGTTTTCCTGTTGATTTTCCATACCCTCTAAAATCTATCATTACGACTTGAAAACCATTATCCACCAATGGCTTTGTAATATATTGATAGGTTGATACGTTTCCATTCGCACCGTGGAAAAACAAAATTGTCTTTTTTATATTATTGGTTTGAGGCTTTAAAACTACAGCCGTAATCGTATCATTTTCTACAGGAAACGCAATAAATTGTGGATTTGAAAATTCTAATGGCTTCATTTCTTTACTCGGCTGATAAAATTTATCATCCATTTGAGCTTTTGATAAGCAAATTGTAAGTAAGAAAAGTATGGTAGATAGCAGTTTTGTTTTCATGGTTTCATTTATTTTATGAGACAAAACTAAACCCTTCGAATAAGCCTTACCAAAAAAAGCGACTCAGCTGTATTTTTTATGTCCTGAACGGTAGAAATCCTATAATTCGTCCAAAGGATTCCAAAAAAGCTTCTTGAAATTTTTAATTCTGAAATTCTCCACCTCAATTCCTTCTGCTTCTAATCTGACTTGAAATTCCGGAACGGATAAAGTTCCTGAGCTCGAAATAACACGATGAGCCGGAACATCTTTCGGGCACCCTCCCATTGCTTTTCCGACATGACGGGAATGATTCGGGTAGCCGACTGCTTTTGCAATAGCTCCGTAGCTTGTTACTCTTCCTTTTGGAACGAGTTTGGTAATTTCCCAGACTTGTTGTTTGAATATTTCGTCCATTTTTTTTGTTTTTATTTTGAAACGATTACCTATTTTTAACGCAAAGATCGCAAAGTTTTTTTTGAAATGTTTGAAAATATTTTTCGTTCGCAAAGGCGTTTCACTCAGCTAAATCTGCTAAGTTATCTTGTTTTGCATCATTTTTGAACTCTACTTGTTTCAATGGTGTTTCTCATTAAAATATAAAGTTATGAAAAAATCATTTTTTAGACTCGTGAATAAAATCAATAAAGCCGTTTTACCGAAATTGAGTGATAAAGATCCGAGTATATTAACCAAAGTTCAGAAAGGGATTTTGGCTTATCGATATTTTGTGCTGACTAATTCTTTGGACTGACAGTTTTGCGTGAGGGATATGGAGGGTGCGACTGAAAGGAGCAGTGCAAAGCACCGAAACGAAGTGGAGCCCGGAGAAGCCCGACCCGAGATTGAGGCTTAGCGTTGGAGAGGGGCACGCCCTGATTTTTATAAATATTTTGACCACAGATTTTCACAAATTCACACAGATGTTTGTGTTCTAATTTTCTTTGTTAATTGTGTATATTTTTCTTTGATGCTATTTATTTAAACACAAATTTCACAAATAATTTTTCACAAATAAGCACAAACATCTGTGTGAATTTGTGAAAATCTGTGGTTAATAAAATAAAAAAACGTCCAACAAAATTGGACGTTTTATATAACTTCAAGCTTCAGACTTCCGTCCTCCTGCTTTATGAATTTTCTAAGATGTAAGAGAACATCAATGGTGCACAGATCGTTGCATCACTTTCAACGATATATTTCGGTGTTGTGATATCTAATTTACCCCAAGTAATTTTCTCATTCGGAACAGCTCCTGAATACGAACCGTAAGACGTCGTAGAATCAGAGATCTGACAGAAATAAGACCAGAACGGAATGTCATGCATTTCCATATCCTGATACAACATCGGAACTACACAGATTGGGAAATCTCCTGCGATACCTCCACCAATTTGGAAGAATCCTACCCCTTTTCCACCTGAGTTTTTAGTGTACCAATCTGCTAAATAAGCCATGTATTCGATCCCAGATTTCATTGTAGAAAACTGTAATTCTCCTTTGATACAGTAAGAAGTGAAGATGTTACCCATTGTAGAATCTTCCCATCCCGGAACTACAATTGGTAAATTTGCTTCTGCAGCGGCGATCATCCAAGAGTTTTCTCTAGGAATTTCGTAATACTGCTCCAACACTCCTGAAAGGATCATTTTATACATATATTCGTGCGGGAAATATCTTTCTCCTTTCGCTTCAGCATCTTTCCAGATCTCAACGATGTGTTTTTGCAATCTTCTGAAAGCCTCTTCTTCAGGAATACAAGTATCTGTAACTCTGTTCAATCCTCTTTCTAAAAGAGCCCACTCGTCCTGAGCCGTAAGATCTCTGTAATGCGGAACTCTTTCGTAGTGAGAATGTGCCACCAAATTCATTAGATCTTCTTCAAGATTCGCTCCGGTACAAGAGATAAAATCTACTTTTCCCTGACGGATCATTTCAGCAAGAATTTTCCCTAATTCAGCAGTTGACATTGCCCCCGCCAAAGTAATCATCATTTTTCCACCATCTTTAAGATGTGCAACATACCCTTTAGATGCGTCTACCAATGCAGCTGCATTGAAGTGCAGGTAATATTTCTCTATAAATTCAGTAATCGGTTTGCTCATTATTTTGATTTTTGCAAAGATAAAACTTAAAAACGGAATGTAGCGGCAGCACTTAAAGAAACTCTGTGTAAGCCTTCTTTTTGATCTTCTCCGAACTCAATTGTCTGTCCGTTGAACTTCATTTTATTC
Organism: Chryseobacterium glaciei; assembly: GCF_001648155.1. Classification (NCBI taxonomy): domain Bacteria; kingdom Pseudomonadati; phylum Bacteroidota; class Flavobacteriia; order Flavobacteriales; family Weeksellaceae; genus Chryseobacterium; species Chryseobacterium glaciei. Next base: position 2,833,611 of record NZ_CP015199.1, on the reverse strand, counting down.
AGTGTTCCGGCTGTTAGTCCTACTTTTGGACCAATTAAAAAGTTCTTGGAAATTTGGTATTGATATGCAAAATTAAGCTCTGCCCCTAAATTAGAACCTGTTCCTTTTACATTTCCTGTTTTTGTTGAATATGAAATTACTCCTAATCCCATATCAACGTACATTTTATGTCTCGTTGCTTCGCTGAAGTTTGAGATCATCAAAGCAGGACCAAAGAAAGTGATATTGTCTTTAGTAGTAACGGACGCAGAAACAGGCATTCCGCTCATATCATATCCTAAAAGAAATCCATCGCTTGATGCACTGTAATTAGAAAATTTCAATCCAATTGCTACAATGTTTTTTAAATGATAATAGGCAGAAATATCGAAATTCACTCCGCTTTTTAGGCCATTAACATAATCTTTTTCCGCTTTAGTCAAACCAGGTGTTGTTTTTGCGGTTCTCCATGCATATCCTACAGAAGGAATAACTGAAATTTTCGGTTCATTTTGCTGGGCAAAAGAAAGTAGAGAAATTGAAAAAGCTCCTAAGGCTATTAGTTTTTTTAACATTATTTAAAATTTTGGGCAAAAATAATGTTTTTATTGATTATCCAAAATCAAAATTTGAACCGTCTGTTTTCTTTCTTTTCAGACATTTTCTTTTTGGTGTCTAATCTTTTTTCTTTTTTGGCTCGGGAAGGTTTTGTGGCGATTCTTGTTTTCGGAACAATTAAAGCTTTATTAACGATATCTATAATTTTTTCAATCGCTTTGTTTTTATTCATTAATTGTGTTCTGCTTTCAGAAACGGTTAAGAATAAAAGTCCTTCTAGATTTATTCTGTTTTTTAGTTTTTCCTGAATTAAATTTTTTTGTCTTTCATTAAAAAATTCAGATTCGTCCACTTTCCAAAGTACGGTAACAGCCGTTTCAACTTTATTGACGTTCTGTCCTCCTGCCCCACTGCTGCGGGAAGTTTTGAAATTGAGTTCTTTTGTGAAATCTTTCATTTTTAAGATCATTAAATTAAAGAGTAAAGATAAAAGACTTTACAATATGTTTTTTAATTCTGTCCTATTCACTTTTCCGTTCGGCGTTCTTGGAATTTCATTAATGAAAATGATCTCTTTTGGCTTGTGAAAATTTTTCTCAAATGGAATTTGGTGTATTTTTTCAAGTAAATCATTCGACTCTTCACCTTCAATCACTAATATCAATTTCTGCCCCAAACTTTCATCATTCAATCCTAAAAATACTACTTCATTTGAAATTTCTTTTTTAACTAAAGCTTCCAATTCTTCAGGAAAAATTTTTGCGCCACCGGAATTAATTACATTATCTATTCGCCCTAAAAACCTAAATTTATTTTCATCCTTAATCTCAACTAAGTCATTAGTTTCCAACACCTCAGCATTTACATTAGGCGCCCATATCCTCAAACACCCTCTTTCATCTTTCGTAACAGAAACATTTTCAAAGGCTGTAAAGTACTCCTCTGCCTGTGGAATCAATTGCTTCAGTGCAATATGAGACAGTGTTTCCGACATTCCATACGTTTCAAATATTTGAGTTTGAGAATTTGAAAGTTTGAGAGCCTGAAAAATTTTATCTTTCAGATTTTCGGAGATCGAAGCACCGCCAATAATTAGATTTTTAATTAAATGAAGCTTGTCTAATGAATTTTCAACCTGTAAAGGCGTCATTGCACAGAAATCTATTTCTTCTTCTAAATTTTCAAGCGGTTTTAAGGATGGATTGGCAACAATCAGCTTCATTTTTCTTTCAAAAGATCTAACCACCATCATTTTCCCAGAAATATATTCTACGGGAAGACACAATAATGCAGTGTCGTCTTCTTTTAAACCTAAAAAATTGCAGGTCATCACGGCAGAATTGAGCATCTTTTTTTTTTCAATTTCGAAAACTTTCGGAGTTCCTGTAGAACCTGAAGTCTGTACTTTCATTGTTTCAGAATCCGACAGCCAATCTTCTAAAAAAAAAGTCGCTTTCTTTTCAAATTCCGTCTGCGAATGTAAATTGTTAATTCTGAGATTATTGAAGTCTATCACCATATTTACCACCATAAAAAGTTATGTAAATTTAAAAAAAAGTTTAAAAAGTTCTTGCAAATAATGAAAAAAGCTGTAAATTTGCATCACCAAAATAAAACAGACCCATAGTGTAACGGTAGCACTCCGGTTTTTGGTACCGTCAGTTGGGGTTCGAATCCCTGTGGGTCTACAAACCATCCTTTTTAAGGGTGGTTTTTTTGTATATAATTTTCAAAAATTAATTCCGTTCAAAGACAATCACTTATACTTTTTTACATAAAAAAAATTGCATTTTTTCAATGAAGCTCTTGCCTATAAAGAAAAAAGCTGTAAATTTGCATCACCAAAATAAAACAGACCCATAGTGTAACGGTAGCACTCCGGTTTTTGGTACCGTCAGTTGGGGTTCGAATCCCTGTGGGTCTACAAACCATTCTTTTTTAAGGATGGTTTTTTTTATTTCTATAAAGCACAAAAAAGGACAGATGAATATCCGCCCTTTCAAAATATCTTTTAATGATAAAATACTATTATCCTTGTTTAGGCTTGTACAATTTATACATTACAAACAAAAAGGCTACCCATATCGGAATTAAGATTACCTGAATTTCCATTCCTGTAATACTCATTAATACCAAAATAGCCAATAAAAATAAAATGCAGATATAATTGGAGATTGGATAAAATATAGACGGAAATTTCGTTTTTTCTCCCGATGCTATTTTACTTCTTCTGAACTTTAAATGCGTGTAGCAAATCATCAACCAATTGATAATTAATGATGAAACCACCAAAGCCATTAAATACTCAAAAGCTTTTTCCGGAACTAATTTATTAATGATAATACAGATTCCTGCAAAACAAGAAGAAATAAGGATTGCGTTAATTGGTACGTGATTTTTATTTAATTTCTGTAAAAATTTTGGTGCATTTCCTTGTTGAGCCAATCCGAAAAGCATTCTGCTATTACTGTAAACACTGCTGTTGTAAACGGATAATGCTGCTGTCAATACAATTAAATTCAAAACATTAGCAATCAAAACATTGAATTGAATGACTTTTCCAAACATCGTAAATTCCAATCCATTCAAATTTTGAAAAACCATTACAAACGGACTTGAACCTTCTGTAATTTCTCTCCACGGACTCAAAGAAAATAGAATAATCAAAGCTCCAACATAGAAAATCAGAATCCTATAGATTACCTGATTAGTAGCTTTAGGGATTGTTTTTTCGGGACTTTTTGCTTCCGCAGCGGTAATTCCGATTAATTCTAATCCACCAAAAGAAAACATGATCATCGCCATTGCCGCAAAGAGCCCTGAATATCCATTTTCACTGTGATTGAATAATCCTTTTGGGAAAAAACCGCCGTCATTCCATAGATTAGAAACGCTTGCATTACTACCTCCTGTTCCACTTATCAACAAATAAATACCGAAAATAATCATGGCAATAATGGCTACTACTTTTATAATTGAAAACCAAAATTCTGTTTCACCATAAACTTTTACTGAAGCTAAGTTTAAAGCATTAATTAAGATAAAAAAGAATAAACTCGAAACCCAGAGAGGAATATCAGGCCACCAAAAATGAATGTAATGACCAATGGCAGTAAGTTCGGCCATACTTACGAGAATGTAAAGAATCCAATAATTCCAGCCAGAAGCAAATCCGGGAAATTTCCCCCAATACTTATACGCGAAATAACTGAAACTTCCTGAAACCGGTTCCTGAACAACCATTTCACCAAGTTGACGCATGATAAAAAAGGCAATAATCCCAGCCAAAGCATACCCTAAAATAACGGATGGACCCGCCAAAACTGCTGCAGGACCAATTCCAAGAAACAATCCTGTTCCGATGGCTCCACCAAGGGCAATTAATTGAATGTGTCGATTGGTTAACCCTCTGACAAGAGAACCTTTTTGTTCCTCTTTATTTTCATTGTTCATAGATCGAAAAAATATAGCTTAAATATATAAAAACTTTCGCTCTTGATTTTATTGGAGACTTTATAAAAGTTAATTGACTGGGTTAATAATTTTAATCCTCAACAAATATTTAATAAAGAAAGTAAACTTAATAGTCTATTCACACTCCATTAATACTAATATCCTAATCTTGCAAAAATTTTTACAATGAAAAAAATATTCCTTTTTCTTGCGCTGGCAACGGGATTGGCGAAAGCTCAAAACAATTCCGACCATGTCGTTTTAATAAGTATTGATGGTTTAAGACCTGAGTTTTATCTGAATCCTGAATGGTCTATGGTAAACCTCAGACAAATGATGAAAAAAGGAGCTTATGCCAATGGCGTTCGTGGTTCATTTCCAACCGTTACTTATCCATCGCACACTACCATCGTAAGCGGAGTTTTGCCTGCAAAGCATGGTATTTATTATAATACTCCGGTTCAGCCTTTGGGAATTACGGGAGAATGGTTTTGGTTTTATAAGGATATTAAAGTTCCAACGATTTTCAGTATTGCTAAAGAAGCCGGACTTACTACTGCTGGAGTAAGCTGGCCTGTAACCGTAGGAGCACCAATCACTTACAACTTACCAGAATATGTTTATCTTCCAAAAAATAAAGGTGAGAAAAAGGATGAAGTAAAGGCAATGAGTTTAGAATCAACACCTAAAGAGCTTTTTCAGGAAGTTCAGGATTATGCAGTGGGGAAATTCGGGGAATATGGAGCAAGTTTAGACCATGCAGTAACTGATCAAAATAAAGCAAGGATGGCCGCTTATATTTTAAAGAGATACAAGCCTGCATTTTTAGCGCTTCATATTGCAGCTGTCGATCACTTTGAGCATGAAGAAGGAAGAGATGGCGATAAAGTTCGTTCCGCAGTTGTTGGTGCGGATGTAGCCATCAAAACACTTATCGATGCCGCAACAGCAGCAGGAATTGATGAAAATACAACGTTTATCATCACAGGAGATCACGGATTTGTGGATATCCACTCTCAGTTTAATCCCAATGTTATGCTCGCAAAAGCAGGATTGTACGATAATGATAAAAAAGAAGACTGGAAAGCTTACTTTCAGGCAAGTGGAGGTTCTGCATTTTTACATTTGAAAAATCCTAATGATAAAGCTACGTTAACTAAAGTAAACGAACTTCTCAACAATTTACCTGATGGATACAAAAAACTTTTCCATGTTTTGAATAAGCAACAAATCGCAGATGCTCAAGGAGATCCGACTGCATCATTAGCATTAGCAGCTTATCAAGGAGTGAGTTTTGGAGCAACCGCTACAGGAGAATTATTAAAAGCGGCAGACGGAGGAACTCACGGTTATTTACCAACAGATTTTAAAGAAATTCAAACAGGATTTGTTGCTTTTGGTAAAAATATAAAGCAAGGAACGGTTTTACCTCTAATGGGACAGGAAGATATTGCTCCATTAATTGCACAATTATTACATCTTACAATGAAAACAGACGGAGTTCTATATCCGGGACTATTGAAAAAGTAAAATTTTAAACTAAAAACTGTTTAAACAGTTGGTAATCGCAAAGACGCAATTTTTTAATATAATACACGTTTTTAAGGCGCAAGAAAATCAGAGATTTTCAGTAAACATCATATTCAATTAATTCAGTAATAAATTTGCTTTATTAAATTTTATCGAAGACAAAATCCTTGCGCCTTAGAAGAATATATTTAATCTTAATTTGCGCCTTTGCGATTGACCGACTAACTAGATTTATCAAGTTCTCTTAGTATTAAGTCTAAAATAATTTAAAAAAACTAAAGGCTACCTCTTGTTGAAGCAGCCTTTTTGATTTTATATCTAACAAGTTTATAAATACTCTTTTGGAATAGCAATATTATTTTTCTTCATATATTCTACAAGATCGTGATATTTATCTTCAAAATCATTCGTTCCGCATTTGTGAGAAATACTACAGATGTCGGAAGGTTTTATATCTAAAATTCCTGAAATTTTGTTTAAAATATCAAGATTGATCTTCACTTTAGAATTTTCAATATCGGAATAAGCTTTCTGTGAAATCCCCATTTCAAAAGCCATATATTCTTGGGTAAAGTCTTTACTCCTTCGAATCTTTCTGATGTTTTGTCCACATATCTTCATCCTTTTTGTTTTAGTAGTTTTCGGTATATTTTAGAAGTTTATCTAATAGCCTCTAACAAAGTTAATAAATACCTTTGGCAAAACATTATACACGTTACATGATATTTATTTCATCCTAAAATTTGGTTTAAAAATTTACCCAATAAAACCATTTTAAAAGAAAAATTTATCACTTCGGTACACACAATTGGAATTATGGAGACGCAAAGATTTAATTATGACAATAATATTGTCAGAGCATTCTTGTATGCTACTATTGTATTTGGTTTGGTCGGATTTTTACTCGGTCTTACGGCTGCTTTAATGCTTTTCTACCCAGAATTACCTGAATTTTTATTTGGAACAGATGATACTACGATTAAAAGTTTAGCATCCGGAAATATTCAAGGGTTGATTAATACTCAGGGTGCAATGGGATTTGGAAGAATCAGAATGCTTCATACAAGTGCCGTGATCTTTGCATTTGTCTGTAATTCATTCTTTTGCGGAGCTTACTATAGTATGCAGAGACTATTAAAAACAAGAATGTACAGCGATACATTATCCTGGTTGCATTTCTGGTCTTGGCAAATAATGATCGTCAGCGTTGTGATCACTTTCTTAATGGGAATTAATACCTCTAAAGAATACGCAGAACACGAATGGCCGATCGATATTTTAATCGCATTCTCATGGATCATCTTCGGAATCAATATGTTTGGAACAATTGCAAAAAGAAGAGTAAGACATTTGTATGTTGCCATTTGGTTTTACATCGCAACTTGGATTGCTGTGGCAATGCTTCATATATTTAATAATCTTGAAGTTCCGTTATCATTCACAAGCTGGAAATCATATTCTGTCTATGCAGGAGTAAAAGATGCTTTGGTTCAATGGTGGTATGGTCACAATGCGGTTGCATTCGTATTAACGACTCCGGTTTTAGGTTTGATGTATTATTTTATGCCTAAAGCTGCTGACAGACCTGTCTTTTCATATAAACTTTCCATTATTCACTTTTGGTCTTTGATTTTCGTTTATCTGTGGGCAGGTCCGCACCACCTTCAATATACCGCTTTACCAGCTTGGGCTCAGGCTGTGGGAACAGGTTTCTCCATCATGCTGATCGCTCCATCTTGGGGAGGAATGCTGAACGGACTTTTAACCTTAAGAGGTGCGTGGGATAAAGTAAGAGAAAATCCTATTCTTAAATTCTTTGTCGTAGCCGTTACCTGTTATGGGATGGCAACCTTTGAAGGTCCACTTTTAGCAACAAAATCTTTAAATAAAATTGGTCATTACACAGACTGGGTTATTGGTCACGTTCACTTAGGAGCACTTGGATGGAATGGTTTCATGGCTTTCGGAGTTATCTATTATTTGATTCCTGTGATGTGGAGAACCCAACTTTGGTCTAAAAAATTAGCAAACTGGCATTTCTGGCTGGGTACTTTAGGAATTATCTTTTATGCCGTACCCATGTATATCTCAGGATTTACGCAAGGATTAATGTGGAAACAATTCAATCCGGACGGAACTTTACTCTATAAAAACTGGTTAGATACCGTAACTGCAATTATTCCTTACTTTAAAATGAGGTTTGTAGGAGGACTGCTTTATCTTTCAGGGGCAATCTTAATGGTTGTGAATGTTATTAAAACTATCAAAGCCGGATCATTCCAAAAAAATGTACCTGCAGAAGCACCTGCTTTAGCTAATATCGGAAGCAGCAGAAAAGAAGGCGAAGGCGCACACCTTTGGCTGGAAAGAACACCAAAATTATTATCCATACTAGCTTTTGTAGTGATTTCAATTGGAGGATTGATAGAGATTGTCCCTACCCTATCTCTTAAACAAAGCGTTCCTGAAATTACAGCCGTGAAACCTTATTCACCATTAGAATTAGAAGGAAGAGACTTGTACATCCGCGAAGGCTGTAACTCATGTCACTCACAAATGGTAAGACCTTTCCGTGATGAAGTGATGAGGTTTGACGGTAAAAACGGGCAATATTCAAAAGCAGGAGAATTCGTTTATGACCGACCATTTTTATGGGGATCAAAAAGAACCGGACCAGATTTACACCGGGAAGGAGAAAGAAACCCAGATTCATGGCATTTTAAACATATGTATAACCCAAGAATTACTTCCGCAGGTTCAATTATGCCACGTTTCCCTTGGTTGATTACAAATAAACTGGATCGCTCTCAAATGGTGGATAAAATGAAATTAATGAAAAACAGTTTCGATGTTCCGTACACAAAAGCTGAAATAGATTCAGCCGGAAAATGGGCAGATAATCAATCGAAAGCTATCGTTAAAAGAATTTATTCTGAAGCTACTGATGTAAGAGATCAAGTAGAAAAAGATAAAGTTGCCAAAGGCACTTCATTCGTTCCGCTTGAGCAAAGAGAAATCATAGCAATGATTGCCTATCTGCAAAGATTAGGAACCGATATTAAGACAACGGAGATCAAAACAGCAAGCATAAAGTAATCATTAAATTTTTATTACAATGAAAACGAGAACCCCAATTTCAATATATATTGCTGCAACAATTGGTTTAACGATCATGGCATTCGAAATGTTTGCACAGGATTCAGGATATTTTTCTTCACCTTTTTTCTGGGCATTGATATTGATTACGACTATTTTACTTCTCATTATGAATTCTGTTGGAGATTTGGTTGAAAATGAAAGATTCAGCAGGTTATCAGAAGATGAGAGAAAAGAATATTTAAACGAAAAGAATATACCTTATTATCAAAAACTTTGGAATTCAGCCTTTAAAAAACAATCTGCAACCGAGGAAAAAGATATTCTGATCGATCATGGCTTCGATGGAATCACAGAACTTGATAATTCTTTACCCAAATGGTGGATCGGTTTATTTTGGTTCGGATGTATTTTCTGCGCAGTCTATTTATTTGCTTTTGCTTTTACAGATTACGCCCATCCTGAAGCTGAATTAAACAAAGAAACCAAAACCATGTTGGCATCAATCACAGAATATGAAAAAACGGCTCCACAGATCAGTCTGGAAACCGCAAAATACAGCGCAGACAACATTGCAGAAGGTGAACAATTATTTAAAACAAATTGCGTTACCTGCCACGGAGATGGCGCAAAAGGAGGAATCGGCCCGAATCTTACCGATACGCACTGGATCAACATTAAAGAAAAAAGTTTATTTAAAAATGTATTCTGGATGCTTGAAAATGGATCTCCAAATAATCCAACCATGAGACCTTTTATCAAAGAAGGAACCATCACAGGAAGAGATGCCGAAAAAATTGCAGCGTATGTTTATCATATCAATCAGGAAACAACGCCTATTACCGAAGCTCAGGGAGGTGCCGCACCGCAGGGAGAAGAAGTAAAATGGGAAAATAACAACGAATAAAATTTATACCTAAATATCAACCATGCCCTCTTTTAAACACTAACATTTGATTTCATTTTTGCATCACACCTTTTCAACGAAAAAAAAATGATTAGAAAGAGGGCTTTTAAAAATATTAACCTAAATCCATGTCTTGGCTGTTCTTATCAACTAATTCACTTGACTAGCTAAACTAAATTCCATAATAGTCGGCCAAGGCAGGATTTTTGTACTTGCAAAGTGCTAATACAACAAAGAAAATTAATATTCAATGAAAAATGATTTATTATCTTTGTTACAAACCACTTACATTTGAAACTTAAATTTAATAAAAGAAAGATCCTAAAGCGTATTGCAATAACCCTTATTTCAATATTGGTTTTCCTCACTTTGCTTATATTCAGCTTAAGGCTTCCGGCGGTTCAAAACTTCATCAAAGACAAATTGGTTGTCTATCTTGAGAAAAAAATCAAAACAAAAGTAAGCTTAGAAAAGGTTTATATAGGGTTTCCAAACAGTCTTGTTATGGAAAATTTGTATTTAAAAGGCCAAAATATTGATACGCTTCTTGCCGTAAAAAAACTGGATGTAGGTTTAAATATGCTTAAACTAATCAATTCCACCGCAGATATTACGTCTGTTGATCTGGAAGGCGTTCGCGCGAATGTGGTAAGAAAACCGGACGGAAAATTCAATTTCGATTATATTATGGATGCTTTTGCGACGACTGATAAAGAAGAAAGTCCGTCAAAACCATTCATTATCTCTCTTGATAAAATTAATTTAAAAGATATTGGCGTTACTTTCAACGATCAACAATCGAATAATGATATTAAATTATATTTCAAATCTTTCGACACCAGAGTTAAAACTTTTGATTTAACTAAAAACACATACGCCGTTAATGACATTAATCTTGACGGATTAAAATTAAAACTTAAACAAGATCTTGTAAAGGAGGTTTCCAAAAAAGTAGAGAAAAAAGTGGATTCTCTCAACAACCAAAAACCTATGCAGATTGGGTTAAGAGGAATTAAACTAACCAATTTCGACATTGATTACGGAGACGACAATACCAAAACATTTGCAAAGGTTTTATTTAAAGAATTAAGTACGAAAGTCAACAAACTTGATCTTGAAAATAATGCTTATAATGTTGGAAATGTATTTCTTTCGGGAGCAGACATCAACGCCAACTTATATCTTCCGGCACAAAATGCCAATCCAAAAAACACGAAAGAACCTGAACCATCAACCAATTCCGACAAAGAAAAAGCAATGAAACTGCTTTTAGGAAAATTGGTTTTAAATGACGTAAAAGTAGCTTACAACAACACCGCGATTGCTCCTACAAAACAGGGAATGGATTTCAACCACATGAATTTTTCTAAAATGAATATTGAGGTTCGAAGCTTTAAAATGGAGAATAATACTTTCGCGGGAACTGTAAATTCAGCGGAAATTCAGGAAGCGAGAGGTTTGGATATTCAAAAATTCAACACCGATTTTGTGTATGGTGAAAAAGAAGCTTACTTGAAAGATCTTTATTTACAGACTCCGAAAACGCTTATCAGAGATGAGGTTATTTTAAATTATAATTCGATCGAACAGTTAAGTTCAAACCCAGGAACCGTAAAAATTTCAGCGAATATCAAAGATTCTAAAATTGGTTTTTCTGATATTTTAAATTTGGTTCCGACGTTAAGAAATACCGTTCCATTCAACAAATATCCAAACGCCATATTGAATGTAAACGCCAATGTAAAAGGAATTGTGAATGATTTACTGATTCAGGATCTGAAAGTTTCAGGATTGGATCAATTACGAGTTGCGGCATCAGGAAGAATTAAAAATGCGATGAATCCTGACAATCTGTATTACGATCTGAGAATTGCAGAATTGTCTTCATCGGCAAAAACGATCTATAATTTAGTTCCTAAAAATACGATTCCGGCCAATATTTCTCTGCCATCAAATTTCAGCATAAAAGGAACCGCAAAAGGCACAACGAAAGTCGTAGATACCAATCTTAATCTGTATTCAACCCTTGGTAACGCTGCGATTATTGCTCAAGTAGATATGCGCAGAAAAAACCATGAGTTGTATAATGTGAAAGCCAATCTTCAAGGTTTACAGGTCGGAAAATTTATTCAAAATAAAGATATTGGACCTATCACGGCTCAAATTTCGGCAAAAGGAGAAAGTTTTGATTTTAAAAATGCAAACGCTGACTTAAAAGGTCATGTTGCATCGGCAGTTTATAAAGGTTATCGTTATCAAAATATGGATCTCACAGGCAAGATCAACCGTGGCGTTTATAATATTGTTTTAAACTCTAAAGACCCGAATGCTAATTTAAAATTAATAGCTTCCGGAGTTTATAATGAAAAAAATCCTACCGTAAAAGTAAACGGAGACATCATTAAATTAGACTTAAACAAGCTTGGTTTCTATGATAAACAAATGATCATCGGAGGAAAAATTGACGGTGATTTCACCAATCTTGATCCTGATAATCTTAACGGATATTTAAATCTTCAAAATTTTGCTTTTTCTGATACGAAAGAAGTGTATCCGATTCAGGAAGTTAATTTAAAGGCTTCTTCAACCAATGATTCAACCAAAATTATTTTCAACTCGCAAATTGCGGATGTTGAACTTGCAGGAAAATATAAATTAACGCAGATCTTCGGATCTTTAGCCAATACAATTAATCAATACTATCAATTCCAAAAGCCCGGTAAGGCTCAGAAAATTGATGCAGGGCAACATTTTACTTTTAATGCAAAAATTAAAAACGATGATCTGATCAGAAAATTTGTTCCGGATCTGAAAAGTTTTGAAACGATCAATTTAGTTGGAAATTATGACGCAGATTCTCAGAAAATTGAAATCGACGGACAAATTCCACAATTGCTGTACGGTGAAAATTCTATTGAAAATGCTTCATTAAAAGTCACGAATGAAAATCAGGCTTTACAGTATAATCTTGGCGTAGCAGCATTGAAAAGCTCAAGTTTAGCTTTAAATAAAGTGAATATTAATGGAGATGTTGCCAATAATATTATCAATTATAACATCACTACCAAAGACGAAAAAGATGTGACTCAATTCCTGATTGCAGGAAACGCAAAATCACTGAACGACATTACAGAAATATCTTTAAATCCAAATGGTTTAAAATTAAATTACAGCGATTGGACAGTTGGTGAAGGAAATAAAATCCAGATCAGCAGCAAAGGAATCTTGGCTGATAATTTCAGACTTTCTAATGGAGGAAGCGAGATTTTACTTCAATCCGAAACTCAATCTCCAAACAATCCTCTAAATATTTCGTTGAAAGATTTCAAAATTGAAACCATCACCGAGATTATTAAAAAAGATACTGTTTTAGCAAAAGGAACCATCAACGGAACTGCTCAGCTTCGAGATTTAACGAAAAATATGACATTTAATTCTGATCTTACGGTTTCAGATTTATTCGTTTATGGAAATCCGGTTGGAAATCTTGCTGTGAAAGTCAACAATACTTCACCTAATCTTTTAAATGCTGATATTGCCCTTTCCGGAAATGATAATGATGTGAAAATCTTGGGAGATTACAACACTTCTTCAAGCACATTTGACCTGAATATGGCGATTAACAAGCTTCAAATGAAATCTGCACAAGGATTCTCTATGAATGCGATTACCAATACGGAAGGTTATCTTTCAGGAAATCTGAAAATTACAGGAAGTGCCGACAAACCTAATATTTTAGGAAAAGTAAAATTCAATGATGTTGGTTTGGAGATCGCAAAAACAGGAAGTGATTTCAGAAAACTGAATGACGAGATTGATTTTACAAGCAGAGGAATTGAATTTGATAAATTTAAAATTAACGATAAAGACGGAAATGCTCTTGTTATCAATGGCGCAGTTCTTACTCAAAATTATAAAGATTACGCTTTTAATCTTGATCTTAATGCTAAAAAATTCAAAGTAGTTAACTCAGAAAAATCTAATGACGCCATGATGTATGGAATTTTGGCGATTGATGCAGCATTGCACATTAGAGGAAACTTAGACCTACCAAAAGTTGACGGAACATTAGCCGTTTCTGATAATACAGATTTCTCTTTCGTTCTTCCGCAAACCAGCCCTTCATTACAGGAAAGAGATGGGATTGTAGAGTTTATTGATCAGGATCAGGTGGTATTAAACAAAACCATTAAAGCAGATTCTCTGAAAGCTCAAAACCGCATCAAAGGAATGGATGTAAGTGTGAATATCGAAGTAAGCAAAGAAGCCAAAATGTCGATTATCATTGATAAAGCCAATGGTGATTTTGTAAAACTACAGGGAGAAGCGGAACTAACTGGAGGAGTTGATCCATCAGGAAAAATGACGCTTGTCGGAGTCTATCAAGTAGAAAAGGGATCTTATGAACTTTCTGTAAGTGTTCTGAAACGTAAATTTGACATCCAAAAAGGAAGTACAATCACTTGGACTGGTGAGCCTACCACAGCAATGATGGATATTACAGCCGTCTATAAAACTCAGGCTCCTCCTATTGACCTTGTTGAGCAGCAGCTGGCCGGAGATGATGCTTCTAAATTGAATCAGTATAAACAAAGAATCTCTTTCAATACATTGTTAAAAATGAAAGGTGAATTATTGAAACCTGAAATCAGTTTTGATATCACAACGGATGATAAAAATAATGCAGTTTCATCGGACGTAACAGAAACTGTAACTACAAAACTTGCCCAACTCAGAACGCAGGAATCTGAAATGAATAAACAGGTTTTTGCTTTACTTTTATTAGGTCGCTTCATAGGTGAAAACCCATTTGAATCCAGCGCAGGAATGTCCGCTGAAGGAATGGCGAGACAAAGTGTAAGTAAGCTTCTTTCTCAACAATTGAACAATCTGGCATCAGGTTTAATCAAAGGAGTTGATATTGATCTAGGTCTTGATTCTTCTGAGGATTACTCAAGCGGACAAAAAAATACAAGAACAGATCTTAATGTGGGTGTTAGTAAAAGATTATTAAATGACCGTCTAAAGGTTTCGGTGGGAAGTAATTTCGCACTGGAAGGTCAAGCCCGCGAAAATGAAAACACCACCAATATTGCAGGAAATGTAACTGTAGATTACAGCCTTTCAAAAGACGGAAGATATATGCTTAGAGCGTATCGTAAAGATGAATATCAGGTGACACTTCAGGGGCAGATCATAGAAACAGGAGTTGGTTTCGTTATCACTTTAGACTATGATAAATTCCGTGAGATCTTTCAAAAAAACAAAAAAGACAGACGTAAAAAAGAAAATAAGAATAACCAAGTGGTAGAATTTAAATAATGAAAAGTAAATTGAATATATATTATAAATATTTGCTCGCTTCCGGATTTGCTGCGGTTACTCTTTCGTGTAGTAATACAAAGTTTCTGAAGGAAGGACAAATGCTTTATACCGGAGGAGAAGTAAAAATCGAAAATGATACAATCTCCAAAAAAGATAAAAACGAACTTCAAGCTGCTTTGGAAGAGAATTTAGTTCCAAAACCTAATTCAACGATATTAGGATTACGTCCAAAATTATATTTCTATAACATCGCCAAAGAACCAAAAAAAGATAAAGGTTTTAATTATTGGCTAAAATATAAAGTAGGTGAAAAACCTGTTTTATTAGGAGATGTTGATCGTGAATTCAACAAAGATATCATTCAGAATTATTCTGAAAACAAAGGATATTTTAATGCAAAAGCAACTTACGATACGGTTTCTAAAAACAAGAAAGCGCAGGTAATTTATACATTAAGACCGGGAGCAAGATATTTAATAAGCAATGTTAAATTTCAAAAAGATTCCTCTTTGATCAATAAAGAAATTCAGACTTTTACCAATAAAACATTTTTAAAATCAGGAAATCCATTTGATCTTGATGTTATTAAAAGTGAAAGAGATCGTATTGATAATGGCTTAAAAGAAAGAGGTTTTTATTATTTCAGTGCAGATAATATTATTGTTCAGGCAGACAGTACGGTTAGCAAAGGTCATAAAGTTGAATTGAATGTAAAACTGAAAGAAGACACTCCGGAGTTGGCAACAGAGCAATTCAGCATTAATAATGTGATTGTTTTTCCTACCTATAATATTCAGGATGTAAAAAAAGGAAAATACAGTGTTCCGATGAATCCGGATTCTCTTGCAAAGTATGCCTATGATGATATTTATGTAATTGATCCTCAGCATAAATTTAAACCAAAAATTTTTGACAGAGCATTATATTTTAAAAAAGGTGATTTGTACAATCGCTCCAATCATAATCTTTCTTTAAACCGTTTGATCAGTTTAGGAGTCTTCAAATTTGTGAAAAATGAATTTGTTGTTTCAGATTCTTTAAACCATAAATTTGATGCCTATTATTTATTGACACCAAGACAAATTCAGTCACTTAGACTGGAAGCTTTAGGAAGAACAAACTCTGCTAATTACGCAGGTAGTGAATTGAACCTTAACTGGACTCACAGAAACTTCTTTAAAGGAGCAGAGCAATTTAAAGCAGCTGTTTATGGAGCTTTTGATGTACAAATGGGAGGTCAGGAAAATGCAAAAAATATTTTCCGTGCGGGAGCGAATGTTCAACTTTCTATCCCAAGAATTGTTGCGCCGTTCCGTTTCAATTCTTCGAGTGCTTTTGTTCCGAGAACCAATATTACGTTAGGCTATGAATTACTAAACCGTACAGAATATTATAAGCTAAATAATTTTAGTGCCTCATTTGGATATGTATGGAAAGAGAATGCCAGAAAAGAACATGATTTAAAGGTAATTGACATAACACTTGTTTCGCCTGCAAACGTTACAGAATTATATAACTCCTTAGCCGCAAAAAGTGATGCTATGCGAAGAGTAGTTGCCAAACAACTTATTTTCGGACCTACTTATAGTTATACTTATACCAATACTATGCTTCCGAAAACCAATACATTCTACTATAAAGGAACGTTGGATCTTGCAGGAAATATTACAGGATTAGTAACAGGTGCCAACGCTAAAAAAGATAAACAAAAAGAAATTTTCGGAGTTCCATTCAGTCAATATGCAAAAATTGAAAATGATGTAAGGTTCTATCATAAATTTACAGAGAAGAGTTCATTTGCCAGCAGATTTATTGGTGGGATAGCTTATCCGTATGGGAATTCAGAATTTGTCCCTTTTTCTAAACAGTTTTTTACGGGAGGAAGTAACAGTATTCGTGCATTCCGTGCAAGAACTTTAGGTCCTGGAAGTTTTGATCCCCGAAAAGTTGGGCAAGAATTTATAATAGATCAATCTGGTGATATTAAATTAGAATTAAATGCTGAATATCGAGCTAATCTATACAAATTTTTAAATGTAGCTGCCTTTGTAGATGCAGGAAATGTTTGGCTAATGCATGACGATCCTTCAAGACCAGGAGCAAAATTCACCAAAGATTTTTTTAATGAAATTGCCGTAGGAGCCGGAGTTGGTCTAAGACTTGATTTCTCTATTCTAATTTTAAGATTAGATCTGGCAATGCCATTGAGAGTTCCTTATTATGAAAAAGGAGATCGATGGACAGTTGACCGAATTAATTTCGGGGACTCAAGTTGGAGAAAAGACAATCTTATATTAAATATAGCAATTGGATATCCTTTTTAAATTTTGGATTTTCAATATTGATTTTAGTTGATCTATTTAAACACAATTGTATGGTAAAAAACGCAAAATTTTTCTGGGAGGTTTTAAAAGAAACTTTCGACGAATGGAATAATTCCAACGCATCAAGAGATTCTGCGAGTCTTGCCTATTATGCTATTTTTTCTATTCCTGGTTTGTTGATTATTATTATTTGGATCGCGGGTAATTTCTTCGGTGAAGAAGCTATTCGTGGTGAAATAAGTAACCAGATCAGCGGAATTATGGGAGCTGAAGTTTCAAAAAGTGTAGAAAGTATGATTGCCGGAGCTTTGATTGATAAACAAAATATTTTCATGAAAATTGTGGGGATTGGTTCCTTGGTTTTTGGTTCTACCACTCTATTTTTCCAGCTTCAACATTCATTGAATAGTCTTTGGGACGTACAGTCTGCTCCTAAAAAAGCTTTAATTAAATTTTTATTAGACAGAGCCAATTCATTAGGAATGATTCTTATGATTGGTTTTTTATTAATGATTACCATGATTTTATCTTCATTAATAAGTGTTTTCAATAATATCATTACTAAATATTTCGGTTTCGAGACTTATTTATTAGTAGAATTAGTCAATTTTGGAGTCGGTTTCGGATTGGTAATGTTGATGTTTGCATTAATGTTCAAATTTCTTCCAGATGTACAAATCAATTGGAGACCGGTTTGGAAAGGCGCTTTTTTAACGACACTTTTATTTACATTAGGTAAATTTTTATTGAGTCTTTACTTTGGAAATTTCAAACCTACATCTGCTTTTGGAACAGCCGGAACTGTCATCTTAATTATGATGTGGATTAATTATTCCTGTATGCTCGTGTTCTTCGGAGCCGAATTTACCAAGGTTTATACCTATAAAAAAGGATATAAAATTGTTCCATCAAAACACGCAAAATGGAGCGCTGCAAAGCTTTACGAAGAAAGTCACAAAAATCAAACTCCTCAAGTCTGAATCTGATATTAAACACATAAAAAAGCCTCTTGAAAATTTCGAGAGGCTTTTATTTTTACATTCTGTTTACCGTTCCTATTCCCAGTAACCCTAATGATTTTTGTATCGTTTTTGCTGTAAGGTCTGATAAGTTCAAACGAGCTTGCTTTAAATTTTCATCTTCCAATATTAAAATCTTATTACTTTGATAGAATGAATTGTAAGATTTAACCAAATCATATAAATAATTGGCTACTAAGGCTGGGCTCAGAGATTCTGCAGCTTTTTCAACAATTCCTTTATAATTAGATAAAAGCATAATTAATTCCTTTTCTGGTTGATTGAACTCAACTACAGCAACTTCTTTATGCTGATAATTCGCTTTAGATAATAAAGATTGAATACGAGCATAAGTATATAAAATGAAAGGTCCTGTATTCCCATTAAAATCAATACTTTCTTCTGGATTGAACAGCATTTTTTTCTTAGGATCAACTTTTAGCATAAAATATTTCAATGCAGCCTGACCTATAATTTCGTATGAAACTTCTTTTTCTTCGTCCAAAAGACCTTCTAATCTTCCTT
Source organism: Chryseobacterium glaciei (assembly GCF_001648155.1). NCBI lineage: Bacteria > Pseudomonadati > Bacteroidota > Flavobacteriia > Flavobacteriales > Weeksellaceae > Chryseobacterium > Chryseobacterium glaciei. The sequence goes on along the minus strand of NZ_CP015199.1, from coordinate 2,814,895 downwards.
GTTCGGTTGCTTTCAATTTTGCTTCTTCATACATTCCCTGCATCAAGTCGTCTGCATCTACAACAGTTCCTTCACGGGATTTCATTTTCCCATTAGGAAGTTCCACCATTCCGTAAGATAAATGGAACAATTGATCTGCCCAAGAATATCCTAATTTTTTCAAGATCTTAAATAAAACCTGAAAATGGTAATCCTGCTCATTTCCTACAGTATAAATTAATTTCTGAATATTATTTTCTTTAAAACGCTCAACCGCCGTACCCAAATCCTGAGTCATATAAACCGAAGTTCCGTCTGAACGCAACAATAATTTTTGATCCAAGCCTTCATCCGTAAGGTCACACCAAACCGAACCATCTTCTTTTTGGTATAAAATACCTTTCTCCAAACCTTGCTGAATAAGGTCTTTTCCTAAAATATATGTATTGCTTTCATATTGAACTTGGTCGAAATCAACGCCTAATCTTTTGTAAGTTTCGCTAAAACCTTTATAAACCCAAGAATTCATTTCTTTCCAAAGATTTCTTACGGTTTCGTCTCCATTTTCCCAATCCAACAACATTTTTTGAGCTTCAACAATCAATGGAGCATCTTTTTTAGCCTGATCTTCAGTTGAACCTTGGGCAACCAATTCAGAAATTTCTTTTTTGTAGTTTTTATCGAATTCTACATAATAATTTCCTACAAATTTATCTCCTTTTGTATTGGTAGTTTCCGGAGTTTCTCCTTTTCCAAACTTCTCCCAAGCCAACATTGACTTACAGATATGAATTCCTCTATCATTGATGATTTGAGATTTAATCACGTCATATCCTGCTTCTTTAAGAATCTGCGCAACAGAAAAACCTAATAAATTATTTCTGACATGCCCTAAATGCAAAGGTTTATTGGTATTCGGAGAAGAATACTCTACCATCACCGCAGAATTTTTCTTTTCTATTTTTGAAAAACCTTCTGTTACCCATCTAAACTGATCTACAAAGAATTGATTTTTTACTTTAACATTAAGGAAACCTTTAACCACATTAAAACTTTCCAGTAATTCTGTTTGTTCTGTTAAAGCTTCGCCTAATTCAACCCCAATACTTTCGGGATTTTTTTTCAATTGCTTTACCAAAGGAAATGTTACGATCGTAAAGTCACCTTCAAATTCAGTTTTATTTTCCTGAACTTCCAGATTGATATCCTTCAACTGGTATACGTTTAAAATAATCTCCGAAAGTTTTTCTTCTAATATATCTTTAATATTCATGTATCTATTATTTTTTAAGACCGGATAGAATTAGCCTTATTTGATCTCACAATTTTGAAGTACAAATATACGGAAATAAAAAAACCGCCCAGAGGCGGTTTTTAATATGAATGTTAAATAAATTAATATTTTCTATAAACTAAGATTCCTTCATCATTTCCGGGTACATTATCTAAATTTTTACTATTATCATTAATTCGGAGTTCTATATCAGAATATGAATTAACTTTTTTAGTCAGTGTTTTAGTCGCTCCAGATTCTATATAGGTTAGTATTAAAGTATTTAAATTATCATACTTCCAGTTCCCTTCAAATGAATCCAATGTATTACAATTGCCTGAGTCTGAAAGACCATATCTTTCATATACTCCAGAGAAATCTGTATTGATTAATAGCTGGCCCTTACTCTCACATTCGTTTAACATAATGTCCTTACCTCTAAAAATATACTTATAAGGTTTCCAGTTTCCATTGATACTTGTATTTTCTACAATAACATTAGGCTCATCAGTAGAGCATGAAACCATTCCCAATAAAAGGAAAATGACAATAATATACTTCATATAACATACTTTTCATTATCCAGACAAAATATTTGTCTGGATTATTATCAGTTAATTTAAAATTTATCCCAAAAGATTTTTGTTGACACTTTATCTCCACCAATCTTTGTAGCAGCAGCATTCACACTATTAGCATTTAAAAGATATTCTTGATCAGAATATCTCATTCTTACCGGTACTGATTCAACAACAGAATTACTTGGATTCACAAATACTGGAAAATCTAATCTTCTAGAAAAATTCCAAGCTTGAAAACCTTTATTAAACATCGCAACCCATGACTGCTCTCCTATAGATTTTTTCCAATTGGCAGCGTTATAAGGATTAGCAGCAATATAAGTTACTGCGTTTGCGTTACTTATCCCATATTCTGTCATAGAGGCCATAATAGCATCAGCGTACAAAGCAGGAGCAGTACCTCCAACATTAAATCCTCTCTGCGCTGCTTCAGTTCTCAAAAACAAAATCTCAGTGTAATCTAATAAATACCCCTGTGCATTTTCTCCGGTAATAGCATCGGTAAAATGAGAATAATTACTAAATGGGTTTTGCCTAGCATATACCCCTCCAACATAAGCGCCTCCAACAGTTGTAAACCAAGCTGCTCTTCTTGGGTCAACAGTAGTATTCATAAAGTTTACCAAAACATCTGAAGGAACAAAATCATTTCTACCAGATTGTATTACATCCTGATAAACCGGATTAGAAAACTGTCCTGAAGGAAATGTTTTTAATCCAAAATTATCCTCTGGTGCTGTAAATAAACCATTTGTAAATGCTGCTTCCGCATATGTTTTAGCTAATGCAGGCTCCACATCTGATAGAGTAACGGCCATTCTAAATTTTAAAGAATTTCCCATTTTTCTCCATTTAATCATATCTCCTTTATAGATCAAATCATTTGAGTATCCTTTTTCAGTAACGTTGATCATCGCGAGAGCATCATCAACTCTTTTGATCAGATCCAAATAAATTACTTTGGCATCATCATAAGGAATTTCTGCAGACCCTGGATTTTCAGGAGTAGCCTTTAATGCTCCAAAATAAGGAATATCTCCATAGGTATCAACTAAATTAGCCCAAGCATAAACATTCACCAATTCTATCATGGCAAGATTATTATTTTTTTGAGCAGGAGTTCCCGCTTCTCCATCTAAAAATTTTTTAGCATCTCTTAGTGCTGATAAAATTCCAGGAGAATTAACTGTAGCAGAAGATGATGCCATCATATAATTATAATGGTTTCTTGGAATAGGTCTTGAAGACATATTATATCTACTCTCACCAATATAAGTTGTTTGAGACCACTGTTGAGTAAAAAACCGAGAAATATTACGATTAACATTAGTTGTCATTAACTGATCAAGCAAAACCTGTTCTGCACTAGCGAAAAGCACACCAGAAGGAACTTCTGACGGGTGTTTCGGATCTTCATTTAAAGACGTTATATCTCTTTCACAAGAAGTTAAAGTCAATATTAATGAAGTAAAACTTAGTATTAAAAATATTTTTTTCATTATTAATTTAGAATTTAAAAGTTATATCAATACCTATATCACGCGTCGTTGGTAACGAACCTATAGACTGTCCCTTAGAGGCTAGGCCATTACCTTCTCCTGTTTCAGGATCTGCATAAGGTAAATTTTTGTGAATAATCCACAGGTTTCTTCCTACAATAGAAATTTTCGCATCTCGAATAGAAGTATTTGCCAATAGAGATTTTGGCAAATTATATCCTATACTTGCCTCTCTTAATTTTACATAAGAAGCATCATACACAAACCTCTTCTGAGGCATAACGTTATATCCATCAACATTTCCACTTATCCCAGGATCGCTTGTAGGTGTTGTATTGATGTTTCCATTAGGATTAACTCCTGGATTGATTACGCCACTTTCTCTATAATCAGCTGTTTCTCTATAAAGTCCTCCCTCTATTCCATATGCCATATCTGCAGAATATACACTTCCACCTTGCTTCACGTCAATAAGGAAAGTGAATGAAAAATCTTTATATCGAAAACTATTTCTAATCCCTCCAATCCAATCTGGTGTAATATTACCTATTACCTGATTATTATTTATTAAATAATTCCCTGTCTCTTCATCAATTACTTTTTGCCCATTAGCATCATATACATAGTCCGATCCTACTAAAGCACCAAAAGCTTGACCAACACGAGCATTGAGAGATACTCCATTTTGATAAGTTGCCAATAGATAATTCTGAGAATTTCCGTTTAATGAAATTACTTTATTTTGATTCTTAGACCAGTTTACATCAACATCCCATGTAAAATTATTAGTTTTAATAGGTGTACCGTTTAGCTGCACTTCAACCCCTGTATTATCAATTTGTCCTGCATTTACCAAGAAAGTTCTGTACCCTGTAGCAGAAGAAACAGGAAGATTAATAATTTGATCAAATGTTCTTGTCTTATATACTGCAACATCAAAACCTAGTCTATTTTTTAAGAATTTAGCCTCCATACCAAATTCAGTTTCCTTAGATCTCTGAGGTTTTAAATTTGGATTAGCTAGGAAATAAGGCTGATTAAATAATCCTCCACCTCTAGCTTTAAATGTATTTTGTAGTCTATAATTAGTCGTAGAAGAACCTACTTCTGCATAATTTCCTCTTATTTTCCAAAAGCTTAACCAAGACGGTTTCCATAATTCTGAAAGAATTACAGACCCAGTAGCTGAATAATAATCATAGGTATTGTTCGCACTTGGAAGGTTGGAACTTCTATCTACTCTGTAAGTTCCATCTACATACAAGAAATTCTTATATCCAAAAGAAGCTGTTCCATAGGCACTTGAAGTAACAAATTGTGCGTAAGTCTCATCAGGTGCAAGCATTTCCCCTAAAGAATTAGACAATGCAAACAATCCTGGTTTAGACAACCCTCCTTCTGTACTAGCGTATATATTATCTATTAAATTTCTTCTCACATTCCCTCCAACAATACCACTCACATTTAGGTCAGAAGTAATATCGAATTTATAATTAGCAATTAAATCAAAATTAGTTTCTGTATTCTTTACATTAGTTCTAGCATATCCTGATCCTACAGTTTGTCCAGATGCTCCAAAAACCTGAGGTATAGACCCGTTCATTAGCCTCTCCTCAATAACCATCTGCAAGTCATCATAGGATACTTTACCGGTAATACCAAAGTTTTTAGAAATGTCATATTTCAACTGAGCATAAGAAAATGTTCTTGTTCTACTATCTGATTGATAGTTCTGATACCTTTGGAAATAAGGATTATTCCAGTATTGAGGTGTTCCATTATCAGGTGAGGTTCTATTCCAAGAAAAATTGCTATTTCCATTATTTGCATATGCATCTCTTAATGCTAAAACGTCTACATTGGTTTGCCACCACTGTCTAAATCCAGAAACGATATTTTCAGAATACCCTGTTTCGTTTCTCCCTTTTGTATCTTGTAATGTAAGGGTAGAAAAAACTGATGCATGCAATTTATCGGTGAAATCATAATTAAACTTTGCAGATACCGTATTTTTTCTTAGCTCAGAATTTGGTAGTAAACCACTAGAAAGCATATTGGTATATGCCAATGAAATGTTAGATTTTTTATCACCTTTTTCAAGACTAATGGTATTAACGTAAGTAGCTGGTGTCTCAAAAAATTTGACAGGTCCATTTTTAGCAGCTACCCAAGGAGTTGCTTTTCCATAATTTGGAGAAGAAGGATCAAATGAATCCCATTGGTATACTAATTGTTTAGGATCAAATGCAGGTCCGTAAGATGCATCATCTCCGAAGTTAGCATAATTGTATCCTCCAGGACCTGGATCTTCATTCCAAGACTCTCCTCCATATCCAGCCCCATATTTATCCTGATATTTTGGAAAAGTAGACTTATCGACAAAACCAGCAGTAATTCCAGAGGTCAGGGTAACTCCCCAACTTCCATCATCTTTTCCTCTTCCGTTTTTAGTAACAATTAAGATAACCCCATCACTTCCTCTCTCACCATATAAAGCAGACGCTGCAGCTCCTTTAAGTACATTGATAGACTCTATATCCTCTTGGTTAATATCTGAGAGGAAATTTCCATAATCAAATGGACCTCCTGTTGCTGTATTGTTATTAACAGGCGAACCATCAATTACAATAAGTGGTGAGCCTCCGGATAAAGATTTATAACCTCTGATAAGTAAGTTGGAAGATCCTCCGAAGTTATTATTCGTATTCACTTGTAAACCAGCAACTTTACCAGAAAGCAGTGCTGCTACGTTACCTGTATTTGTAGTTCCGCCAGTTAATTCTGCAGCTTTAACCTCTTCCGAAGCATAACCAAGAGATTTTTTCTCCCTTTTAATACCAAGTGCAGTTACTACCACACCCTCGATGTCTTGTGTTTTTAGAGTATCTTTCTTCTTTTCCTGAGCGTTAGCAACAGCCAAAGACGAAGATATCACTAAGACAAGCACACCTGCTGTTAGTTTCTTCATATCAAATTATTTTTTTGTACCCTACAAATTTGTAAAACTTTATTAACAACACAAAGGAAAATGTTAAAAAAATATCAATTATTTAAATATTATCAACAAAACAACGTTTAAAAACATTAAATTAAGTTAAAACGTATCTCTTTAACAAAAACAAAACACTTTAACATTACTTTTATTTGAAATACAATAACAATTAATATTATTGATTTAATCTATAACACCAAGTAGACAAAACCCAATTAACACCTAGTATTCAACACCTTACACTGTTTAATCTTTAATAAGTGAATATTACACTAAAAAAAATCAATGCTATGCATATATTTTTTTTACACAAGAATCGTCATAGCCTCCACCAAATAGAAAAAATATTGAGGCCAAAGCGGAATAATAAAACTCAAATTTTTCCTTTTTAATCAAGTTTGTTATTTTTCATATAAATATTATAACCTGTTATGGAGTAAAGTATATTTTGTTTTAATTTTATCCCTCAATATTTTATATAGATTTTCATGGATTTACTAAAAAGCTGGTCAAACTCTTATATCGAAGCAGGGTGTGATGAAGTCGGAAGAGGATGTTTATGTGGTCCGGTGGTGGCAGCGGCTGTCATTTTGGATGATAATTTTAAGCAAAATTTAGTTAATGATTCTAAAAAGTTAAATTTTAAAACCAGAATGGAGCTCGATGACTATATTAAAGAGAATGTTAAAAGTTATGCAATTGCAGAGCTTCCTCCGGAATTTATAGATCAGCATAATATATTGAATGCCAGCATTCATGCAATGCACAGAGCGTTGGATAAACTAACGATAAGACCTGAACTTATTTTAGTAGACGGAAATAAATTTCATCCTTACAATTACATACCCCACCAATGTATTATTAAAGGAGATTCAAAGGTACTATCGATTGCGGCGGCATCTATTTTAGCAAAGAATTATAGAGACAGATTGATGATTGAGCTTCATGAAGAGCATCCTGAATACGGATGGAACACCAACTTCGGATATGCTACAAAAAAGCATCAGGAAGCCCTGATAAAGCACGGTCCGACGAAATATCACAGACAATCTTTCAGGCTTAAATATGATTAAAGACTTGGAATGGATGAATTATGGATTTTCAAATCAAACATAGTTTAATTTAAATTATATCTAAATAAACAAAAAAGGAGTAGATAAATCTACTCCTTTTTATGTTTTAACAAATATTATTTCTTTTTCTTTTGTTGCTCCACTGTACTTTGTTGTTGCTGAGCTTTATCCATCATTTCTCGCATTTTCTTTTGGAACTTACCTTCTGTTTTTGGTTTTTCCTTATTAGCCTGAATCTGCGCGTGAATTTTCTTTTCATCCAAGATTACATACTTAATGACCAAAATAATTAAGATGTTGATCGCATTCGAGATAAAATAATACCAAGAAAGACCAGACGCCGAAGTATTCAAGAAGAATAAGAACGTAACAGGGAAAATATACATTAACACTTTCATGTTAGGCATACCTTCTTGCTGAGGCTGTTGCATATTTCCTGAAGTCATTACTGTATAGATTAAAATCACCACTGTACATGCTAAAGCAAATACACTTAAATGATCTCCCAAGAAAGGAATTTTAAATGGCAATTTAATTAAATCATCATAAGCCGTTAAATCTTTTGCAAACCAAAATCCTTGTCCTCTCAAATCAATAAAGTTCGGGAAGAAACGGAATAAGGCGTAGAAAATCGGAATCTGTACCAATGCCGGAAGACATCCCGCCATCTGATTCACTCCTGCCTTTCGATAGATTTCCATTGTAGCCTGTTGTTTTTTCATAGGATCTGCATCCTTGAATTTTGCGTTAGCTTCGTCAATTTCAGGACGAATCACTTTCATCATTGCACTCAATTTATGCTGTTTGTACATAATTGGTGATAGAATCAGCTTCACAATAATCGTCATTAAGAAGATCACCCAACCTGCTGCAATTCCCCAAGAGGCAATTAGATTATACATCGGCATGAAGAATCCACGATTCATCCACCCTATTAATGACCATCCTAATGGTAAGATCTCGTCAAAGTTTTTATCGTATGATTTTAACAACGGTAAATCTAAAGGTAAGAAATACCAAGTAAAGTCTTGATTCAATTCACTTCCAGTCATTTGAACGAAACCTTCATAGTTTAGTTTTTTCAAATATTCTCCTTCTTCAATTGACTCCTGATTTCCTTTACTGTGTGTAAATCCGTTTTTAGCTTCAATTACTGAAGAGAAGAACTGTTGTTTTACACCAATCCAGTTAAGGGTTTCTTTTTCTTCCTCCATTGTGGTTCTTCCGTCATAATCATAATCTTTATAATTATTGAAAGCGTATGAGAATTCTGAGTGAGACTGCTCTTGAGCTCTACCTTTTTCTAAGTTTCTTACACTGTAATCCCAGATAAAATCTGCTTTAGTATCAGAAGTAACTTTAGCAAGACCTTGAGATCTTACTTTGAAATCTACCGTGTATTTATCTAATAAGGTATAAATGAACTGAATAATAGCTCCGTTATAGTTAGCCGTCAACGTAACAGCATTTCCTTTAACTGTTGGAGAGAAAACTAAATCTTTAGTATTGATTACTTTACCTGTTTTATCTTTAAACTGGAAACCGTAGTTTGAGTTATTTTTAGTGATCAGATAAAGAGGAAGATCAGCTCTGTCATTTTTATGATCGTAAGCTTTATATTTTAAAAGTTCTACTTTAGAAACTTGTCCTCCTAAACTTGAAAATTCCAATTTCAATTCATTGTTTGCCAAATTTGCAGTCTGAATTGCAGTAGGAGTTACATTTGGATTGATATTGCTTGCCTGAGTTTGTTTTACAGCATTTTTAACTTGTTCAGTCTTTTGTTGCTGAGCTTTTACCTCTTCCTCTTTCGATTGTTTGTTTTGGAAATAAAACATAAAACCGAAGAGTACCAAACATAAAACCGCAAAACTAATCATTTGACTTTTATCGAGTCCGTTGTTCTGTTGCATTTTATTTTAATTAAATTTTTTACCTATTTAAATATGTAGCCATGCTACATTTCGAGTCGACAAAAATACTGTTTTTTTATCAAAACTCTATCCTATAATATATTACTATATAATAAACTCAAGCTGATAATAATCAACCTGAGTTTAATATATGACGTTTGTAATTAAATAATTACCTTATTTTTTCTCACAAGCCTTAATAAAAGCTTTAAATAAAGGATGTGGTGTTGTTACCGTACTCTTGTATTCCGGATGATACTGTACCCCAACATAGAACGGATGATCTGGCATTTCTAATGCTTCAACCAATCCTGTTTCAGGGTTTGTTCCTGTTGCTAAGAAACCATTCTTTTCGAATTCCTGAAGGTAATCACTGTTGAATTCATAACGGTGACGGTGTCTTTCAGAAATATTTTTAGCTCCATAAATATCATATAACTTAGAAGCGTTTTTCAATGAACATTTCCAAGCACCAAGACGCATTGTACCTCCTTTATCTACTACATTTTTCTGCTCTTCCATGATTGAAATTACAGGATCTGGTGTAGAAGTATCAAATTCCATTGAGTTCGCTTTCGCGTGTCCAAGAACATTTCTCGCAAATTCAATCGTCATGATCTGCATTCCTAAACAGATTCCCAACATCGGAACTTTATTTTCTCTTGCATATTGAGCCGTAAGAACTTTACCTTCAATTCCTCTGTCACCAAAACCTGGGGCAACAAGAATTCCATCAACACCATTTAAAGTTTCTTTGATATTTTCGGCAGTAATATCTCCACTGTAAACCCATCTTACTTTCACTTCAGTTTCAAGACTTGCTCCTGCATGCTTGAAAGCTTCGGCAATAGAAATATAAGAATCCTGCAGAGAAATATATTTACCTACTAAGGCAATTTCTACCGTTCTTTTAGGGTTTTTGAATTTTTTAAGGAACGTTTTCCAGTCTTTAAGATCAGCTTCTTTATCATTTTTAAGATCTAATTCTTTTAAAACTACATCATCAAAATTTTGTTTTTGAAGGTACATTGGAACTTCATAGATCGTTTCCAAATCTTTACATTCAATCACATTATCTAAAGAAACGTTACAGAATTGAGCCAATTTCGCTCTCTGATCTTTTGGAATATTGTGTTCGGTTCTACACACTAAAACATCTGCCATAATCCCGCTTTCCATCAATTGACGAACAGAATGCTGAGATGGCTTAGTTTTTAATTCTCCACTTGAAGCCAAATACGGCAATAAAGTCAAGTGAATCACCATAGAATTTTTCTCTCCCAATTCCCACTTCAACTGACGAACAGTTTCAATGTATGGTAAAGATTCAATATCTCCAACAGTTCCTCCGATCTCAGTAATAATGATATCGTAGTTCTGCTTAGATAAAATTTTAATTCTACGCTTAATTTCGTTCGTGATATGAGGAATTACCTGAACTGTTTTTCCAAGGAAATCTCCTTTTCTTTCTTTATCAATTACAGTTTGGTAGATTTTTCCTGTCGTAACGTTGTTATTTTGAGAAGTTGGAGCGTCCAAATAACGCTCATAGTGACCTAAATCCAGATCCGTCTCCGCACCATCTTCGGTTACATAGCATTCTCCATGCTCATAAGGGTTTAATGTTCCTGGGTCGATATTGATATAAGGATCTAGTTTTTGGATCGTTACATTAAAGCCACGTGATTTTAGTAGAAGTCCCAGAGAAGCAGAAACGATTCCCTTTCCCAAAGATGAAGTTACACCTCCTGTCACAAAGATGTACTTTGTATTCTTTTTACTCATTAGATTAGGTTTGTGCAAAGTTAGGGGAAAAAGAAACACAAAGCAATTTTTTACCTTTATGAAATTGTAAAACATGCTTCTATCATTTATAAATCCTGATGAAAAAATTTATCTATATTTGATCTCAACAAACACAAAAAGCCATAACCATAATGATTTCGGTATATAAACTCAAACCAAAATTCCAGCAGCTGCTCACTCCTATTTTATTATTTTTAAATAAAAAGAAAATTACAGCGAATCAAATTACGATCAGTTCCATTTTATTATCTGTTATTATTGGAGTCCTATTTTGGAATGCCGATATTTCAAAATGGTTTTTCCTTAGCTTACCGATCGGATTACTGATAAGAATGGCTTTGAATGCGCTGGACGGAATGATGGCAAGAAAATTCAATCAAACGACTAAATTAGGTGAAGTTTTGAATGAAATCGGCGATATTGTTTCTGATGTGATTATCTTTTTTCCTTTGTTAAAATTTCAGCCGGAGAGTTTATATTTAATTATCGTCTTTATTATTTTAAGCATTATTAATGAATTTGCAGGATTGATTGGAAAAGCTGTCGGAAAAGAACGCCGTTATGATGGACCAATGGGGAAAAGTGACCGTGCTTTGATTCTAGGTTTATATGGTTTGATCGCATTTTTTGGAGTGAATATTTCAAATTATTCTCAATATATATTTGGGCTAATTATTTTATTACTTCTTATCAGTACTTATACCCGACTTAAAAATTCTCTCCATGAAGCCTGAAGAAAATAAATTTGCAGACGTTCCTTTACGTGTAAAAACATGGATTTACATTATCCTAGTTTTTGCACTTGGAATTTCTCATCCTTTAGCAATGAAGATCTTTGTTTCATGGATCAGTTTTCAATGTTTTTTTGAATTTTTGAGAATGTTCAACGTGAATACAAACAAAATGATTCCTTCAATTTTCGTTGGTGTTTCACAGTTCTTTTTATTGTATTTTTTGAATATCGAGAATTATTTCCTTTACAGTTTGGCTCTATCAATCATTATAATCTTATATTTTTCAATTTTAAAATCATCCGGAAAACAAATCTTGGGAATTCTAACTGCTTTGCTAATTTGCCTTTTTGCTTTTCCACATTTAGCTTTTATTAGAGAAAATATTTCCGGAATTTATTCAATCATTTTTATTGTTGTTGTCACTGAACTCAATGATGTTTTTCAATATTTAATGGGAAAATTCTTTGGAAAACATAAAATCGTTCCGAAGATCAGTCCTAATAAAACCTTGGAAGGTTTTATTGGAGGAGTATTTTTGACGATTATATTAAGTAATATTTTAGGATTCTTTTTATTGAATTCCACTATTCTTACCAATACGATCTTAGGCTTCATCTTGGGAACTTCAGGATTTTGTGGAGATATTTTCATGTCTTATTTAAAAAGGAAAACAGACGTAAAAGACACCGGAAATTTACTTCCCGGACATGGTGGTTTATTAGATAGAATGGACAGCCTGATTTTTAATGCTCCAATTTTTTTCTGGATACTTCCATTTCTTTTAAAGATGTAAAAAATGAACGAAAAATTTAAAAGAGCTTTGATTTTTTCAGGAGGTGGAACAAGATTAATGATCTACCTCGGAATGTTTGCAGCATTGGAAAAACTAGAAATGAAACCCGATGTTCTTATCGCTTCATGTGGTGGAGCTTTTGCAGCAACTATCATCAATGCTTTCCCCGACAATCTTTCAAGAAAAGAATATTTACAATCCGAAGAATATTTTCAGTTTGTATCCAAAACAACACTAACAAAACAAAAAAAGCTCTCTGAAATCGGACTTTTCTCTTTAAAAAAAATATTCGATAAAAAGAACGCTCCTTATATTGAAGATGTCTTTAATCGATATCTGGTTGAAATGAATCAGGATTTATCCGAAGATTTTCCTTCATTAAAAAACGCACAATTTTCTCAAGAAATTCCGACTTTAATTATCGGTTCACAACTCAATTTTGATTCAATAGAAATTGGACAAAAACGAAATAACCGAAAATTATATCAAAAAACAATTTTCACAGATACTGAAACAGCAAAGAAAATAATTCCGCAACAGCTCATCATTAATTCTGAAAATATAAAACACAGTGCCGTCGAAGAAGTTCCCAAAATAAGAACTAATGTTTCTTTGTTGACAAGCACAAGAATTTCTGTTTCTGATATGTTTTATGTTGCTCCCGCTTCATTTCAGGGAAAATATTTTGCTGGCGGTGCTATTGACCTCATTCCCATTGAATTGGCAAAGCATCTTGCAGAAGAAGTTATTATTGAAAAAAAACAATCTTATACTCCTGTTGAAGAGGCTTTTGTTCGTGCCGTTTTAGGATATAGCGGAAATAAAAGGCTGGAAGAAATTGAAAAACAGTCACCAGATTTTGAAATTGACACCAATGACATCAAGCAAAAATTGGAAGGACATTATATCAAAAAAAGCATCAATTGGAAAAAACTTGAGATTGAACTTTCTTTGCCAAAAAGTCATCAACAATTTGTAAAAGATATGGAAATTCAATGGCAATATGGTTTTGACCAGACGATGAAAAGTTTAAAAATATAATTTGAAAACACATACGTTTTTAGCTAAAACCGGCATTTATAACCCATGTCAAGGTTTTGAACCTTGACATGGGTTTGCAAACTAAACATTAAAACTTTTACAACTAAATTTTAAAAAATAAGATTTCCATTATTAAATAAAATCTATTTTTACTTAAAATTGAAAATCACAACACGCTCATGAACGTTTTTATCGCAGGCGGAACTTCGGGAATCGGCTATTCTCTTGCTCAGTATTATCTTTCAAAAGGATATTGCGTGGGGATTTGCGGAAGGGATTTAACTAAAACCCCTGAAAACAGTTCAAAAAATTTAAAAATATTTCAAGCAGATGTTTGTGATATAAACTCAATTTTTTCGGCAGTAAATGATTTTCTACAAAATAAGGATCTTGATATTTTCATCAATTGCGCCGGAAGTTATGCTGAAGATGTTGCCGGAAATATTTCTTATGAAGAAGCTGAAGAAATGCTACAAACTAACATTTTAGGAACTGTAAATTGTTTCGAGGTGGCAAGAAAAGCAATGAAAGGTCAAAATAAAGGAAACATTGCTGTTATCGCGTCCGTTTCAGGGATTATGGACTATGAAAATTCTAGTTTATATACCAAGACTAAACGTTCAGTGATCCAAATTGCAGATGCTTATCGTAGAGCTTTGAAACCGTTTGGGATATCTGTAACGACGATTGCTCCAGGTTATGTTGATACTTTGAAATTGAGACAGCTTAACGATAATGATTTAAGCAAAAAACCATTTCTTACTGATCTTGAAACTGCTACAGTAACAATCTCGGACGCTATTGAAAAGCGAAAAAAATTAATTATTTTCCCTGCAAAAATGAAATGGATGATGAAGTCATTATCCATCCTTCCCTCTTCATTATTAAATATTATCATGTTCAGAAAGGCAAAATGGATGAAAAACGACTAAAATTTAAGCATAAAATCTATGCATTGTTGCTTTGTTCTGTTGTATTCATGATTGTTTACAATTATACAGCGTGGTATGTTTCAAGGCTTGAAAAAGTTCCTTCTTTTGTTTTTGATTTTGAGAAATATATTCCGTTTCTCCCTTGGACAATCATACCTTATATGACAAGCGGACTGTTTTTTTGTTCCGTTTTTTTCTTTTGTAATACGAAAGAACAACTCAAAGTTCTGACTCAAAGAATGCTGTTTGTAACTGTTGTTGCCGGAATTTGTTTTTTATTATTTCCATTAAAATTTTCTTTACAGAGACCGGAAGTCAATAATTCTATTTTCGGATATTCATTTCAGTTTTTAACAACTTTTGATTCGCCTTTCAACCAAGCGCCGTCCCTACATATTGTGTATGCCTTTATTTTTTGGAGCGTTTTTAGAAATTTAAAAAAATGGAGAATCTTTTTAATGATCTGGCTCGTTGCTATAGGAATTTCTACTTTAACAACTTATCAACATCATTTGATTGATATTATCTCAGGAACTATCTTGGCTCATATTAGCTTCATCATATTTCCTTATCAGAAAAACAACTTTTTATATAGGAATTTTCAAGTCGCTAATTTCTACTTTTTACTAGGTTGGATCATTGTTTCAGTCTCTTTATTATTGTATAAATTTTCACATGCATATTGGTTGATTTTTTTGTGGATGGCTCTCGTTATGATCATAGTTGGCTATCAATATCAAAAAAATAATATTCACTTTTTAAAAGATAATAACGGAAACATTTCTTTCTTCAAAAAGATATTTTACTTTCCTTATTCATTAATTTATTGGATATTTTGGAAGTTTTTACGAAAGAATAAACGACCATTAGAAATTGTAGACAACATTTATATTTCGTCAAAACCTGATAAAAAGGATTTGCAAGATTTTGAAATTAATAAAAATATTTTCATCTACGATCTCTCATCCGAAATAGAAGAAAATTCTGAAATAAAAGAAAAATCCACCTATTATTCTGTTCCTTTTTTAGATATTGGGATGTTGGATATTCATCAAACGAAAAAATTAGTTCTAAAAATCACAGAAAATTATCATCAGTTACCGAAAGACGGGAAAATATTGATTCATTGTACGATGGGCTACACCAGAAGTTCTGTCATCGGAATTTTAGTAATGAAAAATATTCTATCTTTACCTCTAGACCAAGCAATAACCAATATGAAAGTCCTGAATAAGAATGCAATCATTCATTCTTACATCTACGATTTTCTGAAAAAAATTTAAATATGAACAGCGGAAATTTTAAGAGTTTTGATGAAAGCGAAATCTTTTATCGCGAGTGGAATTATCAACCTCAACAAAAAAGTATCATCATTATCCATCGCGGACACGAACATTCTGAAAGACTGAACGATATCGCACAATCACCACAATTTTCAGACTACAATATTTTTGCGTTCGACCTTCGCGGGCATGGCCATACAAAAACGCCAACATCTTCCATTTTTATGGATTATGTTCGTGATCTGGATTCTTTTTCAAAATTTTTACAGTCAAAATATGAAGTGAAAATTTCCGATATCTTCGTACTTGCCAACAGTATTGGTGGCGTTGTCGCTTCGGCCTGGGCTCATGATTTTGCGCCTAATATTGCAGGAATGGCTCTTTTGGCACCTGCTTTCAGAATTAATCTTATCGTTCCTTTGGCGAATGAAATGATCACTTTAGGAACAAAATTGAAGAAAGGATTGATCATCAAAAGTTATGTAAAATCAACGATGCTGACTCACGATCCTGAACAACAAAAAGCCTACGATACAGATCCGTTGATCACAAGATCTATTGACGCAGAATTACTGATCGATCTCGCAAAAGCAGGAAAACGTTTGGTAGAAGATGCAGAAGCAATTGATACACCTACCCTTATTTTATCTGCTGAAAAAGATCATGTTGTTTTTAATAAAGATCAGAAAATTTTCCATGATAAATTAGATACAGATTTAAAAAAATACGAAGTCCTTCCCAACTTTTTCCATGGAATTTTATTTGATACAGGAAAAGAATTGGTTTATGATAAAATTAAAGATTTTGCTGAAAAATGTTTTAATCAAACTCAGAAAAAAGGATCACTTTCACCCGATAAATTTTCTGTAAAAGAATATCAAGATCTTCAAAATAATGTAGGTAATAATCTCAACTTTAAATTTCAAAAATGGTCTCTTAACACTATAGGAAAGATCAGTAAAGGAATGGAGATCGGTCTGAAACATGGTTTTGATTCCGGAGCTTCTTTGGATTATGTCTATCATAATCAGCCTCAAGGAAAATTAGGTTTCGGAAAAATGATGGATAAAAACTATCTTGAAGCTATCGGCTGGACGGGAATTCGAATCAGAAAACAGCATTTGATTAAGCTTTTAGAACAAAAAATTCAAAGTCTGAAAAAAGAAGGAAGAAAAGTAAAAATCCTTGATATTGCGGGCGGAACTGGCAATTATTTATTCGATATTAAAGAAAAATATCCTGAAGCTGAAATCGTTATCAATGAATTTATAAAAGCAAATATTGAGATTGGAGAAAAAGTAATTCAGGACAAGAAATATCAAAACATCAGATTTACTAATTTTGATTGTTTTGACCCTGAAACGTATAAAAAATTAGATTTTGAGCCTAATATTACAATAGTTTCTGGAATTTTAGAGCTTTTCGGAGATAATGAAATGGCGAGTAAAGCCATTCAGGGAATCAATTCTATTTCAGAACAAAATTCATTCATTGTTTATACGGGACAGCCTTGGCATCCACAATTAAAAATGATCGCTTATGTGTTGAATAATCATCAAAATAAAGACTGGATCATGAGAAGACGTTCGCAAAAAGAACTTGACAGAATGATGGCTTTCAACAATATTCAGAAAGAGAACATGCTGATCGATGATTTTGGAATTTTTACGGTGTCTTCTGGAAAGGTTAATTTTTAAGTTTTAAACGCAAAGACGCAAATTTATAATCATTGATGTTTTTTAAGGCGCAAGGATTTTTATCTTCGATAAAAATTGAATGAAAACGATTAAAACTACTATTAAAAAACCTTTGTGGTAAATATTCAAATAAAAAGGCTTCCCAATATTATTGAGAAGCCTTTTCTTAAACCAAATTTATATGAAAATTATTGCTTAGCTAACTCAAAATATAAGTTAACGTCAACGTCTTTAGCTACGCCAGCACCAGTTGGATCATATTTAATGTTATAATCTAAACGGTTAACCGTAAATTTTGTCTGGAAACCCATCACTTCTTTTCCTTGTTTATTTTTAGTAATTCCACCGTAAGTTACTGGAACACTGATTTCTTTAGTAACATCTTTAATGGTTAATTTACCTTTTAAAGTGTATGTATTATTTTTTTCTTTTGTGATAGAAGTACTTTCAAAATTCATTGTAGGAAACTTCTCAGCGTCAAAGAAATCTGCGCTTTGCAAATGCTTATCTCTCATTTCAACACCTGTATTTACAGAAGATGTATTCACAAAGAAGCTAAACTCTGCCTTATCTAAACCACCTTCTTTACTAGCGGCTACTTTTCCGTCAAATTTATCAAATCTACCTTGTACAAAGCTGATTCCCATATGTTTGATATTGAAATTCACTGAAGAATGCATTGGATCTACTGCCCAGCCTGTTTGTGCAAATCCCACAACGCTTAGTAAAGCGAATACAAAAGTTAAGAATACTTTTTTCATTATATATTTATTTTAGATTAATCTTATGGCAAATGTAGGTCGTAAAAAACTACCTGACATTGATCTATGTTAGTTTTTGATTTTAGATGAATTTATTTTTGCGAAAATTTATCTAGAATTAACTTACTTTTTAATGACTTTTTTTA
Organism: Chryseobacterium glaciei; assembly: GCF_001648155.1. Taxonomy (NCBI): domain Bacteria; kingdom Pseudomonadati; phylum Bacteroidota; class Flavobacteriia; order Flavobacteriales; family Weeksellaceae; genus Chryseobacterium; species Chryseobacterium glaciei. Next base: position 2,796,392 of record NZ_CP015199.1, on the reverse strand, counting down.
AAGTTTCTCTTAACAACTCTTTTCTGTGTTTTTTGTCAGAAAGCAAACTAAGACTTTGATCTATATTATGATCGCAGTGGCATTTACTACTACATATTTTATTATAACATGCAGAAGCAGAAGTTGATGCTACCAATTCATTCAGGTTATAATTAAAATCTCTAATATTTCCTAAAAGCCATTTATTCATTTCTTTCAAATTGGGATACCCAAGTTTTTCACAAGGATAAACATCACCTGTTGGAGACACCACTACTCTTAGTTTACCAGAAGTACATTCTTTCTTGAAGACAGGATTCTCAAAATAGCTTACACTTTTCTCACGTGAGAGCTTTCTGAAGGAAGAAATGAAGGCATCTTGAGTATTATAATTATCAAAATAATAATTATTTACTTCTTTAAATCTCTGATAATCTAAGTCAGGGTTATATTTTTCATGAGTTCTGGCAATTTGAAAACTGAAATCGGGAACTTTTATCTCTTGATGCAAATAGTCAATCAATTCTTTGAAAACATTCTGATTATATTCATTATATGTTGCCAAAGCAACAATAGTAATGTTTTTATATTTTTTTGCGGCTTCTATAGCTTTTGTAATAGAATCCTTCCATTTTTTAAAACTTTCCTTTAAAGTAGTAAACTGATCCATATCTTCAGGATAAGGAGAGTTAATAGAAAAATGAATTCTAATACTACCTTTGCCTTTTTTTCCATAATAATCGATAAACTCTAGAATTCTGTCAGTAAACCAACCGTTTGTCGGAATACAAATAACACCAGGATCCCATGTTTCAGCAATTGCCTCAATTACCTCATGCAAATCTTTTCGAGTAAATGGCTCTCCTCCACCCACATGTACTCTCTGAACCGGAGTAACGAATTTCCCCATTTTCCTTATTTCATCTGGGCTCAGCAAAGGCAGTTTTTTATTTAATGCATCTAATACAAAACAATGCTTGCATTTCATATTGCATATATCTGTAATAAAAAAGGTAACTTCTGAAATTCTGTCTTTTTTTATAAGAGCAGGCAAATATTTAAGGTACTTAAGGTTATCTAGCATTTTTTTTTGTATTTAGAAATTAAATATAGAGAATATGTTTCAAGTGTTATATACTTCACTCCTTTATAGCCGTCCAGAAAAGTAAGTTTTACAAAAAAATTATAGAAAAAATAAATAAAATAGAAAAAAGGTACATTTGAAACAATAAAATTTTTCAATTTAAGCCTTTTTGATATCACATTATCATTTATGTCTTCCCATCTTATCATCTCATCAGCTCTTGTTTCCATTTGTGCATATTTTTTTCTTCTCATCATCCAATGGTCTACTCCTTTTGAAAACTGATGATGTAAAATATAATTATTTAAAAATCCGTTTCCTCCTTCATAGATTAGTTTTTCATGTACAATTCCCTGAAATTTAACTTTATTTGGCTTCACCAGTCTTTCTATCCAAAAAGATGTTGAGAAATTCCATTTCAGAATCTTATCATCTATTACAACCTTCCTTCTTACTAAATATACGTTCCGTTTATTAGGTTCATCGTCATTGCACAGTGTACAAATTTCTTTCAGTAAATCCTCAGAAACCCTTTCATCTGCATCCAATATCAATACATACTCATTTTTAAACTTTATATTATGTAAACCATGATTTCTTTGGTCACTATAGTTTATAAATTCCTTTCTATAAAATCTTACTTTAAGAGACCTGACTATTTCCTCAGTACAATCAGTACTAAAAGAATCTAATATCACGATGTCATTTGATCTAGAAACTGATTTTATACAATCAGCAATATTAATTTCCTCATTATATGTCAAAATTAATACTGAAAAATTATTCATCTTTAAATATATTTATAATTTTACAATCAATTGCAAACTATATGAATATTTTATTTTTAACCTTTACCAAAATTGATGACATAAATGAAAGGGGTATTTATAGCGATTTGGCAAGAATTTTCAAAAAAAAAGGGCATCACATTACAATAGTTTGCCCTGTAGAAAGGAGAGAAAAAAGCAAAACCCAATTCATAAAAAAAGAGAGCTATAGCTTGTTAAGAGTTTGGGGATTCAATTATAGAAACACTAATATTTTAGAAAAAACTCTCGGATTTTTCGCGACCGAGTATCAATATTATCATTCTGTAAAAAAGCACTTAAAAGCCACCAAATTTGATTTAATATTCTATTCTACTCCACCTATTACTTTTTTGAAAACAATTAATTATATCAAAAAACGTGATAATGCTTTCACTTATCTACTGCTTAAAGACATCTTTCCTCAAAACGCTGTTGACTTAAAATACATAAAGAAAAACTCTTTGATGTATCATATTTTCAGAGAAAAAGAAAAGAAACTTTATGATGTTTCAGATATGATAGGCTGTATGTCACAAGCAAATATGGATTATATTCTTGAAAATAATACTTCCATCAAAAAATCAAAACTAGAGATCAACCCTAATAGCATTGAACCATTACATATAAATATTTCCGATGACAGAAAAATAGAAATCAGACAGAAATATAAGATTCCTGAAGACAAAATGGTAATTGTATTTAGCGGGAATTGTGGTAAACCTCAGGGAATTGATTTTTTATTGAATTTTATTAAAAAAAACACTAATACTAACGCGTTTTTTTTAATCGTTGGGGATGGAACAGAATTTAAAAAAATAAAAAATTGGCATACTCAATCAAAATTATTAAATGTATTAATCTTAAATAAATTACAAAAAAAAGAATTTGATGAATTATTATCAGCGTGTGATGTTGGTTTAATTTTACTTTCCAAAGATTTTACTATTCCTAATTTTCCGCAAAGACTATTATCATATTTAGAAATGCATCTGCCCGTGATAGCCGCAACTGATACAGCCACAGATGTTGGGAATATAATAGAAGAAGCCAATTGCGGCTATAAAATAAATTTTGGAGACAGTGAGGCTTTTCAACAAAAGATTGAATATTTGTATAATAATTCTGAAACTTTTCATGAAATGAAAAAAAACTCATGGAAACTATTAAACGATAAATATTTGGTCAATGTTTCATATCAGGCTATTATAAAACATATAGAATCAAAAATGTAAATACTATTTTAATGAAAGCCCTATTTCCTTTTAGCTAAAATTTCAAAAATTTTCAAGAACTTCGCGGTATGGCAAAATTAAAAACAGCATATTTCTGTCAGAGCTGCGGAACACAGTATTCTCAGTGGATGGGACAATGCAAAAACTGTGGAGAATGGAATACTTTGGTGGAAGAAGTGGTAGAAAAAACCTCATCTAAAACACCTCCTTTTTCTAAAACAAAGCAACACGTCATTAATATTGTTGAAGTTGAAACAATAGAAGAACCCCGTATAAAAACTCCTTCCGAAGAACTTAACCGAGTTTTGGGAGGCGGAATTGTTTTAGGTTCCGTTACTTTGATCGGCGGTGAACCCGGAATTGGAAAATCGACGTTGCTTTTACAGCTTGCCCTAAAAATGAAGAAAAAAGTTTTCTATGTTTCAGGGGAAGAAAGTGCTTCTCAGATCAAAATGAGAGCTGACAGATTAACGGATGTTCAAAACCCGAACTGTTTTCTTTACACAGAAACTTCACTGGAAAAAATCCTTCATGAAGCCAAAAAACTGGAACCAGATTTTGTTATAATTGATTCAATTCAGACTTTACAGTCACAATTAATTGAAAGTTCGCCCGGAACCGTTTCTCAGATCAGAGAATGTTCTAACGAGATCATTAAATATGCTAAAGAAAATAATGTACCGGTTTTCTTAGTCGGTCACATCACAAAAGACGGACAAATCGCCGGACCAAAGGTTTTGGAGCATATGGTAGATGTTGTGTTAAATTTTGATGGAGACAGAAATCACCTTTTCAGATTATTGAGAGCGAACAAAAACCGTTTTGGATCTACTGCTGAAATCGGGATTTATGAAATGGTTTCCCAAGGTTTAAAGGAAATTAAAAATCCTTCTGAAATTTTAATTACTAAAAAATTCGAAGAACTTTCCGGAAATTCTGTTGCCGTAACTTTAGAAGGAAACCGCCCGATGCTCTTAGAAATTCAGGCATTGGTAAGTACTGCCGTTTATGGAACTCCACAAAGAAGCTGTACAGGTTTCGATGCCAAAAGACTGAATATGTTGTTGGCAGTTCTCGAAAAACGAGCAGGTTTTCAATTGGGTTCAAAAGACGTTTTCTTAAATATTACCGGAGGAATAAAAACTGATGATCCTGCTTTGGATCTTGCGGTTATTGCTTCTATTTTGTCCTCGAATGAAGATATTGCGATCTCAGAACATTTTTGCTTTGCAGGAGAAATTGGTTTAAGTGGTGAAATTCGTCCCGTTGCACAAGTCGAACAGAGAATTACGGAAGCTGAAAAGTTAGGGTACGAGGTTATTTTTGTTTCTAATCTTAATAAAATTGCAAAAAGAAAACACGGTATCAAAATAGAAGAAGTAAGTAAAATTGAGGATTTTCATGAAAGACTGTTCTAAATTTTGGAATTGGAGGGTAATAGAATAAAGATTGGGAATTTGGTAGTGTAATTCAGAGCTAATTATTCAATTTTTAATTCATAACTTTAAAGTATGAATTATTTAGCTCATTCTTTTCTCACATTTTCAGACGGACAAATCGTCGGTCAGTTTCTTGAAGATTTTATCCGAAACAAAGACCGTTTTTCTTTTCCTAAAGATATTCAGGACGGAATTACCCTGCACAGAGCTATTGATACCTTTACAGACTCTCATCCTGCGCTGCATGAAGCTAAAAAAGTTTTCAGTCCGTTAGTGAGATTATATTCTGGAGCGTTTGTAGATGTTTCGATGGATTATTTTTTAGCGAATGATTTAAGCTTAAACTCGCTTCAAGGGTGGAAAGAACATTCTTTACGAGTCTACCGCGTTCTCAATAAAAATGAAAAATGGCTTCCCGAAAATTTTAAAAGAATGCTCACAAAAATGGAACATGATGACTGGCTTTATAATTACCGTGAAGATTGGGGAATTAAGTTCAGTATTCAAAATGTTCTTAATAAAGCAAAATATTTAGATAAAGACCTTCCTGTTTTTGAATTATTTCTTCAAAATAAAGAGATCCTTCAGGAATGTTATGATGCATTTTTTCCTGATCTATTGGTTCATGCACAAGCTGTGAATGCCCAATTAAAAACAGAAAATCCATTTTAATGATAAAATAAAAACACTTACTGCAGTAAGTGTTTTTCAATGTTTGGGAACATTTATGGTGTTTTGTGTTTGTAGAATTATTTGTGCCTGAAAAAATTAATCTCCAATTCTAAAGATAAGCAGCTGAGTTGATGTTGCAGCCAGAGTATTCCCTGTTCCCGCACAATTACCAGAAACTCCACGCCCCAAAGCAATCTGCCAAGTTTTGCCTGCAGGAACTGTAGTAGCATAGGTAATGGAATTCCCATGAATAGAGTTTGTACCTTCAACATGGGAAGCCGTACTGTGAACCCTCGTTGTTCCCGCATTAAGAGGGAAATCAATAAAATAAGAACTCAATGTACATCCTGTATTATTATGGGTAGCTTCGTAGACAAAAGTCATTTGGTAGGTTCCTACCGGAAAAGTGATTGTACTTGTCCCTGTATTATATGTCAGCCCCGGAATTGTATTTTTTATAACCGACATTGGAACCACTTGCGTAACACCAGCAGCAACACCATTCAAAAAGTTTATCTGTCCTGTTTCTAATCTAAAAACTGCAGGGTTTGGGATAGATAAAGAACCTAAAGTCCCTATAGTTTTGACAACTCCAGTAGGATCAAGAACTAGTAAATTATCTGTAGTCGTAACTCCAGCAGTCGTGCCCTGTAAACGTAAAGGATCCGTTGCATTGATGTGAAGTTTATTGGTAGGAGCAGTAAGTCCTATACCTACATTTCCAGCAGTTGTTACATTGATATCATTTGCTTGCTGTGCGACTGTAGGAGCGCCTGTAGCGGGATTATCTTTCCCTGCATCAATATTGAAAGCTCCTTGTGGATTAGAAGTATTAATCCCTATCTGAGCGTAAAAATTTGTACTCGAGCTAGCAAGTATAAGCAAAAGGTAAAATTGTTTAATTTTCATGACAAGTTTATTTAGTTTTTATTTTTCTACTTAAAGTAATAATGAATTAAAATTGCTTAAAGTGATTTTCTGATTTTGGAAAAACAAAGTTTCATTATTTTACACAAAATGTTAAATTTTATATAAAATATATCGTTTTATATTAAAACAAATATAATGTTTTTTGTTTATAATACAAATTTTAATAATAAATATTAATTATTATTAATAAACACCTTTAAATCAGGATATATGATTTTAGTGTATACTTTAAAATTTGGTTAAACATTAATTGAAATCTGAATATTATTCCCTTCTAAGTGTTTTATTATGTTAAAAAAATAATTTTTTAGAAAATTTAATCAAAGAAAACACTATTAACAAAATGTAAATTAATTATGTAATTCATTCTTATTAATTTTAAATAAAAACATATTCTAAGTCAAATTTTAAACAAAAAAAAGCATTCACCTTTAAGGCAAATGCTTACATTAAAATTAATTGGTTATGATAAATTAGTCTCCGATTCTGAAAATTAATAATTGTGTTGAAGTTGCTGCCAACGTATTTCCCGGCCCACTACAATTACCTGATACACCTCTTCCTAATGCGATTTTCCATGTTCTACCTGCAGGAATAACAGTAGCATATGTCACAGAATTTCCATAAACTGCATTTGCACCTTGTACAAATGCAGATGTACTGTGAATTCTCGTAGTTGTATTATTAAGAGGGAAATCTACAAAATAAGAACTTATTGAACATCCTGAAGCATTATGGCTCGCTTCATAAACGAATGTCATCTGATATGTTCCTGAGGGGAAAGTAATTGTACTTGTACCTGAATTATAAGTCATTCCAGGAATTGTATTTTTCACTACCGTCATAGGAACAACTGAAGTACCTCCGCCAACTACACCATTTAAAAAGTTAGTTTGTGCCGTTTCTAATCTGAAAATAGCAGGATTCGGAATAGATAATCCACCTAAAGTTTTAATATTTTTCACAACTCCGGTGGGATCAATTACCAGAAGACGATCTGTAGTTGTATTACCGTCTGCTAATCCTTCTATTTTTACAGGATCAACTATTGCTTTCACATGAAGTGAATTTGTGGGATTAGTGGTGCCTACGCCCAATTCACCATCTGAAGTTACAATAACATCATTAGCTTGCTGAGCCACTGTTGGAGCGCCGGTTGCAAGATTATCTTTTGCGCCATCCACATGAAAACTTCCTTGTGGATTTGACGTACTGATGCCTACTTGAGCGGATAGTGTTGTAGTTACTGATAATAATACCAGTACGAAATAGATTTTAATTTTTTTCATTACATTTAAGTTTTTGTTTGTTTATGTTTTTAAGATTTTATAAGTACTTAGGAGGTTTTTAAGAAATAATTTAATTCAACAAATCTTAAAAAACCATTGAAAAAAAGCACAGTATAACGGATAGAGTTTTCTCTACCATATATATAATAATTCTTACTAAAGTACTAGAACTAAAGCAAAATTTATTCGATACCGTAAATATTCTGGATGTATGTGCCAACTTGGGCAAAAGTAAGATAGCTACATAGAGGTATAGCAAATACTGTTTGTATTTTAATATTTTTTTCCATTATTGAGTGCTTTTTAAAATTGTGTTTTACAAAAAGATATAAAAATAATTAAACGTTTATTCTTTCGGTACAAATGTATATATATATTTTAATCAAAAAAAAATATATCGCATAATTTGAATAATTTTAACATTTCCATAATGCTATGAAAACTTTATTTTTAGACAAAAAACAATTAAAATTGCTGAAATAGATAGCGATTGGGATAAACAAGCTTTTCGCTTTTACGATTTCCATTAACAATGATATGAACAATGTTGATCTGATCATCAAATAAATTATATAGAAAACTTACCGCCGCTTCCACTTTTTTAGGAGAAGTAAGTGTTTCGGATTCTAAGAAAACGTTCACAGATTCGCTGTCTTCTTCATAGCCGATATAATTTACCTTTAAGAATTTGTTGTCTGCTTTTAGTCTTAAATATTCTGAACTGTAATTTTTTAAAGCTTCATTCAACTGAGCTTTGTATTTTTCATCATTAAAATGAAAAGGTCTACCATATTTTTTAGTCAATCCATTTTCCAGATCATCTAGAAAAAAACGTCCGGTGATTTCAAAGGTCTTTGATTTTGAATTGTAATTGATTTCCACAGAACCTACATGATAGGGATGAAATTCTCCCGCAGCCTTCAAATCATGGGATTTAACAGAAAACAACAGAGAAAGTGCTACAAACAAAAAATTAAGCTTCAAAAACATTGATATGAAATTATTAAACAAATATAAAAAAAAGTGACAGTTATTAGCTGCCACTCTTTAATTGTAAAAATTATTGTGAGATTATTCTTTAATAATTTTTTTCACTACTTTAGAATTATTGTCTAACGTAATTGTGAATACGTATGTTCCGCTTACAAGATCAGAAACATTGATTTTATTCGCAGTAGAGCTAATATCTACATTTCTCACAAACTTACCGGAAGCATCGTGTATTGTAACCGCAGCTTTAGAAGCTTTACCTAAAGTTACATTTACAAAGTTCTTCGCAGGGTTAGGATATACATTAACATCAGCATTGTCTTTGGTATCATTCACTCCTAAAGTTACAGAGTTTGTTTTTACAAAGTAACCTCCGAATCCTGTTGTCTGGAAGCTAACTTCCCAATATTGATAGGTTTCATTCCAAACAATATCAGCAACATTTACAGCAACTGGAGTTGCAGCACTTCCGAAAGAAGCTATTGTTCCTGTATTACTTGCACTTGTTCCTGTATATTTTTCAACAATAAGATTAGCTTTGTTGGCATTATCTGTAATTGAAGTTGGCAATTTAACCGCATTTAAAAGGTTATAAGCATCAAATTCTGATTGTTTGAAATACAATGTTACTTTTCCAGTTGCCGTTGTGGCATTTGTTTCAGGATTCATTTCAAATCTTCTTGAAACATAGTTCGGCTGAGCATTATCAACCCAAACTTTAGAAGTAACATTTCCTGTTATGGTGCTTGCCGTTTCTTTTTCTACTCTTGAAATCAACTGACAGTTATTCACAAAATAATTATATCCCGTTGCAACCGGAGCCAGTTTAGTTTGATTTGCTGTTGCTAAAGCTTTAACCTCAGCTACATTTTCATAAACCGTTGCTCTCATTTTAAGATCGAATGTTCTTGCCGTCCAAGTTGTTCCGTCTGTAGATGTTTTTGATCTGTTATTTACTACAACAGATTCGTTTTTCATAGAAATTCTTCCGCTCAATCCGTTAATAACGATATAGAAATCTTTTCCTGTAACGGTTTGAATATTTAAATCTGATAAATTAACATAGTTCCAAGTAAATCTCTGGATATCATTTACCCAAGAAGAAACTGTTTTAGTAGCAATAATATCGCCCGGATTTCCGTTGGCATCCACTTTTCTCACCTGAATATCAACTGCCATATCACTAGGAATTGCAGAAGTTCCCGTAAGGAATGAGAAACCTCCCAATTTGCCCGTTAATGTTGGCGTATAACGAACCGCTAAAGCCGTGTTATCAAAGAAGTTATTATTTTCAGCATTTGCTAAAATGTATGGTTCATCGTAAGTAACTGTTTCAAAATTTGATTTTACACAGTTTAACTCATCTGTAACTGCTTTATAAATATCAAGTTTACCAAAACCCCATCTTGGATTTGGTACAGCACCTGTTGCACCGTCTTGTCTTGCATTAAGAGTCAATCTGCTTTTTACTGCAGCTGCTGTTAAAGTAGGATTTGCCTGAAGCAACAAAGCTACCGCTCCTGCAACTCCCGGTGAAGACATACTCGTTCCTTGATTTTTTACGTAATAGGTAGTCCCATTAATGATATCTGTTGCTGCCGGAGCAGAATTACTAGATCTTGCAGAGATCACATGTTGTCCTGAACCTGTTATTTCCGGCTTTTGGAAACCGTCAACTCTAGGTCCCTCAGAACTAAATGATGAAATTGATTCCTGTGGAGTAAGAACATAATAACCTCCAGCCGCAGTATACCAACTCGCTCTTCCCATATAAGAAGCTACAGTAATAGCACTTGAGGCATTCCCTGGTGAACCTACAATATACTGATTGTTTCCATCCGTCAAGGTAGTCGCTACACCTTGGCTATACAGCCAGCCATGTGTTGTTATCTGCTGAGTTCCGTTATTTGTGATTTCTAAAGTATAGGTACCTTGGGCATTTGTAGTTCCGCTTGGTCTGCTGACGACCAACTGTACATATCTTTTATTATTGTCCGTACTCCAATAATTATACATTGTAGCTGTTAATCCGCCTCCTAAAATATTAAAAGTATTTGTTGTTGTAATATTAGAAGTATACTGCTGACCATCCGGTGCAGTAAGCTTTGCTGTAACCGGAGAATCATCATTTGCATACATCAAAAATGAAAATATAGATGCTGCAGAAGTATTACTTGCTACTGTAAAAGTATAGTTTTGAGCTACATTAGGTGCAATATTTACGGTTTTATGGATATTTCCACCATAATCATTACCTGCAGAGATCACCACTACTCTACCCGGACCTGAAGCTGTAAAAGCATTTACTGCAACCTCATGACTTCCTGTTCCATCATGAGCAGAACCCTGTCCTCCTATACTCATATTAACAACAATGGGCTTGTTTAAAGCTGTTGCTACGTTTTTAAAATAAGTTAATGCATTAATGGTATTAGTCGTTGGAAAAGATCCGTTACCTCCTTTTACAAAAACAATATCTGCTCCGGGAGCAAAACCTTTATGTCTTTTATCGGCAAATGCAGATCCGTTTCCGGCAGCTGTTCCGGCAACGTGAGATCCGTGACCATTTGTATCATTTTCACGGACAAAATTGGCTGGTGAACCGTCTAATTCATCTTCAATTTGAGCTCTTGTGTATTCTACGCCTGTAGCAAAACCGGTTGGCGAAGTTTCCGTTCCTTGTGGTGTTAAGGTTTGATCCCAAATTGAATAAATTCTACTTTTCGTCTGATCTGTAGCTCCTCTGAAATCAGGATGTTTCCAATCGATACCTGTGTCGTACACTCCAACTAAAACTCCTGTTCCTACATATGAAGTATTATTAAAAGCTCCATCCTGCAAAAGACTTGCTCCGGATTGCGCTCGGCTAACATCATTATGAAGAATATCAAAAGTCGGAGCCATCACAGAAGTTACGTATGGAAGCTGAGTCAATTTTTCAATATCCTCTATGCCTACCAGTGCGGTCACGAAATTAGGAAGCTGACTTTGAACTAAAAATCCATCAGCTTTTAGTTTTTCCGGTGTTTTTGTATAAATAATACAAGAATACATGGTTTGCGCTCCTTTCGAAGTTACAACCAAGTGTTTATCAAGCTGCATTTCAGGACGGTCGAAATCTTTAATTTCAATTCCTCTTGATACTTTATCTTTGTTTTTCAACAAAATTTCAAATCGAGAGTCTAATTTTTGAACCTGACCAAACATTCCATAAGACGAAAGGCCAAGAAAAACAGCAGCTACATTTCTTAAAGTATTCTTTCCTGTAAAGGGAATATGTACTTTTGTAAATAATAGTTTTAAATCCATGTTGTGTAATTTTTTAACATTACAATTATACAATTTTTATTTATTTTACAGCTAATTAACAGACATTATTAAAATTAAAACATCTTATAATACCAAATAATTATTTAATTTATTACAATTTATGCAGGACTTTATATTTTATTTAAAATTAGGATGGGAACACATTATTTCTCTGGATGCTCTCGACCATCAGCTTTTTGTTTTAGCCTTAATAGCAATTTATTCTTATAATGATTGGAAGAAAATTCTGATCTTGGTAACTGCATTTACAATTGGCCACTCCATTACGTTGGCTTTAAGTATTTTAGACATTGTAAGAGTTTCTTCAAATTGGGTAGAGTTTTTGATTCCGGTGACGATCGTTCTGACTTCATTAGGTAATATTTTAATGAAAAATAAAAAGAACGGTTTAATGAAATTGAATTATTATTTAGCCTTAATTTTCGGATTAATCCACGGGATGGGTTTTGCGAATACAGCACGAATAATGATCGCGAAAAGTCAAAGTATTTTTTTTCCGCTTTTGGGTTTCAATATTGGTTTGGAATTGGGACAGATCGTGATTGTTTTTGCTATACTAATCATATTATTTATTTCACTTAAAATATTCAAAATCAATAAAAAAGATTGGATTCTATTTGTCTCGTCCGGAGTATTTGCGCTCTCTTTAAAAATGGCTTTAGAAAGAATTCCTTTTTAATTTAAACTCTGAAATCAAAAATATACTTATAGTTATCAATAGTAAAAAGATCATGGCATATATTGCCATTAAATATCCATTCGTAAAGTTAAAGTAAATACGTCCAACCAGGCTTACCCCAAACCCCACAGAAATTTGCTGTATCGTCAAATAAACTCCCGTGGCAATTGACGTTATAGAAACCGGTAATTTTCGCATTGCATTGGTGAACATTGAGGGCAAAACAATTCCGCAGCCAATGCCATAAAAAAACAAAACAACAGTCGTTGCCTGTAAATTGATAGTGGATGTGCCAATGGTATAAATGTGCCCGATAAGTCCTACAACCATTATAACTAAACCGAAAATAATAAATTTTTCTTGATATTTATTTAAAAATCTCACAGATAAAAGTGATGCGATAACATATCCAACACCTTGACAGGCAAACAATAATCCAGTTTTCGTAGAGCTCAAATGATGCTGTTCTTCAAGAAAATTGGCATTGACAAAAAAGTAAGAATCCTGAACTAAATAATAAGTAACCGCTGCCAAAAGTGCTATTTTAAAACTCGGATAGAAAAAAGGCTGCATATTGATAAGAACTTCTTTTCCTTGTTTAAATTTACTTTTTTGATGAAAAATAAAAATGATAAAGCCAATTACAGATAAAAGCATTAATAAAATATTACTTCCACTCCATCCTTCTTCCCCACCGGCAACAATCTCGTACATCAGAATTATTAACAAAATTATTAAGATGATCTGGGGAAGCATCTGTATTGATTCTTTGGTCTTTATTTCAACTTCTTTTAAATATTTTTTCGCCAAAATAATCACTAAAAATGCAAGCGGAATATTAATAAAGAAAACAAGTCGCCACGCATCAAAACTAAAGTTGAGATCCGGAATGATGCCGCCCAACACCTGCCCAAACACCGAAGCTATACCCGCAATTGCACCATAAATTCCAAGCGCTTTTACCCTCTCTTCTTCAACTTCAAAAACGCTGGATATTAAAGCTACCCCTTGCGGAACCATAAAAGCCGCCGAAATGCCCTGAAAAAGTCTGCTCATATTCAGTTCGATCGCTGAAGTCGAGATTCCGCATAAAAATGAGAACACCATAAAACTAAACATGGAAGCTATAAAGGTCTTTTTATGACCAAATTTATTTCCAATTTTACTTCCGGTAATCAAAAAAGCACCATATCCTATAATGTAGAAAACAATAATAAACTGTGCCTCGGCAGAATTGGCCTGTAAAGAATTTCTTATCGACGGTATTGCAATATTTACAATAAAAAGATCTAAAACACATAAAAAAATTGACATTGAGATCACTATTAAACTCAACCATTTGTTAAACTCTCGAAAATTCCTCATATTTATTGATAAAATTTTAACTTTACCACTTCAAAAGTAACAACATCCATCCCTGCTGCCAAGTAGGTAAAAAAAACATACTCAGTATGAATTTTAGTACTAATTCTGATAATGAAATCGTTAGCTGCACAGAAAATTTTCTGTTTTTAGCAAATAACTGCTACGCAGAACATGCTTTGAAGCTAATTAATGGAAAATGGAAGATCTCGCTGATCAAAATCATTGCAAATGACTGCCCGAAAAGATTCGGAGTTTTGAAACGAGAATTAGACAATCTAGCACAAGGAACTTTAAGTACAATTTTAAAAGAAATGGAAAATGACGGCATTGTCCTGCGAATTGCCTATGCCGAAATACCGCCAAGAGTGGAATACAAATTAACAGAAAAGGGCATTGCCTTATTACCTATTATAAAATCAATGGAAGACTGGTGGTTAGCCTTTCCTAAAAATAATTAATAAACATTAGTAGCTATGAAATTTAATATCCTTTTTATACTCTCTTTTTGTAGCGTGGGTATTGTTGCACAAAACATTCAAAATAACCCTGGAAGCAACCACGGAAACAGATTTGAGCAATTAGGTACAATTCTTCCTACTCCCAATATTTACAGAACAGCTTCCGGAGCTCCGGGACACGGATATTGGCAAAACAGAGCCGATTACAACATCACAGCATATCTTGATGAAGATAAAAGAAATTTAAAAGGTTCCGAAACCATCACTTATTACAACAATTCTCCCGATGATTTGGATTACATTTGGTTACAACTAGATGAAAATCAACAGTCAACTGTAAAAAAAGCAGATTTCCAGTTTTCTTCTACCCTACCGCAATCAACAAATGATCAGCAATTAAAAGTTTCTGAACTTCCTGTAAAAGATAACGGATACGGAGTAAACCTTGAAAAAGTGACCAATGCATCAGGAAACCCTTTAAAATATACAATAAATCAAACCATGATGCGTATTGATTTGCCTAAAACTTTAAAAAAAGGAGAACAGCTTGTTTTTAAAGTAGATTGGAATTATAATATTCCAAACCGTATGAAAATGGGCGGTCGTGGCGGTTATGAAAACTTCGCGGAAGACGGAAATGATCTTTACACGATGACACAATGGTATCCGAGAATGTGCGTTTACAGCGATTTTCACGGATGGCAAAACCATCAATTCACAGGAAGAGGTGAATTTGCTTTAGTTTTCGGAAATTTTAAAGTTTCAATGAACGTTCCTGCTGATCACATTGTAGGCGGAACAGGAGAATGTAAAAACTACGATCAGGTGTTGACATCAGATCAATTAGGAAGATACAGAAAAGCAGAAAGCGCAAACGAACCAATAGAAATCGTGACGTTGGATGAAGCTAAAAAAGCAGAAAAAAATCATTCAAAACAAAGAAAAACATGGAATTTTGAAGCAAATGATGTAAGAGATTTCGCTTGGACTACCTCAAGAAAATTCGTTTGGGACGGGATGCGTGTAATAATTCCTGAAAACAATAATAAAGTAATGGCGATGAGTTTCTATCCGAAAGAAGCTTATGCTTTATACAGAAAATATTCAACGAAAGCGGTTGCGCATACCATTAAAACATACTCAGAATTTACAATTCCTTATCCGTATCCTGTTGCACAATCTGTGGAAGCTGCCAACGGAATGGAATATCCGATGATCTGCTTCAACTTCGGAAGAACAGAAAAAGATGGAACCTATTCTGAGGGTACAAAAAATGGAATGATCGGAGTAGTAATTCACGAAGTTGGTCACAATTTCTTTCCAATGATCATTAATTCAGACGAAAGACAATGGAGCTGGATGGATGAGGGATTGAATACTTTTACCGAATATTTAACGGAAGAAAAATGGGATAATAAATTTCCTTCAAAACGTGGTCCGGCTTGGACAATCGTAGATTATATGAAACTTCCGAAAGATCAGTTGGAACCTATTATGAGTAATTCTGAAAATATTATTCAGTTTGGCCCAAATGCTTATTCAAAACCTGCAACAGGATTGAATATTCTTCGTGAAACCATTATGGGTAGAGAACTTTTCGACAAAGCTTATAAAACATATGCTAAAAGATGGGCTTTCAAACATCCTGAGCCTGCAGATTTTTTCAGAACAATGGAAGATGCAAGCGGTGAAGATCTGGATTGGTTCTGGAGAGGCTGGTTTTACGGAACAGATCCTGTAGACATCGCCATAGATAAAGTGACTATTGCAACTCCAGATTTAGATGCAATTCCAATGGCAAAAGAAGAAACTTATACGGTTGATAAGCCTTTACAAAACGAATTTCAGGATATTTCAAAAATCAGAAATAAAGAAGATAAAAATATCACTTTTGATGTAGAAAAAGATAAAAGTCTTCAGGATTTCTACTATCGTTATGACAGAGGTCAGGAAAAAGTAGATAACAGCAAAACCTACACTTTAAAGAAAGATGAAAATGCAGCTTTAGATTCTAAAGACAAGGATAAATTTAAAAATATCACAGCATATCAAATCGATTTTGTAAACAAGGGCGGATTGGTAATGCCTGTTATTCTTGAATTTACATTTGAAGACGGCACAAAACTTTACGATAAATCTTCGGCTCAAATTTGGAGACAGAATGAAAAGAAAATTTCGAAGACATTCTATTTTGATAAAAAATTAAAATCAATTCAGCTTGATCCGATGAGAGAAACGGCGGATATTGATACTTCAAATAATTTATGGAGTAATGACGGAAGTTCTACGACAAGCTCAAAATTCCAATTATTTAAACAAAAACAAGACGGCCCGGTAAGAGGAGGTTCAAACGGAAAAGTAAATCCAATGCAGGCCGCCGGAAAGAAAAGCTAAAAATAATTTTCAAAAAAGTATTCAGACTCTGGATACTTTTTTTTCTGCCAAAATTTCACATCGCGGAATAAAAGTCTGCCAAAAATTTCGTTTCAGATGCTTGGCACGTATTTAGAGAATTATAACACAGAAATAATTAAAAATTAAACATATTATGTCAGTAAACTTTAAACCATTAGCAGATAGAGTTTTGATCGAGCCGATCGCTGCAGAAACTAAAACAGCTTCAGGTATTATTATTCCAGACACCGCAAAAGAAAAACCACAAGAAGGTACAGTAGTAGCAGTAGGTCCAGGGAAAAAAGATGAGCCTACAACTGTTCAAGTAGGTGACAAAGTTCTTTATGGAAAATATTCAGGTTCTGAATTAAAATTAGACGGAAAAGATTACTTAATCGTAAAAGAAGGAGATTTATTGGGTGTTATCGGATAATATTCCTGATTTAACTGAATAAAAAATTAATTTAAAAATAATGCTTGACGTCGATTCTGACGTCCAAAAATCTGAATAAAATGGCAAAAGAAATAAAATTCGATATTGAATCAAGAGACGCTTTAAAAAGAGGGGTTGATGCATTGGCTAATGCAGTAAAAGTAACGTTAGGACCAAAAGGAAGAAACGTTGTTATTGAAAAATCTTTCGGTGCACCTCACGTAACTAAAGACGGTGTGTCTGTTGCAAAAGAGATCGAACTTGAAGACAGAGTAGAAAATATGGGAGCGCAAATGGTAAAAGAAGTTGCTTCCAAAACTAATGATATCGCAGGAGATGGTACTACTACCGCTACTGTTTTAGCACAGGCTATCGTAAGAGAAGGTCTTAAGAATGTAGCTGCTGGTGCAAACCCAATGGACTTAAAAAGAGGAATCGACAAAGCAGTAACTGCTGTTGTTGCTAACCTTAAAGAACAGTCTAAGCAAGTTGGTGATTCTACAGAAATGGTGAAGCAAGTAGCTTCTGTTTCTGCTAACAATGACGAAACAATCGGATCTTTGATCGCTGAAGCTTTCGGAAAAGTTGGTAAAGAAGGAGTTATCACTGTAGAAGAAGCTAAAGGTATCGATACAACAGTAGACGTTGTAGAAGGTATGCAGTTTGACAGAGGTTACCAGTCGCCATATTTCGTGACTAACCCTGAAAAAATGCTAGTTGAACTAGAAAACCCTTACATTCTTTTAGTTGAGAAAAAAATCTCTTCAATGAAAGAATTACTTCCGGTTCTTGAACCAATCGCACAAAGCGGAAAATCTTTATTAATTATTTCTGAAGAAGTTGAAGGTGAAGCTTTGGCAACTTTAGTAGTAAACAAATTAAGAGGTTCTCTTAAAATTGCTGCTGTAAAGGCTCCAGGATTCGGAGACAGAAGAAAAGCAATGTTGGAAGATATCGCTATCTTAACAGGTGGACAGGTTATTTCTGAAGAGCAAGGTTTCACAATGGAAAACGTATCTCTAGATATGTTGGGAACTGCTGAGAAAGTATCTATCGATAAAGACAATACAACTGTTGTAAACGGTGGTGGTGACGAAAGCAAGATCAAAGGTAGAGTAAGCCAGATCAAAGCTCAAATGGAAACTACAACTTCTGACTACGACAGAGAAAAACTACAGGAGAGATTGGCTAAATTAGCTGGTGGTGTTGCCGTACTTTACGTAGGTGCAGCTTCTGAAGTTGAAATGAAAGAGAAAAAAGACAGAGTTGACGATGCATTGAATGCTACGAGAGCAGCAGTTGAAGAAGGTATCGTTGCAGGTGGTGGTGTTGCTTTTGTAAGAGCAATCTCTGCTTTAGAAAATCTTCAAGGTATTAATGCTGACGAAACTACTGGAATCAAAATCGTAAAAAGAGCGATCGAAGAGCCATTAAGACAAATTGTTGCTAACGCAGGAGGTGAAGGTTCTGTAATCGTTGCTAAAGTTGCTGAAGGCAGCGGAGACTTCGGATACAATGCTAAAACTGACGAGTATGTAAACATGCTTGAAGCAGGAATCATTGACCCAACTAAAGTAACAAGAGTTGCCCTTGAAAATGCAGCTTCTGTTTCTGGAATGTTGTTAACAACTGAATGTGTAATCACGGAAGTGAAAAGCGCAGAACCTGCTATGCCAATGGGAGGTGGAATGCCGGGAATGATGTAACGGTCAGCGACCGAGGCAAATATAAATTAAACCGTTCTGCTTTTTGTGGGGCGGTTTTTATTTAAAAAAAGTTTAAAAGCACCCCAAAACAAAGGAAAATACATTATTTTTAAAGTCGTATAATTTGTAAATTAAACCTACAATAAATAAAAACTAGTAATGAAATGACATTAAATTTTCCATTCAGAAATATTACAATAAATGAATTATGGGATTTTTTTCAAAAATCAAAAGTTCAAGAGCATTCTGAGATTATAAAAAATCCAAATTCTTGGAAAAAGGAATATTTTGATAATTCAATCGAAATTTGGAAAGAAGGATTGGTAAGTTTTGAAAATGAAATTCTTCAAGTTATAAATACAACAAATCAATCTACTATAGACGAATACTTCAAGCAACTTTATGATCTTGTAGTAAATCTTCATGGAAATTTATCAATAGATTATTTTAGAGAGCAAATATATAAATGGAATAATGAGATTTATGAAAAGTATGAGGAGCAAATAGATAAAGAAAGTGATTCATTTTTCAAAAATAAAACTATTGAAAGGAAACATTTGGAAGAGTATGAAGATTACGAACGTCCTCCTTTATTTTTACCTCTTCAATCATTTCTAAGTACAAATAAAAAAATAAGAAAAATTAACTATAATTATTATTGTGTTGAAAAGATACCTGAACTTATAGAAGTAAAAAACATTGAAGACTACTTTATTTTAGCTGATGATTTATTTCAAGTATTAATCAATATTGTTAAAAAATATTTCACTCCTTGGAAAAATGGAGAAATAATTTCAAAAGAAGAAAAGATAATTAAGTTAAAACCGGTAATTTTTTTAGAAGGCGAACATGACATTACTTATATTAATAAAGCTGCAGAATTATTAAATAAATCCGAACTATTAGATAAGATAGAATTAAGGCAAAGGGAAGGATTCAGGAACTTAGATAAACTTTGGAGTGAATTAAAGAAAGAAAGTTGGGAAACAATTCCACAAATAAAAATTTTTCTTTATGATTGTGATACTCAAAAAGAAAATGAAGATTTTGGGCATCACTATAAAAGAATAATACCGACATTAGCAAATGGTATTATTAAAAATGGAATTGAAAATTTATTTCCTAAAACTATTATTGATAAAGCTATTAAAGAAAAAAATGCATATGTAGATTTTAAAAACGAGTCTGGTATTACTAGAGGAGTAAAATATCAAAAAGAACATTGCGAAGTTAATAAGGATGAGAAAAAAAACTTTTGTGCTTGGGTATGTACTAATGCAACAAAAGAAGATTTCGAAAATTTCAAAGTGATTTTTGACATAATTGAGGATTTAATCGAATAATCCCCGCTCCGCAAAGTCTCCCGACTTTGCGACATCAAAAAATAATTTCATAAGCCCAAATTGAAATTTAATATACAAACCGTTCCAATTTCCAGAACGGTTTTCTTTATTTTTACATCTCAAAAAAGAAAAGAAAACATGAAGAAAATAGAAACGAAAATCGATGAAGCATTTAAAAATACCTTTCTACTTCCTAGAGAAAAAGTAGTAACAGATTTCTTAGTTGATGTTTTAAATTCAAAATATAAATTTAGAGAAGACGATCAAAAAATTGAAGTGATCAGCTTATATTATTATGCTTCAAGTCCTTTAAGCTTTTTATTTGCTTTGCCGAATTATGAATATTATTCTCCGGATAAAACGATTCAGATTGCAGAACTGCATTTGAAAGAGCATTCATTTGAAGATTATTCTTATATTGATGTTCAGGAATTATGCAAAAAAGTTTTGAATGAAAATAGTATCGATTATTCCGCCTATCTAGATGAAGACAACCAATTAGATTATGCTAATTATTGGGAAAATCAGTTCGGTTTGGAAAGCGATTTCTTAATGAACTGCTGGAGAAATGCAAAAGAAAAAACTCAGTCTAAAATGATCGGATTTTTGGAATCTTCCGACGCTGGAGGCGGATTGTTTGATCTGGATAATGGCTATGAAGTTCCTTTTGATGTTGACGTTGATGAATATCTTCAGTCTCAAGGTTTCACTATTAAAAAAGAAATTTAAAAATGAACACAACTCCCCCAACCTACTACCACGGCACAAGAGCAGATTTAAAAATCGGCGACCTTATCGAAGTCGGTTTCACTTCAAACTATGGAACGCAGAGAAAATCAAAATACATCTATCTTTCCGCAACACTGGAAGCAGCAACTTGGGGTGCAGAATTGGCTTTTGGAGACGGAAAAGAAAGAATTTACATCGTAGAACTAACAGGCTCAATTGAAGATGATCCTAATCTGACAGATAAAAAATTTCCAGGCAATCCTACAAAATCTTACCGTTCTCAACATCCTTTCAAAGTAGTTGGAGAAGTTGAAAAATGGCAAGGACATTCACCGGAGCAACTCAAAACAATGAAAGACCATCTTCAAAAATTAAGAGAACAGGGAATTGAAGCGATTGAAGATTAATTAAAATAAAAAACGACCCAGAAAACAGCATTAAATTGAAAGTCATGACATTACAAATAGATCAACTCAGCACAGAAAGGTTAATTCTAATTCCATTCACCATACAGATTTGTGAAAATTTGTTGAATAATGATTTCAGCGATTTATCCACTTTAGGTTTAAAAAAAGGAAAAAGCTGGCCCGATATTGATGTTATGGAAACCTTACCTAAAATTATCAATAATCTA
Organism: Chryseobacterium glaciei; assembly: GCF_001648155.1. Taxonomy (NCBI): domain Bacteria; kingdom Pseudomonadati; phylum Bacteroidota; class Flavobacteriia; order Flavobacteriales; family Weeksellaceae; genus Chryseobacterium; species Chryseobacterium glaciei. The sequence goes on along the minus strand of NZ_CP015199.1, from coordinate 2,774,897 downwards.
TTGCCAATCGGATCCCCAACAGGATTTGAGTCTTGGATGATTATTAAAAAACATACCCTCGAAATAATTGGAGACGCAGGGTTCAAAGGATTCAATATTGAAAGACAAAGCATTGACATCGGCTATGGAATTATTAAGGAAGAAAGGAGAAAAGGCTATGCAGAGGAAGCTGTAACAGAGCTTATCAAATGGGCATTTTCAACAGAAATTGTAAAGGAAATAACTGCCCGATGTGCATTAGAGAACCTCAGCTCGATTAATTTACTACGAAAATTACATTTTACAGAAACAAAACAGGATCAGGAAATGATACATTGGTCATTACAAAGGTCAATATGAAAAATTTATATCTAAGCTAATTCTTTTTTTTATTAACAGAACCCTACCATCATTTTAGAAAGTTTTAAGATATAATATTATCAAAATAATTTATACTTTTCGTAAGTTAGCCTTCCACTTTAAATCCATTATATGACAGATATTTTGAAGAATAAAGAAGAGCTTTCCAGAAAAGAAAAGAGTCAGGAAATTCTTAAAAAAGAAGGAATAAAAATTAATTTTAACCTCCCCCATATTGAATCGGAAGAAGAAACAACCCTTCGAACTTCTAAGGAGGTCGCCACAAGAGTTAGTATTCTTGCCATCACCAACTTAGTTGCGTTTGATAGTATAGATTCGGAAGAAGCCATCAGCTATCTTAAAGAGTGTAATCTTTGGGAATCCACAACATCTGATGAAAAAGATTTTTTACAAAATCCTACAGAAGATAAAAAATTTCAGGAAACCTGGAAGTGTGAATGTATTTGGGTTTTGCTTTGGGCGCTACAACTTGTGGACACACTACCTTTTCCGAATGAATTATGTGATTTAAATGATATTCCTCTTGAAAAATATCCAATCGGCGGGGAAAACGACCCTAATGATTTCATCAATTCCAACCATCAACTCCGTTCAAAAGCTGAAATATTAGACGCTAATGATCTTTATTACAGGTATCATTGGGCATGTGTTGACGCCCGATTAAACAATCTCGAGATGACACTCATAGATTCGGGAATTGTCTATGAAAGACAATATGCACTCAATTGGCTTATTAGTTATATGGGACAGGAATGGGATGATGTTTCTTGTGATACTTAATCTGTTTCAAATATGACTCAACAAGAAATTATTGAAAAATTCACTAGCCTTTCACAAGGAAAACTCGTTGCCGAGGAATGGATAGGCTGGTTTACAAAATATAAAGACAGTATCGAAAAAATATGCGGGAGAACGACTTTTCTTAAAGTAAAGCCTAAAGAAAGTTTTAGTGATATCAGAAATTTATACATCGGACAATTAGCAGCTTTTGACTGGTTAACATCAAAAGAAATAACTGTTGCTTTATCCGATCTTTATAAAAAAGGATGGGAAAAAGAATTTGATGATTTCTGTAAAGCAGAAAAACAAAAAGAAAAACAGCTTCAAAAGGAAGTCGAAAATAAATTCGGATATCTAAAGAATATTTATCCAAAATTTTTCAGACAATTAACTAAATCTTACAGTAATTCCGATGTTATTGAAGCAGGCGAAAAACAGGAAGCTATTCAAAATACAGAAAAAGAACTTTCTATACAACTCCCTGAAGATCTGGTAATATGGTATCAAAATGTATCAACTTTACAACTTGAAGGTATAGACATCGATTTTAAAGAATTAACCATCGAAACGATTCAGAAAAAACAATATTTAACCTTAGGTGAATTTTGGCTGTATGGCGATGGAGATCAATTGCTGTACAATTTAGAGAATCACAACATTTATATTTTTGCCCACGAAAATCAACCTCCTAAAGCTATAAAAATTGCAAATTCATTCACTGATTTTATTGAGAAAAAAATGGTAACTTATTTAAAAGAATATGAATAACCATGGCCAAAGCAAACAAAACCACCGAAACCACCGTCAACATAACAGATTTCATTAACTCATTTGTAGAAAAAGACGACAAGAAAGCAGATAGCTTTCAGTTAATTGAGCTTATGAGCAAATGGTCAGGATTTGAGCCTAAAATGTGGGGACCAACCATTATCGGATTTGGTAGCTATCATTATAAATACGCAAGCGGACATGAAGGCGACATGCCACTCATTGGCTTTTCGCCACGTAAAGCAGAATTTTCACTGTATGTTTATTCGCCAACCGAAGAAAGTAAGCATTTATTAGATGATTTTGGAAAATTTAAAATGGGTAAAGCCTGTATTTATGTCAAAAAATTGTCTGACATCAATATTGATACGTTAGAAAAAATGTGCAAAGCAACAATTGCCTATTTAAATGAAAATCATGAATGTGCTTGTAGAGAAAAATAAGTTCAAACATCATTTACAATAAATTTACAAACTCTTCCCTATTCCAAAAAACTTCCCGAAATTTGTAATCTGTGCGTTAAATAAAAAATTAATGAATTAAAGAACAATTACAACAAACATACAGTAAAACTTAGTATAAGTTTTCTTCGGGGCAGGGTGAAATTCCCTACCGGCGGTTACAGTCCGCGACTCCTTTTTAACGAAAGGACTGATTTGGTGAAATTCCAAAACCGACAGTTACAGTCTGGATGGGAGAAGAAAATGAAACAATCAATAAGACTATTCTTATAGGCTTATTGTGTTGTATTTCATTTCCATGTACCGAAGTGTATTTTAACTTAAAATTAAAATAACATGGAAAAATTATTAGAAAAATTCGGAGCAACTCCACAAGAACGTGTAAAAAATGCACTTCTAAAATTACAACAGGGAAAAGGCATCCTTTTAGTTGATGATGAAAACCGTGAAAATGAGGGCGACATCATCTTTCCCGCATCCACTATTACAGAAAAAGACATGGCACTTTTGATCCGCGAATGCAGCGGAATCGTCTGTTTATGCATTTCTGAGGAGAAAAGTAAACATCTTAACCTCCGTCCGATGGTGGAAAGCAACAATTCAAAAAATCAAACCGCATTTACGATCTCCATTGAAGCTAAAGAAGGCGTGGAATCGGGAGTTTCAGCAAAAGATCGTGTAACAACGATCAGAACAGCTGTTGCAGAATATGCAGTAGCCGATCATATTGCAAGTCCGGGGCACGTTTTTCCTTTAATTGCTAAAAAAGACGGTGTTTTCGAAAGACGCGGACACACAGAAGGAAGTGTAGATCTTGTAAAACTCGCCAATCTTGGTGATGATGCAGTACTTTGTGAACTCACCAACGAAGACGGAACAATGGCAAGACTTCCTGAAATTGTAGATTTTGCCATAAGAAAAGACATGACCGTCGTAACAATCGAAGATATTTATATGTATCGAAAAATGATTATCAGCCAGAATTAAAAAATCGTATTCAACGCACAGAAATGGCCGTCCAATTTTTATTGGACGGTTTTTGTTTTTAAGACTCTCATTAAAAATCCGTTATGATTAAATAAAATACATTTTGAAACACAGTTTTTAATTATCTTTAAAGAAAAATTTAACTATGAGAAAATCTGTACTTTTTTTGCTGATGGCTTCAGGGCTTTATACAGCGCAAACTACCATTACCAAAGCATTTAACGATCCTTTGACTGGCGAAACGGTAAGTTATTTATCCGTAACAGGAACGCCTAATAATTCTGCAACAGGAGCAAACACAACTTTTACCAATACTCAACTTACGGCTGGTGCAGCATCTTCAACTGTTTATTCGACTCCTTCTGCTGGTGAAATCACGACTTTTCCCGGTTCTACTTTGAAAATGGTAGGAAGCGGAACTACAGTTTACTACAAACAAACGGCTTCAAAACTGGAAATCACAGGATTGGTAACTACAGATGCTACTTTGAATCTGGCAACCAATAACGGAACATTTATTTCTTATCCTGCCGCATTTGGATATTCTGAGGTAGATCAGGCACAGGGAACATTCACATCGCCTTCTGCGAGCGGATTATGCAAAGGAACAATTAATATTTCTGCTGACGCATCGGGAACATTGCTTTTGGGACCCGCTACATTTAATAACGTATTGAGAACCAAATCTGTTCAGACTTTCAATCTTCACTTACCGAATGATACATCGTTTATATTTCCAATAGGATCTATTACCAATACTTCTTATGCATATTACGACAGCACTCACAAATTCCCGTTATTAACGACAATTGAAACTATTGTTAATGTTCCTGTAGCAGGAATTAATAACCAAACCTCAAACGCTGCTCAGGCTCTTAATTTACCAACATTATCAACAGGAGATTTTGTTGCTAAAAAAGAAAGTTTAAAAATTTATCCTAATCCAGCTCAAGATGCTATTGAATTGAAAGGAGCAGGAAATTTTTCAACAGCTAAAGTATACAGTTTAGATGGAAAATTAGTAAAAACGGCAGATCTTAAAGCCGGAAAAGTTCAGATTTCAGAATTACCGCCTGCTGCTTACTTTATTGAAGTTTCAGGAAAAGATTCTAAAGCTGAGACTGCGAAATTTATTAAGAAATAGAAATCAACACTCAATAAAACAAAATCCGTTCATTCATCTTGATGAGCGGATTTTTTTTGTTTTAATTTATCATTGATGATTTTAGAATTATATTTAAAAAGAAAACACTCAAAAGGTAAATTTTACTTCCATAATCAACATTTGTTTACTATTTTTAATCATAATTGAAAATTAAATTCACAGTTTATTGATTTCCTGCCCGTTTTTTGCTTTCGTATCAATACCAATCACTTAATGTTTAATGAAAATTTAAAATCATGAAAAAATATTTCATTATAATTCTTCCCTTGTTGTTCTCAGAATTCAACGCACAGGAAACCAGCAGCGAACCTCTGGAAAAAATGAACATCATTAAAACCAATGTTACAGGATATGTATTCAGAAACATTAATTTGTCTTATGAAAGATCGATAAATCAATGGTTTTCAATGAATGTAAGCTTTGGAACGATGCCGGAAGGTAAGGTTCCTTTCATCAACTCATTTTTAAGTGACGAAGATGAAAAAAGATTTCAAAATCTTAGAGTAAAAGCAACAAATTTCACGGTAGAACCTCGTTTTTATCTTGGAAAAGGCTACGGAAAGGGCTTTTACATCGCACCTTATTACAGATATTCAAAGATAACTTCCAATACTTTCGATTTCTATTATGACTACAACGCGATCGATGGAAACACTTATCAAATCCCCTTAAAAGGTACAGGAAGCGCCAACGGAAACAGTGGCGGAGTAATGGTCGGCGTTCAGTTTCTTTTAACCAGAAGTCAAAATCTCGTTCTTGATTTCTGGATCGCTGGCGGACATTACGGAAGCGGAAAAGGTGACTTTACCATGACAAGCGACTACGTTCTGACTCCCGAAATGCAGGCTCAATTAAAAAAAGAAATTGAAGATCTGGACATTCCTTTTGTAGATTACACCGTTGAAACCAATGAAAAAGGAGCCCGAATAAAAATCGATGGGCCTTGGGCAGGTTTCAGAAGCGGACTTTCCCTCGGATATAGATTTTAAAAATTAGACTTGTTTAAATTTTAATTTTACCACAAAAGAAGCAAAAGTTTGTATTAAACACTTTAGAGCACTTAAGTTTTAGAAAGCTTATTACTTTGAAAATACAAAAGTTCACATAAGATGAAAATCTTTGATTTTCAAAAGAACTAAAGTGTTCTTCTATACATAATTCTATTAACTTAAATAAACTTAAGTGTTAAAACCTTTGTGCCTAAATTTTTTATTAAATTTCAACATACAAATTCCGTTCAATATTGCTGAACGGTTTTTTTATATCTTTAAACCGAAGAATACGATATTTCAGTTTAATAATTTTATATGAAAATCCTAATCATAGAAGACCATAAGGAACTTGCAACCAACATCACAGATTATCTTAAAAAAGAAGATTACGTCTGTGAAGTGGCTTCTAGTGCAAAAGAAGCGTTAGAAAAAATTGAACTTTTTGAATACGACTGCATCCTTTTAGACCTTATGCTTCCTGACGGAAATGGGTTGGAAATCCTCAAACATATCAAAAATTATTCTCCATCTGCCAGCGTAATTATTGTTTCAGCAAAAAATTCTCTGGACACAAAACTTACAGGATTAGACGACGGCGCAGATGATTACGTAACAAAACCATTTTCATTGCCCGAACTTCATTCAAGAATAAAAGCGGTTCTCAGAAGAAAGACTCCGGAAGCTAACCGCATTTTAAGTTTTAACGAAATTACAATTGACCTGGAATCTAAAGAGTGTAAAATTAACGGTCAACTGCTCAATCTCACCAAAAAAGAATTGAATTTATTGATCTATTTCATTAATAATCAGAACAGAATGTTATCTAAACAAGCGATTGCAAGCCATCTTTGGGGAGATTACACGTACAGTATTGACAATGTAGATTTTGTCTATCAACATTTGAAAAACTTAAGAAAGAAAATTCTGGATTCAGGTGGAAAAGATTATCTGCAAACCGTTTATGGATTGGGTTATAAATGGATTGATAAATAAAAAATATTAGTAATAACATAATCATTGTAAAACTAATTTCTAACCTCTAAATTCTAACTTCTCATTAAATGAATTTAAGCTTCCGTTTTGCCAGAGCATTTACCTTTTTGGTATTTTTTGTCCTCGTCACAGGCTTTGCTATTTTGTATTTTGCTTTTGAAAGAGCAACAATGCGTTCTGCCATTCTGAAATTGGAAGATTTAAACGAATATGTCACTCATAAATTGGAGAAAGATTCGGCTTATGATTATTTAAAATCTCATCATCGACAAACTCAGGTTAAAATTCTTCCGCCTGATACAAAAATCGCCAAAGAAAAAATTATTGAGGAAAAATATCTCTGGAATAAAAGCATACAGTCCTATATCAACCGAATTTCCGTTACTACCTACCCTGTTATTCATCAGAAAAAATATTCTATTACGAGCGTAAGATATATCACGATTATCGAAAACCGTTTTATGATGAGCATTATCATGGTTGTAGCGTGGATCATGGTTTTTCTTGTCATTCTCACGATTATTGTGAGTGTTTTAGTTTCAAAAAAAATTCTCGATCCTTTTTATCACGCGATGGATGAAATTAAAAAATTCAGATTGAGAGATAACAGCCCGATGAATTTAATGGAAACAGAGACTGAAGAATTTAAATCATTAAATAAATTTCTCTTAAAAATGTCCGAAAGCTCCAAAAAAGATTACAACGTTTTGGAAGAACTTTCAGAAAATACTTCCCACGAATTACAGACACCGTTAGCTTCTATTAAAGGTAAAATAGAATTATTAATGGATAGCGAACTTTCAGAAAATCAATTGATCACACTTTCTTCGATGAATGATGAATTGGACAGGCTTTCATCTATCAATCAATCTCTAATTCTTCTTGCTAAATTGGAACATTTTGAAAAAAATGATTCACAACTGATTAATTTTTCGGAATTATTAAAAGACAGACTTCATTATTTTGAGGATTTATTTGAAATTCAGAACCTTACTTTGGTTAACGAAATTCAGGATGATGTATATCTTAATTTTGATGAAAATTTGGCATCTATAGTTATTAACAATCTTATCAACAATTCAAAAAGGCATAATATCGAAAACGGAAAGATTTTTGTAAAGCTTACAGAAACTTATTTTCAGATCTCAAATACAGGAAATCCGCCCACAATTTCTACGGAAGAATTATTCAAAAGATTCAAGCGAGGAAATCCCAATCAAAATTCCATTGGGATTGGTTTGGCGCTTGTGAAGAAGATTTTGGAGATTTATAATACTGAAATTTCTTATCATTTTGAACATAATTTACATACTGTCAAAATTAATTTCACAAAATAATTAACTGAAATTCAAAAACATAACAACAAAAATTCAAATTCTGTGAAAACTTCAAAATTTCTTCAGAATTTATTTCTTGTTTAGGCACAAGTAAAAACGCCTATGAAAAAATTACTCTTACTTTTCGGTTTAACTGCAGTGCAATTCGCCTATAGCCAAGACACGATTAAGTCCGAAAAAAAGATGGAAGAAGTTCCAACTGTAGAAAAGAATCCGTTGGATATTGGAGAGCTTAAAATCAACCTTAATCAAAAAGGTGATAAATGGTTAAAATTCGGAATTTCGAGTCAAATCTGGCTTCGAAGTATCGATAATAATCCGGGAACGGCCGTCAATGGAGTTCCGCAGGATCAGACGTATGATGCGGGAATCCGAAGAATGAGATTGATTATCCAAAGTCAGTTAACGCCGTTCTATTCTGTCTTTTTGCAGATGGGAATTAATAATCAAAATTTTATTTCTGGCGGAGGAACTGGAACAGGAAATAACGGAGCAGGAAAAAAAGCACCTTTCTTTTTTCATGATGCTTACAATGAATTTGCTATTATTCCGAGAAATGATTTTCAGACAGGAAAACCTAATAAGAATAATCTTTATTTGGGAGCGGGACTTCATTCATGGAACGGTGTGAGCCGAATGACGAATGCGAGTACAACTAAAATGCTTGCGGGTGATATTCCTGTTTTTAATTTCCCGACAATTGAAATTGCAGATCAGTTTTCAAGACAATTCGGAGTTTTTGTTCATGGGGAATTTGACAGAATTAATTATCGTTTCAGTGTAAACAAACCTTTTGCAACCAATCTGAAACCCGCTGTTGGCGGAGTTGCTGTTGATAACAACCAAAGCGGAAAATTGTCTTATGCAGGATATGCTTATTATCAGTTTTTTAATAAAGAAGTTACTTCTACATCATTTTTAGCGGGAAATAATTTAGCTGCAAAAAAAGTACTGAATATTGGAGCAGGTTTTTATACCAATAAAGATGCAACGCAATCTCAGCCTACAGAAAACGTTTTTGAATCTCATGATACCAACATTTTCGGAGCAGATGTTTATTCTGAGCTTCCATTAGGTGATAAAAGTAAAGAAATGGGACTTACGCTCTATTCTGTTTTCTATAATTATAACTACGGCCCAAATTATCTGAGAGTAAGCGGAATTATGAATCCCGGAACTGTTGATGCAACATTTACAGGCGAAAAAGCTTTAGAAGGAGCCGGAAACAATCGAGTTTTGATGGGAACAGGAAATATATGGTTTTCCCAAGTAGGTTTTGTACTTCCTAAATTCAGCAAGATCGTGAAAGTGCAGCCGTTTTTTAATTATGCTCTTAAAGATATGAAAGCATTAAACCAAAGCGGAAGCTACTACGACATCGGCGCTAATCTTTTTTTATACGGTCAAAACGCAAGAATTATTGCTCAATACAGCAGCAGACCGTTATATGATACCGCTTCAAAAAGAATTTTTGACAGAAAAGGAGAATTTTTACTGTCTTTTCAAATTGTACTTTAAAAAATTTAATATCTTACCCATATGAACGCTAATACTACTCAAATTACAACTGCCCAAAGGATAAAAGCCATTGTGGGCGGTTCTATAGGAAACTTGGTAGAATGGTATGACTGGTATGCATACGCTGCCTTTGCCATCTATTTTTCCAATTCATTTTTCCCGGAATCTGATCTTAATGCACAATTAATGAACACAGCCGGAATATTTTTCGTCGGATTTTTGATGCGTCCCATCGGAGGATGGATGTTCGGAAGTATCGCCGATAGAATAGGAAGGAAAAAAGCAATGACGCTTTCAGTTTTGTTAATGTCATTCGGATCTTTGTTAATTGCTTTAACACCAACTTATGATACAATAGGAATCCTAGCCCCTGCTCTACTTCTTATCGCCCGATTATTACAGGGATTAAGTGTGGGTGGAGAATACGGAGTTTCGGCAACCTACCTCAGCGAAATGGCAACGGAAGACAGGCGAGGCTTTTATTCAAGTTTTCAATATGTGACGTTAATTGGCGGACAATTAATCGCGTTGGGAATACAGCTGGTTTTACAAAAATTAATTCTGACAGAAACTCAATTAGAAGATTGGGGCTGGAGAATTCCTTTTGTAATTGGAGCTATTCTTTCGGTAATCGCATTATATTTAAGATCAAACCTTCATGAAACTGAAGCTTTTGAAAATAAAAAAGATGTAAATGATAAGAAAAAAGGAACCATTAAAGAACTCCTTAAACATCCACAAGCTCTACTTACCGTAATCGGATTGACGTTGGGAGGAACATTGGCTTTCTATACTTACACCACTTATATGCAGAAATTTTTGGTGAATACTGTTCATCTTACTAAAGAACAATCTACATTAATTTCATTTATCTCTTTATTTATTTTTGCCTGTTTACAACCTGTTTTTGGAGGACTTTCGGATAAAATCGGAAGACGACCTTTATTATTAGGTTTCGGAATTTTGGGAACGATATGTACTGTTCCGTTACTTACGGCATTAAGTCATACAACTTCTATGTGGACGGCATTCTTCCTGATCATGGCAGCATTAATTATTGTGAGCGGATACACTTCTATCAACGCTATCGTAAAAGCAGAACTTTTCCCTTCAGAAGTGCGTGCCCTAGGAGTAGGTCTACCTTACGCCTTAACCGTGGCGATATTTGGAGGCAGTGCAGAGTATATTGCGTTATGGCTAAAGAAATTTGGAGCCGAACATTATTTCTATTGGTACATTACTGCATGTATTTTGTTTTCATTGCTCGTGTATGTGCGAATGAAAGACACCAAAGAAAATTCGACGTTGGATAAAGATTAAATTTATTCAAACATGATAAATAATACGCGGCTCAGGTTTCCTGAGCCGCGTATTTTATTTTTTAGCTATAAGCTTGTCTGAATTTTACAATAAGTTCATCCAGGTAGTGACGTTGAACATAGACAGTCTTTACATCCTCATATCTTGGGGATTTATAAAAAACCTCGTGAAAGTCCATGCTACCGTTACCTACCTTTACTACTTTCTGTACTTCGATATTCAATTTTCTTAACTCGTCTCTGAAGACCTGAAATTCATCTTGTATATTATTCATTTATATTTTGGGGTTTAATTAAAAAAAGCATTCAATTATATCAAACACCCTACCAATTATTAGAGTAGTCGTTCAATTTCACATTAAAATTAATAAATTTTTCGATACAAACATAATGTTTCGTTAAGATTTTATCATTTAATTTGAAAATATCAACCATTTTTCGTAAAACACCTATACAATCCATAGATTTGGAATTCCTAAAACTTTAACAAAAATTATCATAACTCTTGCTAATAAAAGGATTTTTATTTTTAATGATTCTAAGCTTAACAATATTTTATATACTTAAAACATTATTTTAAAACTTTTGATGATGATTTAATTAAAAATATTGAGAATAGAAATTCAGAGTCTTTATTATTCAAATATTTTAGAAAAATATTCTCATTTAAATCACTGTTAACAGGATAAAAAACTTTAAAAAAAATAATATAAGCAACTAATATAAACCATTTTATGATTTTTAATTAATATAAATCAAAAATCAATCTTTGAATTTTTTTATATTTTTGGAAAAAAATATGATGAAGCAATTTTTAATTATTTTCAACATCATCTTTACTTATATATTGCTTCCCGCACAGGATTCTATAAAAACCACTCCAAAAGTCATTACCAGCAACACCAAATTCGGTCTTGCTCTAAGTGGTGGTGGCGCAAAAGGATTCGCTCATATAGGAATTTTAAAAGTAATAGATTCATTGGGAATTAAGGTCGATTATATCACCGGAACCAGTATGGGTGGGATTTTAGGCGGTTTGTATGCCATGGGATATAATGGAGACCAGCTTAAGAAAATTGTGTACGACACAAATTGGAAAAGAGTTTTAAGCAATAAGATCCCTTACAATAAGGTAAATATCAGCGAGAAAGATGAGTACAATAAGTATATCATAGAATTTCCGGTTGAAGGTGGTCTGCCTTCATTACCGAGTTCTTTTATAGAAGGACAATATATGTCTGAAGTACTCAATACACTAACCTTTCCTGCCAAACATATTAACGATTTCAGCAAGCTTCAGATTCCTGTACAACTTACCTCTTCTGATATTGTAAATGGCGGACTTGTAATGCAGAAAAAAGGCTCCCTTCCATTAGCAATACGTGCAACATTAGCTATTCCTGCAGCCTTTGCACCGGTTTATATTGATGGTAAACTTCTTGTAGACGGTGGACTAGACCGTAATTTTCCGGTACAGGAAGTAAAAGATATGGGTTCAGATTATATTATTGGTGGGTATACCGGGTTTAGACTTTTCACAAAAAAGGAAATAGAAAATCCCATGAAAATGATCTACCAAACCCACGCTTTCCATTCCGTTCAGGATTTTAATCAACAAAAGAAAATGTCTGATATTTTGGTTGATTTTGTAGCTCCTCTCAATGATTACACTACAAAAGATTTCAAAAATTATAAAGAAATCATTAAAATCGGAGAGCAGGAAGCAAGAAAACACATCCCGGAATTTATTGCTTTAGCCAATGAACAGCGTAAACTAGGAATTATTTATGATCATAAACTAATTGAAGAAATAAAAAAACCAACCATAAAATTCACTTATAGTGAAGACAACGGAACACCTTTAAATAATCATTCTGAAGTTGAAAGTATTAAAAGCTTAATGGGTTTAAGTGAAGGAAAATATTATGATGCAAAAACAGTAAACGAGTCTATTGATAAGGTTTTTGGGATGAGGCAATACGAAAAGGTGTATTATACTTATACCGATTCTGAAGACGGGCTCATTATGAATATATTTATAAAAAGAGTAAAAGCAGGTGCTTTTAAGCTTGCATTACATTATGATAACGAGCAGTCTGTCGGTATTATCGTTAACTATACTTATCGAAATATTGAAAATAGATTTCGCGCCTTAGCCACTTTAGACATTTCAGAACGTTTCAAAGGTCGTTTGCAATTTCAAAAATTTATGGATAAGAATTTCCGTTGGTGGATAAGTGCTGAAGGAACCACCTCTCACCTGAAAAGTAATGATTTCCTACTTCGGGCAAGTAATGAATTTGATAGCGAAACAGTTAATTCCAATTCCTCTGATTTTATTTACAGAAATACAACTGCCAATACAGCAATTAATTACATAATTACTCCAAACTCAATGGCTTCATTGGGAATGGAATATAATACAGAAAAACTGAATCGTTCAGCAGATAAAATAGGCCAATTTATAACGGGTTACAGCTATGATAATAAGGTATATCAGCATAATAATTTTGATCTGTTTTTTAAATTCAATCAGAATAGTTTAAATGAAAGATATTATCCTACTTCTGGAAACAATCTGCAGATTATAAGTAAATATTATTTTGGAGATCAGTATAATTTATATGATCTAGAAAATATACAACCGGCACTTTATAATTATTTGAATCCGGCTGATTTGTATTATTATATTCCAAAAAACTTATTAAGCTTAGCAATTAACGAAAACTTTGTTTTTCCCGTCACTAAAAATATTTCGATTAAAGCCAATGCATTTTTAGGGACTCATTTTTCATCTAAAAATTCAGATCAGAATTTAGAAAAAACTCCTTATCTTTTTTTAAATCAAAAATATAATCTTGGCGGAAGCGAATACAATTTTAGCGGAATAAACCCAGAGTTCAACGGTTTGCGACAAAAAGAAGTGCCCACAAATTCATTCGCTAAACTGGGTGTGGATATTCAATACAACCTTTATAAAAATCTTTATCTTACGCCTTCTTTTCATTATGGCAGAGCAAGTAACGATCTTTCACCCTTCACAAAAGAAGGTTCTGACATTTATGGATATGGTCTTAATCTAGGATATGAATCAATTTTAGGCCCTATCAATATTAATGTTTCCAAAAATAATGCGATTAATTTTTGGAGAGTATATTTCAGTATAGGCTTTAAGTTTTAATTACTATTTTAAAATTAAATAAATTTAACCTCCACCTGAATTTTGAATCTATAAGTTATAGAACCATATATGAAAAACTCAAAATTATTTCTTTTACTGATTGCATTATCCTTTTCAGGCGTAAGCTTTGCGCAGAAAAATAAAGATGTTAAAGTAACTATTAAAGATAAAAATGGAAAAAGAGACGTAGAAATCTTACCTCATTTTATTCAATTCGGGATCATGTCGAAAAATCATGAAGCTTTCAGGAAAAAATATAAGGTTGATGTTGTTTATGAAAATTGTGTGATTAGTCCAACCATTTCAAAACAAGCGGAGAAAAATAATTTAGCCCTAGCGAAAAGTCTAACTGATAAATACGGTGAAACTTGGAAAAAAGATCTTGGAATTATCCCTTATGGATTATAGATTCTTGGCTTTCATCAAACATTCAAGCATAAAAAAAGATACTTTATAATAAAGTATCTTTTTTATTTTAAACTAAAAATAATTTTAGCTTAATTATTTTCAACAACCTCACTCTCCTCTACTTCATGTCTCAACTGAGCCTTGTAAAGAGTGGAATAATATCCGTTTTTGTCTAATAATTCAAGGTGTTTACCTTCTTCTACAATCTTCCCATGTTCCATGACGATAATTTTATCGGCTTTTTCAATGGTTGAAAGTCTGTGGGCAATAATAATTGACGTTCTGTTTTTAGTAATTTTCTCTGTCGCTCTCTGAATCAGTTTTTCACTTTCGTGGTCAATAGAAGATGTTGCTTCATCCAGAATTAAAATTTTTGGATCAGATAAATAAGCTCTTAGGAAAGATAACAATTGTCTCTGACCTAAAGAAATCGATGAACCTCTTTCACTCACCACATATTCATATCCTCCGGGAAGACTTTCAATAAAATCATCAACCTCAATTTCTTTGGCGCCCGCTTTTATTTTTTCTAGCGTAATCGTATCATCCCCAAAAGCAAGATTCTCAAAAATACTTCCATGGAATAGGAAAACATCCTGCAATACGACTCCGATATGACTTCTTAAATTATATAATTCGTAATCTTTAAGCTCAACATCATCAATAAATATTTCACCGGAATTAATATCATATAATCTTGTAATCAAGCTAATAATGGTAGATTTTCCGGCTCCGGTTGCTCCAACAATCGCTACGGTTTCTCCCGGATTCACTTTAAAATCAATTCCTTTAAGAACTTCCTGCTTCTCATCATATGCAAAACGAACTTCTTTGAATTCAATTTTACCGTCAAAATGATCTTTCTCCACTTTTCCAGTGTTTGGCATTGCGTAATCTTCATCCATCACTCCAAGAACTCTTTCTGCACCTACAATTCCACGTTGGATATTGTTGAAACGGTCTGCGATCTGTCTCAAAGGACGAATCAACATTGAAATATATTGAATAAATGCAATAACAACCCCAGCACTAATTGTGATATATCCTCCATAAAACAGGATAAATCCTATAAAAAGTGAAGAAATAAGTTCAACCACAGGAAAGAATAATGAGAAGATAAAAACAGTTCTCAATAATGCTCCTTTTAAGGTAATATTAATATCATCAAACTTTTTATATTCAGCCTGCTGTCTGTTGAACACCTGAATAATAGGCATTCCTGCTAATCTTTCCTGAACAAAAGAGTTTTGATTTGAAGTCCAAGTTCTTTCATCTCCAAAAGCTTTTTTCAATCTTTTTTGGAAAAATCTCGTAATCAAAACCATTAAGGGTAAAATCGCCAACGTAATATAACTCAAATGAACGTTCGTGCTGAACATCATTATCAACACAAAAACGATTCTCAAAATATCCCCGAAAACCATCAGGAAACCGTCGGTATAAACCGTCGCAATGGTTTCCACATCTCCTACAGCACGCGTTACGAGCTGCCCGATTGGCGTTTTATCAAAAAATGATGTTCTGAAATAGATCAGTTTAGCATATAATCTTTCTCTGATATCTCTGATAACATTCTGAGAAATATAATTAGAGAAATACACTAAGAAAAAGTTTAAAACAGTTTCAGCAAAAACCAAACCTACCAACAGATAAATATGCTTCATCATCAAAGCCTTATCGTGAAGTTTGGTAATATCGTTATCTACCACCTGCATGGTAAGGTACGGCCTGTAAGTAGAAACGATGGAAAGAAATATAGAAATTACCAAAGTTATGATAAACCACGAACGGAATTTCATCCCGATGAAGAATAATCTTTTGATAATTGCCCCGGTATCTTGTTTTTTCATTGTAGGAATTGAAGAAAGGAATTAAATAAAATTCTTTTGCAAAAATAAGACTTTAAAATTTGTCTGCCTTTACAACTTCATCAAATAGTAATAGAAAATATCAGATAGCTGATATTTATGGTATAGATAATTTTTGGTTTTTATAAATCTTAATGTCTTAAATACCAATCTTAGTCACCATCATTTATTATTCTTTATTTCCAATTTCTTCAATTTCTAAAGAAGGTTTTCTTATCATTTCCTTTGTAAATTTCTTTTCAAGATAGGTATGAAATGCATACACAACACCAATAGCAAATAACCAACTTATTAAATTAACCAATGTAAAACCGCTATAGTTATTATCGTTCAAACTTCCTGGATTTGTAAGTCCTTCATAAATTGCATAGCAAAAAAGAAATAAAATCTGAAATCCAAGATAAATTCCAATCGCTAAAAGTCCGAAATGCCATTTCGTTTTTCCAAACCTCTCCGCAAGGCCGGCATAATACCTGTAAGCTCCAATAATTATAAAAATTGACACCATAATGTTTTAGTTTTTTTAATAGTTTTATTTAAAATTCATATCCAACATCCACCAAAAACAAACCTTGTGCAGGAGCAGAAGTTCCGGCAGAATTTCGGTTTTTATTTTCAATGACATTTCGTAGTTCTTCAGGTTTTATTTTCCCTGAACCTATTTCTACCATGGTTCCTACAATCGCACGTACCATATTTCTAAGAAAACGGTTCGCAGAAACAGTGAATTTTAATTCAGTCCCGTTTTGTTGCCATTCTGCTTTGTACATTTTACAAAGATTGGTTTTATTGTCGGTATGAAGTTTTGCAAAACTTGTAAAATCATCATATTCAAATAAGATCTTACAGGCTTCATTCATTTTATTAATATCTAAAGGTCTTCTCCAATGTTGCCAGGCAGAATCTTGTGTAAACGGATTTTTTTCCATCGAGATATAATATTCATATGTTCTGAAAGTAGCATCAAAACGTGCATGAAAATCATCTTTAACCTCAAAAATTCTTTTGATGGAAATATCAGCCGGAAGAAAACTGTTTAATCGATGAGAAAACTGATCATTCAACACCTGATCGGTATCAAAATGAGCAAATATTTTCTTGGCATGAACGCCAGTATCTGTTCGTCCGGCGCCTGTTGTCTTAATTTCTTCTCTTAAAATAGTGGAAAGTGCCTTTTCCAATTCTTCCTGCACGGTAATAGCAGTCGGCTGGATCTGATAGCCGAAATAATTTTTGCCGTTATAGGAAAACTCAATAAAATACCTCAATGTAATAAAATAACTCTACAAAAATACTTTAATTTAATGATAATCATGAACTCATTTATCAAAATAAATGTTGAAAAATCATTGTTAATATTTAGCCAAATACTTTTGAAAATCCTTATTTTTGCAAGCGTATGAAAAGATGGTACCTCTATCCTTTTTCCCTCGGTTATCATATGGTAACGGGTATCCGAAACACAATGTATGACCTGGGAATTTTTAAATCTACGAAATTCAAGACTCCGATAATTAATGTCGGTAACCTCTCCGTGGGCGGAAGCGGAAAATCGCCAATGGTGATGTATCTTGCTCAATACCTTTCTAAACATTACAGAACAGGTGTGCTTTCGCGCGGTTATGGAAGACTTACAAAAGGTTATGATGTAACGAATTACGAGAGTAATTATAAAACTGTAGGCGATGAAGCAATGCAATTATTTGAACGTTTCAAAAACCGTTTTGTGATTGCCGTTTCTGAAGAAAGAGTTCCCGGAGCCAAAAAAGTCATTGAAGATATGGATCTTGATGTTTTGGTTTTGGATGATGCATTTCAACACAGAGCAATCAAGGCAGGGTTTAATATTTTGATGACTGATTTTAATGATCCTTTCTTTAAAGATCATTTGCTTCCTGCTGGAGATTTGAGAGAATCCAGAACAGGTTATAAAAGAGCAGACATCATTATGGTCAGCAAATGTCCTGATGAACTGACAGAAGAAACCAAGCAGTATTATATTTCCAGAATCAGACCGGATCGTACCCAAAAAGTATTCTTTTCATCCATCGGGTATGACGAAAATGTGTACGGAAAAGAAAAAATGCTTCCTGACAACAACCTGAATTACTATGATATTCTGTTAATTACAGGAATCGCCAATCCGAAGCCGTTGTTGGCACATTTAGCCAAATTTTCACAACGAGTAAAGCATTTAAAATTCAGAGATCACCATAATTTTACAGAAGATGATATTAAAAAGATCATTGCCGATTATAAAAAATTAGGTGAATACAAATTGATCTTAACAACTGAGAAAGATTATGTTCGTTTGAAATCCTTTGATTATCTTAGAGACATCGTTTACTATTGGCCTATTAATGTAGTGATCGATAAAAAAGAGGAATTCAACCAAATCATCTTAGATTATGTTAGAAAATAGTAAGCAGACCGCTGATTTCATTAAAAATATTATTCAGGATATTCCTGATTTTGCCATTGTTTTAGGATCTGGATTAGGAAAACTTCAAGACGAGGTGGAAGCTATTCATATTTTAGAATATAAAGACATTCCTAATTTTCCTCAAACCACGATTGTAGGTCATGGCGGAAAATTAATTTATGGAATTCTGGAAGGCAAAAAAGTATTGATGATGAGCGGCCGTTTTCATTATTATGAAGGTCATTCTATTGAAACTGTTACTTTTCCTATCCGAATTTTTCATTTATTAGGAATTAAAAACCTGATTCTTTCTAATGCTTGTGGTGGAGTAAATCCTAATTTTAGCGTTGCAGATGTTGTGATTGTAAAAGATCATATCAACATGATGCCCGAACACCCGCTTCGTGGAAAAAATATAGACTCTTTTGGTCCTCGTTTCGTTGATATGAGTGAACCTTACAACAAAAAGATGATTGCAGTAGCAGAACAAGTTGCCTCAGAAAATAATATTAAATTTCAACAGGGAGTTTATGTTGCTTTACAAGGCCCTACTTTTGAAACTCCAGCTGAATACGGAATGATCAAAGCCATCGGTGGCGATATGGTCGGTATGAGTACCGTTCCCGAAGTTATCGTTGCCAAGCACATGGGAATGGAAGTTTTTTGCGTTTCCATTATTACAGATCTTGGTGGGCCGGACATTGCCTTTGCCGTTTCTCACGAAGAAGTATTAAATGCTGCCAATAAAGCAATGCCGAATGTTATTACGTTGGTAAAAGGTTTGGTAAAGAACTATCAATAAGCATTTATAGAAATTCTCAATCTCTTAAATTTTTGCTAAATAATAAGAAACCAATCTCCAATTGCGTTTCATTGTTTAGATTTGCATTAAATGTAATTGAAAAAATGAAAAAGTTATTATTACTATTGATGATGTGTATTTTTGGACTAGGCTGTTCTCAAAAGATCCCAACAGTTCTTAAAACTAAATTTTCTAAAGAAGCTTTAAGTCAAAAACTGGAAAATGAAGAAGGTAAAAGCGTTACCATTCAACAAATTCTGGATCAGCATAAAGGAAAAGTTTTAGTGATTGATTTTTGGGCCGGATGGTGTAGAGATTGTTTAAATGCACTTCCAAAAGCTAAAGAATTAGAAGAAAAAAACAAGAATATCGATTTTGTATTCCTTTCCTTAGACCGATCAAAAGAAGGATTTAATAAAAGTCTTGAAAGATTCGAAATGAAAGACAAAGAGAATTACTGGTTTTCTTCCGGCTGGAAAAATGATTTCAATAATTATATTGACCTTAACTGGATTCCAAGATATATGGTGATCGATCAAAAATCTGCGATTGCAAAATATTATGCTATTTCTCCCGAAGATCCTGAAATTCAGACAACCATAGATAAGCTTTTAAAATAAATTATGATTGTAAGAAAAGCTACAGAACAGGATTTAGAAATACTTTTAGAGTTTGAACAAGGTATTGTTTCTTCGGAAAGACCTTTTAATGAAACTTTAAAGGATGGCAAAATTCACTACTACGATTTACATGCTCTTATTCTTTCGCCAGATGCCCATTTAGTGGTTGTTGAAGAAAATAACGAGATCATCGCATCAGGATACGCTTTGATTAAAAAGTCTGAAAAAAATTATAATAACTTCAAAGAATACGGTTATCTCGGTTTTATGTATGTAAAGCCTGAACATCGAGGAAAAGGAGTCAACCAGTTAATTGTAGATGCACTTATTTCTTGGGTAAAAGATAAAGGTATTTCAGAAATAAGACTGGATGTTTATGATCAAAATGAATCTGCCGTAAAAGCTTATGAAAAAGCAGGTTTTGAGCCACTACTTCTTACGATGAGATTGAAATCATAATAATTCGATCATTAAAAATAAATGAATCCATATCTTTGTGATATGGATTTTCCTTTTCCCCTTCGTAAAATTATTCATGTTGATATGGATGCATTCTATGCTTCCGTGGAGCAATATGATAATCCAGCATTGAGAGGAAAACCCATTGCTGTTGGAGGCGAACATCGTGGTGTAGTTTCTGCGGCCAGCTATGAAGCAAGGAAATTCGGTGTGCGTTCTGCGATGTCTAGTAAAATAGCAAAAGAAAGATGCCCGCATTTGATTTTTGTTCCGCCTCATTTTGCACGTTATAAAGAAGTTTCAAAAAAAATTCGGGAGATTTTTCATGAATATACTGATCTTGTAGAACCTTTATCTTTAGATGAAGCCTATCTTGACGTTACCGAAAATAAAAAAGGAATAGAATCTGCCAATCAGATTGCTAAGGAAATTCGTCAGAAAATATTTGAAGAAACAGGGTTGACAGCTTCTGCCGGAATTTCCATTAATAAATTTTTAGCGAAAGTAGCTTCCGACATTAATAAACCGAACGGACAAAAAACCATTCATCCTGATAAAATTGAAGCTTTCCTTGAGGAATTACCTGTTGAAAAATTTTACGGCGTAGGTAAAGTTACGGCTAACAAAATGTTTAGTTTAGGCATTTATAAAGGAAAAGATTTAAAGAAAAGATCCGTCGAAGATCTTACAAGAATGTTCGGTAAATCTGGCGGATACTACTACAATGTTGTCCGCGGAATTCATACTTCCGAAGTAAAACCTCATCGCATTCAGAAAAGTGTTGCGGTGGAAAGAACATTCTTTGAAGATCTTTTTGATGAACAGCAGATTAACGAAAAACTGGAAAGTTTAAGCGCAGAACTTCATCAACGCCTTAAAAAAAATAATATTCTCGGAAGATCTTTAACCTTAAAAATTAAATATAAAGATTTCTCACTATTTACCCGAAGTATCACAAAAGAAGAATACTTCAATTCCCCTGAAGAATATCTTAAAACATCAAAAAAACTTTGGGAACTTCGCCCCTTTGACAAAGCTGTAAGATTATTAGGGCTATCTCTTTCTCACCTTAATACAGAGGAAAAAAAGCAGATTTCTATTCAACTAAAGATACCGTTTGAAGAATTTGAAAATCAATAATGAATAAATTTCACTAAATTGTATTGACCAAATTTACAATACATGAACCAAACGATGATTCAGTTTTTCCATTGGTACTCGGAAGGAGACGGAAAATTATGGAAAGAAGCAGAGAAACAAGCAAACTATTTATCTGAATTAGGAATTACATCCATTTGGCTCCCTCCTGCTTATAAAGGAACAAATGGCGGCTACTCGGTCGGTTATGATGCGTATGATATATTTGACTTAGGTGAATTTGACCAAAAAGGAACTGTTAAAACAAAATACGGAACAAAAGACGAATACACTAAAGCTATTAAAGCTTTAAAACAACAAAACATCCAGATCATTGTTGATATTGTCTTGGGGCATAAAGCCGGCGGTGACGAACTGGAAAAATTCAAAGCGGTAAAAGTTGATGAAAACAACAGGGAAAAAGTGATTTCTGATGTTATCGAAATAGAATCTTATACCAAATTTACATTTCCAGGAAGAGGAAAAAAATATTCTAATTTTGAATGGAACTTTACTTGTTTCAGCGGTGTTGATTTTGCTGAAGGAATGGATTCCCATATCTTCAAAATCCAGTCTGAATACGGAAACGACTGGGAAGAAATGATCGACGATGAAAAAGGAAATTATGATTATCTGATGTATAATGACATTGAACATCGTAATCCTCATGTTCGCGAAGAGCTTAATAACTGGGCAAAATGGTATTTTGATCAGACTGATTTTGACGGTGTAAGACTTGATGCTTTAAAACATATTTCTTTTGATTTTTATAAAGAATGGCTCACCCTACTTCGCTCCAATTCAGGAAAAAACATATTTGCTGTGGGTGAATATTGGGCTCCGGGATATTTAGCCTTACTTCAAAAATATATCGAAGTTACAGAAGGTGCCATGAGTTTATTTGATAGCTCATTGCAGAATAATTTTCACACTGCATCCAAAGAAGGTGGCGATTACGACTTGAGAAGAATCTTTGATGAAACACTTACCCAAGCTGATCCGCTGCATTCGGTAAGTCTTGTTGATAATCATGACACACAACCTTTACAGGATTTGGAAGCGCCCGTTGAAGAATGGTTCAAACCTCTTGCCTATGCTTTAATTTTATTAAGAGAAAACGGTTATCCATGCATTTTTTATCCCGATTTATTTGGCGTTCATTATATCGATAAAGACAAGGAAGGAAATGATCAGGAAATATTTCTGAATAAAATTGATGGTATTGAAGAATTATTAAAAGCCAGAAAGGATTATGCTTATGGCGTTCAAAAAGATTATTTTGAAGATGCTAATTGTTTGGGTTGGGTTCGTGAAGGTGATGATGAACATCAAGGTTGTGCTGTCGTTCTGAGCAATAAAGAAGCCTACAACAAACCGATGGAAATGGGCGAAAAATATATTGGACAAATCTTTTACGATTTTCTGGGAAGGTCTGAAGAGAAAGTAACCATCGATGAAAAAGGATTCGGGAATTTCCCTGTTCCGGCAGGAAATGTGAGTGTCTGGATTCCTGAATAAAATATTTAAACATGAATAGCACGAAGGTTTTAAGCACTAATATTCACAAATAAAATTAGTGTCATTTGTGAAAATAATCTGTGTTATTCGTGTTTAAAAAATAAAACTAAACTTTTCGGAGTTCCAGCATAGAAGGCTTTTCAAATGATTCTGATAGAGTTCCGTTGCGTGCAAATTCTGCCCAAAGAGCTCTTAATCTCTGTCCATTCTCATGAATATATTTCCAGGGAACGTCTTTTAATAAGCCTGAAGATTTCCATGCATTTTCATTTCCAAATAACAAAGGAAGATCGAATGCGTGGGCAGCCCCGAAAAAATTATTGATCAATTTTGAATGAATTCTGAATAGATAGATATTTCCTCCCGCTTCAGCATAGTTTTCAGCAAAAGTCTGAGCGGGTTTTCCATAAATAATTTCTGTCGTTGCCCGAATCGCTTTATTGAGAATCTTTTTTCCAAAACCTTGATTAAGGTATTTATTCATCGAGTCGGAAGCTTTAATATAAAATGAAGTTTCATCATCATTTAAACCAATTAAAACATCATATTTTCTGGCACTTTCTTTCCATTTTTCCATAGATTCTTCTTCATTACACAAAGGCGGAAAACCATATTGTGCCCCAAAAGGCATAGCTGCTTTTAATCCATATTTGAAGAAAGACGGGACAAAGTTTTTATAGTTTTCTACAATCTCTAAAAGATCCGTATCAGCTGTAAATCTTTCTGTTTTTTCTAAAAATTCGGTGAGCATTTTTTGACGGTGATTTCGAAGTCCTAAAGGTGCACTTTGAATAATAACTCGTTGAAATAAATTTTCCACACCATCAGAAATCATCAGATGAGCAATCGCATCACCACCGGAAGATTGCCCCAAAAGGGTAATGTTTTCAGCATCTCCACCGAAATCATTAATGTATATTTTGATCCATTTCAACGCTTCAATAATATCAAATAATCCTAGATTGGCAGGTCTTTTTTCACTTCCGCCCAAGAAACCGAAAAACCCTAATCGATAAGAAACCGTGACAACAATAATGTTTTGCTCTTTTACCCAATCTGTAGGATCAGCCGTTGACAAATCACCACAACCGATTTCATAAGATCCACCATGAATCCAAACGACAACGGGTAATTTTCCATTTTGATCAAGATTTTCAGGTCGATAAATTGATAAATATTGCGTTGATTCTTCCACCTCAAAAAGATCGAGATCTATTTTCCCAATCATCTTTTCTAATAACGGACTGATATTTTGTGGACAAACCGGAGTTCTTTCGGGAAAGATAATTTCCAAATCTGATGGCTTTTCAGGAACTGGTTTTTGAAACCTTTCAGAATGCGCGTAACGAATGCTTTTGGCTTTTAAAATCCCATTTTCTTTTATAGCTAAAATTTTCCCAAAAGAGGAATGAAAGGTGTGAGTTCCAATATTTTGTTGTGTTGTCATTTGATGTTGGCTTTAAACAGATTTTAAGCTTATTTCAATTACAATTTACAAATTTTGTTTTTTGTTTAAACACAAATGACACAGATTTCTATAGCACTAATTTTCACAAATGAGAGGTTTGTGTTATTTGTGAAAAACATTAGTGAAATTAGTGTTTAAAAAGACTTAGTTCAACATTTTATATTCACTTGGAGAAACACCGACTTTAGTTTTGAATAATCTTGTGAAATGCTGCGGATATTTAAATCCAAGATCATAAGAAATTTCGCTGATGGATTTTTCAGGATTGAAAATCTGTTCTTTCGCAACATCAATCAATTTATTATGGATAAACTCCTGCGCTGAAATTCCCAACTCTTTTTTAATGATATCTCCAAAATAGTTTGCTGAAAGATTAAGCTGTTCCGCAAAATAATTAACCATCGGAAAACCAAAGTTTTTAGGTTTATCAGATTTTAAATATTCGTCCAAAAGATTTTCAAACTTCCCAATAACTCCCTGATTGATATGATCTCTCGTGATAAACTGACGATCATAAAAACGCATACAGTAATTTAAAAACAATTCAATATTATTGACAATTAATGACTTACTGTGTTTATCGATTGACTGATCTAGCTCGAGTTTAATATTTTTAAAACATTCTAAAATAATTTCTCTTTCCTTTTCAGAAAGGTGTAATGCTTCATGAACATCGTAGGAAAAAAATGAATACTCCTTTATATTCTTCCCTAAATTGGTTCCTTTAATCAGATCAGGATGAAATATCAAGGCAAAACCTGCGGGCTGAATCTGCTTTCCTTTGTTGTAAATTCCATACGTTTGCCCAGGCGCAATAAAAACCAAAGTTCCTTCCTGATAGTCGTAACTGTTTTTCCCATAAAACATATCTCCACACATTACATCCTTCAAAAAAACGGTGTAAAAACCAAACGTTCTTTTGTGCTGGCTAATAGGATCAGATTTTGAAAAATCAACTACGCTAACCAAAGGATGTAAGGTTTCCTGATTGGCCATTTTATTATATTCCGAAACACTATTGTAGATTTCAACCTCTTGATCTTCCATAAATTCCATTTTTAATCTTATTCAAAATTACCACTTTCTTTCGTACCTTTTCTCGAGTCTGTAAAAATGGTAGGTATTTCAGTAAATTATATAAGTATAGTTCATCTAAAAGTATCGACTTTTGCATTGTTATGGAAACATTTAATACTACTATTTTTCCTAAAGGAGAAAAAGCGCCATCTGAATATTTTTCAGGCGGAACTGCATGGGTAAAGATTTTAAAACCCAATGCAGACGAACTTAACTGCCAGATCGGGAATGTAATTTTCGAGCCACGCTGCAGAAATAACTGGCATTCTCATGGAGGCGGACAGATTTTAATTGTAACTTCAGGAACAGGTTTTTATCAGGAAAAAGGAAAGCCTGCGCAAGTTTTAAAAGCAGGAGATGTTGTAAATATACCTCCTCATATAATCCATTGGCATGGTGCAGGTCCGGATAGTGAATTAACACATATCGCCATTAATCCTAATACACAAAATGGTATTGTAGAATGGATGGAGCCTGTAACTGACGAAGAATACAACAATTTATAAACTAACTTAAATAAAAAATCAAATGAGCACATTCACAGTAAAAGCTTTCGCAGCAGAGTCTACGACGGCAGATTTAAAAGAAATGAACATTGAAAGGAGAGATACAACACCCAACGATGTAGAAATTGATATTCTATATTGCGGAGTTTGTCACTCTGACCTTCATACAGCAAGAAACGACTGGGGAGGAACAATGTATCCGGCAGTTCCGGGACACGAAATTGTAGGTAGAATTACAAAAGTAGGAAGCGATGTTTCTAAATTTAAAATTGGAGATTTGGCAGGTGTAGGGTGTATCGTAGATTCTTGCGGACATTGCGACAGCTGTAAACAAGATCTTGAACAATATTGTCTAAACGGATTTACAGGAACTTATAACGGAAAAGACAAGCATTTGGGAGGTCATACTTTCGGAGGATATTCTCAAAAAGTAGTTGTAGATGCGGATCACGTTTTAAAAGTGCCTGAAAATTTAGATCTTGCAGCAGTTGCACCACTTCTTTGTGCAGGAATTACTACTTGGTCTCCTTTGAAACAC
The DNA here is from genome assembly GCF_001648155.1 of Chryseobacterium glaciei. Classification (NCBI taxonomy): domain Bacteria; kingdom Pseudomonadati; phylum Bacteroidota; class Flavobacteriia; order Flavobacteriales; family Weeksellaceae; genus Chryseobacterium; species Chryseobacterium glaciei. Next base: position 2,748,213 of record NZ_CP015199.1, on the reverse strand, counting down.
TGGAACGTTGGTCCAAATTCTAAAGTTGCCGTTGTAGGCCTTGGAGGTTTAGGTCACATGGCAATTAAACTGGCAAAAGGTTTAGGCGCTGAAGTTACTTTATTCTCAAGAACTCCGGGAAAAACGGAAGATGCAAAGCAATTGGGAGCTGATCATGTTGTAATTTCTACAGATGATACTCAAATGGATTCTGTAAAAGGAAAATTTGACGTAATTATCGATACTGTTCCTTATGTACACGATGTAAATCCTTATGTTACGACTTTAAATATCAGCGGAACGCTTGTTTTAGTTGGATATTTAGGAGGTTTGGAACCTATTTTGAATACTGTTCCAATGATTTTAGGAAGAAAATCTGTTGCTGGTTCTGTGATCGGTGGTATTGCTGAAACTCAGGAAATGCTTGATTTCTGTGGTGAGCATAATATCGTTTCTGAAATCGAAATGATTAACATGCAAGACATTAACGGAGCTTATGAAAGAATGCTGAAAAGCGACGTGAGATACCGTTTCGTAATTGATATGAAATCTTTGTAAAAAATTTTTCATTTATGAGTATTAAGACTGTTTACGTATGTAAGCAGTCTTTTTTATAGGTTTTGGCTGAAGCCACATTTGATTATTTTAATTTTGAAAATAGGTTAAAGCCCATTCCTATTGATGCTTTTTAAGATCTTTAGAAAAAAATTCTATCCAATTATCCACATTTATATTTTCCGTCCATATCTTTAAATGCCCATTCTGCCATTTGATGAATGACAGGGATTAATCCTTTTCCAGATTCACTTAATTCATAGGTTACATGAGGAGGAATGACCGGTTTAGCGGTTCTGATCACCAATCCGTCTGCTTCCAATTGTTTTAAATGCTGAATCAACATCTTTTCGGTAACTGCAGGAATTGCACGTTTTAGTTCGCTGTATCTTTTATCTCCGTTTGAGAGATGATATAAAATAATAGGTTTCCAGAATCCACCGATTTTTTCCATTACATAGGTTACCGGACAAAGATCGAGTGCATATTTCTTATTTTGCTGAATAGTTGAGCTTTCTTTAATGGCTGTCATATTACATACTTTAGGGTAAGTACTTGTATAAAAGTAAGTACAAATATACCTTTGTTCTCAGAAATAAAAAAATATTTACATATGAAAATTACAATCACAGGTTCATTAGGAAATGTAGCAAAACCATTAGCTCAACAATTAATTGCAGAAGGTCACGATATCACCGTAATCAGCAGCAACGAATCTAAAAAAAGTGAAATTGAATCTCTTGGAGCAAAAGCAGCCATCGGTTCTATTACAGATCTAGATTTTTTAGTTCAATCTTTCGAAAACGCAGACGCAGCATTTTTAATGACTCCTCCGAATATGGGTGGAGTGAATATTATTGAAAATACCATTAATGCAGGAAAAAATTATGCTGAAGCCATTTCAAAAACAGGCGTAAAAAGAGTCGTAATGTTAAGCAGTATCGGTGTTGAATCTCCTGTAGAAACAGGTCCGATAAAAGGACTTCATCATATTGAAAAATTCTATAATAATTTAGAAAATACCTCTGTAACCTTTTTAAGAGCCGGATATTTCTACATTAATTTCTTTAATGATATTCCGTTAATTCAAAATGCAGGAATTATTGGTGCGAATTATCCTGAAAATATAAATGTTCCATTAGTTCATCCCGTTGATATTGCAAAAGCTGCGGCAGAGGAATTAGTGAAAAATTCTGAGGGTAAAAATGTAAGATATATTGTAAGTGATCTTCGTCCAGCTTCTGATTTTGCAAAAGTTTTTGGAACAGCCATCGGAAAACCAGAATTACCTTGGGTTGAATTTAAAGATGAAGATTCTCTAAAAGGAATGTTACAAGCCGGACTTCCTCAGGAAATGGCTGAATTATATACCGAAATGGGAAGAGGCGTAAGAACGGGTGTTGTTCAAAAGGATTTTATTGAGCATGGTTCGGTAGTGACGGGAGATATTAAGTTGGAGGAGTTTGCGAAGGAGTTTGCTTCTAAATATTAATTATTTCTTTTGTCTTGAAACAAAAGAAACAAAAGTTCAAGACTTGGAAAATTCCGCTAAAAATGACTTCTGTTCACTAAAAATTCTAAAACTCGTGCGGATTTAGTATTAGTTTATTATTTAATTTTTATCCCGCACTCAAACAGTAGAATTTTCTTAACGTTCACTGAAGTCATTTTTTTAACGCTCCATTTTCCTATGTCGTTTTATAAACAAGTTTCGGCGAGCCTTTGGCTCGCCGAAACTTGTTGTTTTTCATTTTTGATAAATAGGGTTTTCACCCTATCCTCTCATAAGTCGTCCCTTCGGGACTCCCTGCTTATTTCTTCAATGTTTCTTTTAACACTTTGAATTTCCCATCAATCGGCTGAGTAATTTTTAACCCTAAGATTTCAGCAACTAAAGGATAAACATTCACGTTTGAAAACTCATCGATCACAACATTATTTTTGAATTCAGGTCCCCAAGCAAAGAAAGTCGCTTTCATTTCAGGAACAAGTCTTGGATTATAACCATGTTTTCCTACTGATGTTTTTTTACCTTTTTCTAAAAATATTTTCGGAGCTTTTGGAATTAGAAGAATTTGTCCAATTCTATTATATTGATCGTCTTTGGTTCCAAAATGTAAATATTTAGGAAGCTTTTTATCTAAATAAACTTCGTAATCATCCGTTTTATTAGCTTTCAATTCTTTATAAACAGCTTTAACTTCGGAAGAATTTTTCACCACCACTCTCAATAATGTCTGGGAATTATAAAAATCAAATCTGTTTTTATCTAAAAGTAACGCCGGAATTTCAAGAGGAGTTCCACCATCAACTTTTATCATTCCATGATCTGAAACAAAGATGAAATTGACATTTTTTAATCCTAAATCATTAACCTTTTGAACCAGCTCTCCAATTGCTTTGTCAATTAAATGAACGGCATCTTCTGTTTCTTTAGCTTCTGGGCCAAAGTGATGTCCACTTCCATCCACTTCAGAAAAGTATAATGAAATAAAATGAGGTCTTTTATCCATTGGTAGTTTTAACCAATTAACCACTTTATCCACTTTTTCAGAAGGAGTAAATTTTTCATGATAAGGATAATAATAGGTTGGTCTTGTTCCACCAGCATCACTTGCAGAACCAACCCACATTAATGAAGCTGAGACCATTCCCTGCTTTTCAGCCAATCCCCAAAGTGGCATTCCACCGTACCAACTTCCATCTTCTGCATTTTTTCTATCACTCATTGCATACATTTCCTTTCGTTTATAGTCATAGAAAAAATTATCTACTAAACCATGATGAGCAGGATATAATCCGGTAATTAAACTCCAGTGATTCGGAAAAGTGATGCTCGGATAACTCGGGATCATTGCCTTTGCCTGAATGCCTTCATTTGAATATTTTAAAAGATTTTCTGCGTTATATTTTTTAGTATAATCATATCGAAAACCGTCTGTAGAAATCATGATTACATAAGGTTTTGTTTGCGCCTCAACCGTATTATATCGATTAGGAATAACTATTTGAGCAGTATCAACAGGTGCTTTTTGAGCAAATATTGTTAATGACATCAAAAGCATTAAAAAATGTAATCCTCGCTTCATTATAAAAATTTTCGGCAAAGTTACAGCGTGTTCTTCTGAGAGAAAAGTTTCCTAGGTTAAAAAATTATTAAAAGCATTTTTTAGAATTAATGTAAATAAATTATTCTTTGTGACCACGTTAACTGACGTACTACTTTTCTAATATTAAAATAAAAAAGCCACTTTTCAGTGGCTCTTAATTTATTCTTTAATTAATTTCTCGTAAGATAACGTTCCATCTTTCAATTTAATTTCAAAATAATAACTTCCTGTTTTTAAATCAGCTACATTAATGTTTTCTCCGTCTATTTTTACAGATTTTACTTTTCTTCCTGTTGATTCGTAAATATCAATAGATTTGATTTTATCAGCATTTTTGAAATTCACAGTTTCCCTTGCAGGATTTGGATAAAGAACAACTTTTTTGCTTTCCATAGCTAGATCGTTGGTTCCTAGAGTTGCAGTTTTATTTAGAATGGCATATCCTCTGTTTCCAAACCCATGATAATTAGCCGCTAAAGTCGTTGAAGGACCTTTTGCAAAGAAAATATTTACTGGTCCTGCCGAATTCGTAAATGCAGTATCTCCCGAGCTTCCAGCAAGAGATCTTGTAGCAATTATAGTTCTTATACCTCCAGAAGTTGTGTTAGATGTGATCGTCCAATCTTGAGATGCATCCGCGTTGGGCGTAGTACCTACTCCGGCAAAAGTATAGTCAAGATTAGAATTGGTAGTCGAATTAGAGTTATAAATAAATCCATCAACTCCAGTTCCCATACCTCCTGTAGTTCCTGTTCCTCCAAAACCTATTCCTAAGTAGGAAGTGTCTGCACCGGTAAGTGTAAGTGTCGCTAAAGTGGAAGAAGTATCCAACTTTACAGTCATTCCTGTAGATCCGAGACTTACTGTCCCTGAACTAAACTGTGCTCCTACAGCGCTTGCAAGAGCTAAACTTAATGTGAGTAAAACTTTTTTCATATGTTAATTCTTTAAGAGGTTGATAATTTCTTTGTTGTTTGTTTGTAGAGCATATTCAAAAGGAGTCATTCCCATTGAATCTTTTTTAGATTTATCTGCTTTATGTTTCAGCAATAATTCTATGAGTTCTTTATTTCCGAATTTCACAGCCCAGAAAAGAGGTGTAGATCCTGTGGCATCTGCAATATTTGGATCAGCATTTTTATTTAATAAATACTCAACCAAATCTTTATTATACTTTACAGAAAGCCCCGCCAAAGCAGTGCCTTCCTGACTTTTATAGTTGATATCTTTTACGTTATCCATCAAAAACTTAGCCACTTCTGTGTTGCCTCTGTAGCATGCTAAAATGAGAGTAGAAAAGCCTCCTTCATTGGTTTCATTGATGATATTCGGATTTTTTTTCATCAAATCTTTAACCTCAGCCACGCTACCACTTCTTGCAATATCAAAAATTGATTTTGCTTTTTCCTGAGCTGATACAAATGAAAAGCTCAGAAAAACACTTACAATTACTATTAAATTTTTCATTGTTTTGATAATACATAATCATACTTAACATTCACGTTCTCTGCAACTTTTTTAGAAACCATTTTAGGAATAGTTACATTGTGATCTGCAGGTCTTGCTACAAAACCTCCCTGAATATAAATCTTCCCGTCTTTTGCATATACTGTTGCTGATGAAGCAACCGCTTTATCTACCCCATGGAAATTAAGTTTTCCCTGTATGGTATATTTTTGTGGTGATGCAGAAAGTTTAGTTTTATCAAAATTTACAAGCTTACCCGTAAAAGTCGTTTTAGGATATTTTGCTGATTCGGCATAATTTTCATTGAAATGCTCTTCCATTAATTTTACAGTGAATTTATAATTCTTCACAGCAGAAACAGAAGCTATTTCTCCGGTATCGGCATTCAGAATAACAATATTATTATTATCTTTTGCACTTACATCTTCAAATAAAGGAACTGAAGCTTCAAAACTTACCTGTCCTGTTTTCGAGCTATATTTTTGAGCCCATGCAAGATTACTACACAGTAACGATACAATAATTACTACTACATTTTTCATTTTTCTATTTTTGATTTAATTTTCAATAAGCCCGTCAGCTTTCCATTTAATGAAAATATTGATTTGTGATTGTGATAAAGATCCGCCCTGAGGCATCTTTTGGGAATCTCCGTTTTGTCTTTGTATACGATCTAGAATACCATCAATATTGGTTTTTACCTGATCATAATTAGTAAAAGGTTTGTAAGATGCAGAGCCTGTAGCTGAATGACAACTAATACAATTAGCTTCAACAATAGGTTTTACATCTTGTGTATATTTTACGGTCTCTGTGATGGGTGTATTGTCAGAAATCTCTTCATAGGTTCTGCTTTCACAAGCAACTAATAAAACTGCTGATGATAATATATATAGTATCTTTTTCATATTAAAAAACTCTATAAAGATTAAACCCAAAGAAAATCTGTCCTTTCTCCCATTTCCCGGCTGCATTGGTAAGATATCCGATATCTGAATTAAGCTGAGAATTACTGAATACAAGCTGAAAAACGTGTCCCCCAGTTTCTATATCCATCCCTACTGACAAAGGATTTTTATAGACACTGTGATTATCAAAATTCACAAAATATTCTGCATTGATAGAGATCCTTTTAGAAATTTTGTATCTCCCTCCCAATCCTGTTAAAAACTGATTTTTATCTTCAACTTTCGGTTCATAAAGATTCTTGTGCACATAGGAAGGTGTTAACTGCAAAGATAAATTCTCATTAAATCTTCTTGAAATTAGAGCCTGCGTAAGATAAGAAAGTCTATCACTGAACTGTAGATGCGGATAATTATCTTTATCCAAATCTGTGTTAAGTGCCAATACGTTATAACCTACTATATCTACAGGAAAGTCATCATTTTGTTTTAAGAGACTGTATTTGGCTCCCAATTCAAAGGTTTTCATATTGGTTTCTCTTGAAAAGCTCAAAGAAAGACCGTCTGTAACGCCATAAATAACCCCCAATTTGGTAGAAGCGTCATCAAGACCAAAGAAATTCTTAAAACCTGTACTGATGTCTCCAAAACGATGCGCAACTACGATATACCATTCATTTTTTGCAGTAAGTTTGGTAGATTGTGCGGTAACAACCTGTAAGCCTTTGAAAGCTGGCTGTGAAGTATCGGTATTTGTTTTGATAGTGTCAATATCTTTCAGCAAATCTTCCTGAGAAAAGGCAAGACTTGATGAAAGTATCGACAAAAATAATAGAGTTTTTGTCATATAAAATTTTTGATAAATATTAATATGACAAACTTATAGAGTTATGGATTCATAAGTGTGTGATAAAAGTCACCGACTAAATAGTTTTTATCAATCACAATAATAAAAACATTATTTATTAGATTTGACTAACATTTTCATTTACAGGGATTTTAATTCCTTCTTTGGTTTGGGTAATTTCTCCTTCGTTTTCAATTTTTTTCAAAACTCTGCTTACCACCTCTCTGGAAGTTCCTAAATTACTTGCAATTTCTCGATGGGTTAATTTAATCGGATGATTTCCTGTGATAGAAATCTGTTGTTTAATATAACTTAACACTCTTCTGTCCAGCCTATGAAAAACAGCTTCATTCACCATGTTCATTACATCAGAAAAACGTTTATCATACTCACTATAAAATAATCTGTTGATTTCCGGAAATTTGATCAGCCAGTCATGTACCACAGAAACGGGTATCAGAAGAACTTCTGATTCTTCTTCCGCTATTGCATAAATCCTGCTTACGTAATCACCAAAAATAGAAGAAAAAGTCATGAGACAACTATCATTTGGTCTGATGTAATAATAGATTAATTCTCTACCATCATTTAGAGAAAAAACTTTTATAGAACCTTTTATTAAGAAAGGAACATATTTGTTTTTTTGTCCTTCCCGAACAATCTCTGTTTTCGCCTTTATAGTAGTTATTATTGCGTTTTTTTGGATTTCACTTGAAAAATCAGCACCCAGAAACCCAAACTTATTAAGAATAAACTGATTATTTATCATATCCATTATATAAAATTTAACCGCAAATATATACAATTGAATAATCCGTATGATAATTTTTTATTATTTTAAAACTTATTAACAGTAAGTGATGATTTTGAAATTATGTAAGTGAATAATGATCTAAAAGATCACCAACTTCTGAATATCGCCTACACTATTTATATGAAAGTAAATCTTCAATATATAACAAATAAAGAATGCCCCAATAAATTGAGGCATTCTTATGTATGTTAAGAAAAAATCTTACGCTTGTACGTTGTTTCCACCTAATACGAAAGGCTCAACTTCTTTGATCTCTCCGAATTGTTGCTCGTAGTTAGTGATGTTTTGTTGAAGAGCAGCTAATACTCTCTTAGCGTGAAGTGGAGCAAGAATAACTCTTGAACGCACGTTCGCTTGTTGAACACCCGGCATTAATTGGATAAAATCTACAACAAACTCAGATGGAGAATGGTTTACTAGAGCAAGGTTACAATATACCCCTGAAGCTACCATTTCGTTAAGTTGGATGTTGATGTTGTTTGGATCTTGATTTTGATTTTGATTTTGATTGTCCATGTTTTCTTTAAATATTTTTTTGTTTAAAAAGTTTCAGGCCTCTAATTTAAAATTTAAACTCGAATCCTGAAACTTTTCTTTACTTTTTAGTTAATATCTTCGAATTCTTTTTTAGAACCTACGATAACATTCTGATACTCTTTAAGACCTGTACCTGCAGGAATTCTGTGTCCTACAATTACGTTCTCTTTAAGACCTGTTAAGTAATCTACCTTACCAGCAACTGCTGCTTCGTTAAGAACCTTAGTTGTTTCCTGGAATGATGCTGCAGACATGAATGACTTAGTCTGAAGAGCCGCTCTTGTAATACCTTGCAATACAGGCGTTGCTGTAGCTGGTAAAGCTTCTCTTACTTCAACTAAAGCCTGATCTTCACGCTTCAATTTAGAGTTTTCGTCTCTTAATTCTCTTGCAGTAATCATCTGACCTGGTTTGAATTCTTTAGAATCACCAGCTTCAGTTACTACTTTAAGACCGAATACTCTGTTGTTTTCTTCCAAGAAATCAAATTTGTGCTCAAGAGCTCCTTCAAGGAATTGAGTATCACCTCCATCAACGATAGATACTTTCGTCATCATCTGTCTTACGATAATTTCGAAGTGCTTATCATCAATTTTCACCCCTTGTAGACGGTAAACTTCCTGAATTTCATTTACTAGATATTCCTGAACCGCCGTTGGACCTTTAATTCTTAAGATATCGTCCGGAGTAATTGAACCGTCAGAAAGTGGCGAACCAGCTCTTACGAAGTCATTCTCCTGAACCAAGATCTGGTTAGATAATTTAACTAAATAAATTTTTCTTTCTCCAGTTTTTGCTTCAACGATCAATTCACGGTTACCTCTCTTGATTTTTCCGTAAGAAACTACACCATCGATCTCTGTAACAACCGCCGGGTTTGAAGGGTTTCTTGCTTCGAATAATTCGGTAACTCTCGGAAGACCTCCGGTGATATCCCCTGCTTTTGCAGATTTTCTTGGGATCTTGATTAAAACTTTACCAGCCTTAATTTTTTCACCATCGTTTACCATTAAGTGGGCTCCTACCGGTAAGTTGTACGCTTTCTGCTCAACACCTTTAGAATCTACTACCTTAAGAGTAGGTACGGCTTTCTTATTTCTAGATTCAGAGATTACTTTCTCTTCAAATCCTGTTTGTTCGTCAATTTCCAATTGGAATGAAATACCCTGGATGATATCTTCATACTCTACCTTACCGGCAGTTTCTGCAATAATTACCGCGTTATACGGATCCCATCTACAGATAGTATCACCTTTCTTCACTTTATCACCTGGTTTCACAGCTAATATAGATCCATAAGGTACGTTAGCGATCATCAATGGAGTTTTAGTTTCGTTATCAGCAACCAATCTAAATTCCGTAGAACGAGAAACTACTACCTCAGCAGTATTACCGCTTTCGTCTTCAGATGTAATTGTTCTTACATCATCCATTTCAACGATACCGTCTCTTCTAGCTACGATTGATGGGTTTTCTGATACGTTACCTGCAGTACCCCCTTGGTGGAAGGTTCTCAATGTTAACTGAGTACCCGGTTCCCCAATAGATTGTGCACCAATTACACCTACTGCTTCACCCATATGGATTACTTTACCTGTTGCTAAGTTTCTTCCGTAACATTTCGCACAGATACCTTTCTTAGTTTCACAAGTTAATGGTGAACGAACTTCAACAGCTTCTAATCCTGCTTCTTCAATTCTCTTAGCTAATGGCTCGTTGATCACCTGATCTGCAGAAGCAATAAGCTCATCACTTTCAGGGTCATAGATATTATGTAGAGAAACTCTACCTAAGATTCTTTCAGAAATTCTTTCAACGATCTCATCATTTTTCTTCAAAGCAGTAACTTCAGTACCTCTTAAAGTACCACAGTCTGCTTCAGTAATGATAACATCCTGAGCAACGTCTACCAATCTTCTCGTTAAGTAACCCGCATCGGCAGTCTTAAGTGCGGTATCCGCAAGACCCTTACGAGCACCGTGAGTAGAGATAAAGTATTCTAGGATCGAAAGACCTTCCTTAAAGTTTGCAAGAATCGGGTTTTCAATGATCTCCGCACCAGTAGAACCGGCTTTCTGCGGTTTTGCCATCAAACCTCTCATCCCTGATAACTGACGGATCTGTTCCTTAGAACCCCTCGCCCCAGAATCAAGCATCATATATACAGAGTTGAACCCACCTTGGTCGGTTTTCATTCTGCTCATGATCATTTCAGTTAATCCTGCGTTTGTGTTTGTCCAAACGTCAATTACCTGGTTATAACGTTCTGTATCTGTAATTAGACCCATGTTATAGTTAGCTCTAATCTCATCTACAGTAGAAATTGCTGTAGCAACCATTGCTTTCTTCTCAACAGGAACTACGATGTCACCTAATGAGAATGAAAGACCTCCTTTAAATGCATTTGAATACCCTAAGTCTTTCATTGCATCCAAGAACTTCACAGTTGTAGGGAAATCTGTATCATCAAGGACTCTACCGATAACGTTTCTTAATGATTTCTTAGTAAGAAGTTCATTAATATATCCTGACTGCTTAGGAACGATTTGGTTGAATAAAATTCTACCAACAGAAGTTTCAATTAATTTAGTTGAAATCTCTCCGTTTTCTTTAACAGGTAGTCTACATCTAACCTTAGCGTTTAGAGAAACTTTTCCTTCTGCGTAAGCGATTTCCGCTTCCTCAGGAGAATAGAATGCAAGACCTTCTCCTAAAACTTTCTTATCTTCTGTAGAGCTCAATTCTTTAGTCATGAAATATAGACCAAGAACCATGTCCTGAGAAGGTACCGTAATTGGAGAACCGTTTGCAGGGTTCAAGATATTCTGAGAACCTAACATTAATAACTGAGCTTCAAGGATCGCTTCAGGGCCTAACGGTAAATGTACCGCCATCTGGTCACCATCGAAATCGGCATTGAAGGCCGTTGTTACTAACGGGTGTAGCTGGATTGCCTTACCTTCGATCATCTTAGGTTGGAAAGCCTGGATACCTAGTCTGTGAAGCGTAGGTGCTCTGTTCAATAGAACAGGGTGACCTTTCATTACACCTTCTAAGATATCATAAACTACTGGTTCTTTTCTGTCAATAATTCTCTTTGCAGATTTTACTGTTTTTACAATCCCTCTTTCAATTAGTTTTCTAATGATAAACGGTTTGTACAATTCCGCAGCCATATCTTTAGGAATACCACATTCGTGAAGCTGTAAGTTTGGACCTACAACAATTACCGAACGCGCAGAGTAATCTACCCTTTTCCCAAGTAAGTTTTGACGGAAACGACCTTGCTTACCTTTCAATGAATCTGAAAGTGATTTCAATGGTCTGTTTGATTCAGATTTTACTGCAGAAGATTTTCTTGTATTATCGAATAATGAATCTACTGATTCCTGAAGCATACGCTTCTCGTTTCTCAAGATTACTTCAGGAGCTTTGATCTCCAATAATCTCTTCAAACGGTTGTTTCTGATAATAACTCTTCTATAAAGGTCATTTAAGTCAGAAGTAGCGAAACGTCCTCCATCCAATGGAACTAATGGTCTTAATTCTGGTGGAATAACAGGAAGTACACGCATGATCATCCACTCCGGTCTGTTGATCATTCTAGTGTTAGCACCTCTCAATGCTTCTACAACGTTCAATCTTTTTAGAGCTTCAGTTCTTCTTTGCTTAGAACCTTCGTTGTGAGCTTTGTGTCTCAAGTCGAAAGACAAAGCATCAAGATCAATTCTTTTTAATAATTCTTCAACCGCTTCAGCACCCATTTTAGCGATGAATTTGTTTGGATCAGAATCATCAAGATATTGATTTTCTACAGGAAGAGTTTCCATGATATCAAGGTATTCTTCTTCTGTAAGGAATTCTTTATCATCAAAATCAGAACCGTCTGCTTTCTTAGCAATACCTTGTTGAATCACTACGTATCTTTCGTAGTAGATGATCATATCTAATTTCTTAGAAGGAATCCCTAGAAGGTAACCAATTTTGTTTGGTAAAGAACGGAAATACCAGATGTGAGCGATAGGAACAACAAGGTTGATGTGCCCGATTCTCTCTCTTCTAACTTTCTTTTCTGTAACTTCAACTCCACAACGGTCACAAACGATCCCTTTGTAACGAATTCTCTTGTATTTACCACAAGCACATTCGTAATCCTTAATAGGACCGAAGATTTTTTCACAGAACAAACCGTCTCTTTCAGGCTTATGCGTTCTGTAATTAATAGTTTCCGGTTTTAAAACCTCCCCTCTAGAATCCTGTAAAATGGATTCCGGAGAAGCTAAACCGATGGTTATTTTATTAAATCTACTTGATTTATTTTTATTTGACATTTTTTAGATTTTAGATTTTGGATTATAAATTTTGGGTTATAAATTCTGAACTGATTCAAAATTCATTCGTCAAAATTTAAAATTATTCCTCAAGTCTTACATCAAGTCCAAGTCCTTGTAACTCGTGAAGTAATACGTTGAAAGATTCTGGAATACCTGGTTCAGGCATTGCTTCACCTTTCGCGATAGCTTCATAAGTTTTTGCTCTACCAATCACATCATCCGACTTCACAGTCAAGATTTCTCTCAAAATGTTTGATGCTCCAAATGCTTCAAGAGCCCAAACCTCCATCTCTCCGAATCTCTGACCTCCGAACTGAGCTTTACCTCCTAACGGCTGTTGAGTAATCAATGAGTATGGTCCGATAGAACGAGCGTGCATCTTGTCATCTACCATGTGACCCAGTTTCAGCATGTAAATAATACCTACTGTAGCCGGCTGTGTAAATCTTTCTCCGGTACCACCATCATAAAGGTGAGTGTTACCAAATTTAGGAAGACCTGCTTTTTCTGTGTACTCAGTAATTTGATCTAATGTAGCTCCATCAAAGATTGGTGTAGCGAACGTCATTCCTAATTTCTGACCAGCCCATCCAAGAACTGTTTCATAGATCTGTCCGATGTTCATACGAGAAGGTACCCCTAGTGGATTCAATACGATATCTACTGGTGTTCCGTCTTCAAGGAATGGCATATCTTCTTCACGAACGATTCTTGAAACGATACCTTTGTTACCGTGACGTCCTGCCATTTTATCCCCTACATTCAACTTACGTTTCTTAGCGATATACACTTTAGCCAACTTCATGATACCTGCTGGAAGCTCATCTCCGATAGAAATTGCGAATTTCTCACGGTTTTTAACCCCTTGGATATCGTTGAACTTGATTTTATAATTGTGAATTAATTGTTTAATCAATTCATTCTTATCGTTATCCACTGTCCAATCTGCACCGCTTACGTTTACGTAATCTTCAACTGAAGTTAATAATCTGTGAGTAAATTTCACACCTTTACCGATGATCTCTTCATCAAGGTCATTTTGAACCCCTTGAGAAGTTTTCCCGCTTACAAGTGTATTTAATTTTTCAATTAAAGTATTTCTTAACTCATCAAACTTAGCTTTGTAAGTGTTTTCAATCTCTTCAAGTTTAAGTTTTTCTTCAGTTCTTTTCTTTTTGTCTTTAATATTTCTAGAGAACAATTTTTTGTTGATAACAACACCTCTTAATGAAGAGTCTGCTTTCAATGAAGCATCCTTAACATCACCAGCTTTGTCACCAAAGATTGCTCTAAGAAGTTTCTCTTCAGGAGTTGGGTCTGATTCTCCTTTTGGAGTAATCTTACCGATCATAATGTCACCAGGCTTCACCTCAGCTCCAATTCTGATCATACCGTTCTCGTCAAGATCTTTTGTAGCTTCTTCAGAAACGTTTGGAATATCTGCTGTAAGTTCTTCCATACCTAATTTAGTATCACGAACTTCAAGAGAATACTCATCCACGTGGATTGAAGTAAACCAGTCTTCACGTACAACTTTTTCGTTAATTACGATCGCATCCTCAAAGTTATAACCCTTCCAAGGCATGAACGCAACTACTAAGTTTCTACCAAGAGCCAATTCTCCTTTTTCAGTAGCATAACCGTCGCAAAGTACCTGTCCTTTTTGCACTGTTTCACCAATTCTTACGTTTGGTCTTAGTGTAATCGTTGTACTCTGGTTAGTTTTTCTAAACTTAGTTAAGTTATATGTTTTCGTAGCAGATTCGAAAGATACCAGATCTTCGTCATCGCTTCTTTCATATTTAATAGTAATCTTGTCTGCATCTACATATTCAACAATACCGTTACCTTCAGCATTGATCAAGATTCTTGAATCTTTCGCAACTTGTTGCTCAAGACCAGTACCTACAATTGGTGCCTGTGGTTTCAATAATGGAACTGCCTGACGCATCATGTTTGATCCCATCAACGCACGGTTCGCATCATCATGTTCCAAGAAAGGAATCAATGAAGCTGAAATACCAGAAATCTGGTTTGGCGCAACGTCGATAAGGTTAACTTGAGAAGGCTCAACTACTGGATAATCACCATCTAGTCTTGCAATAATTCTATCAGTTTGGAATTGCCCCTGATCATTCAACTCAACGTTTGCCTGAGCAATTACTTTATCTTCTTCGTCTTCTGCATTAAGATAAATAGGATCAGCATTAAGATCTACTGTACTATCGTTTACTTTTCTATATGGAGTTTCGATGAAACCTAAGTTATTAATTTTCGCATAGATACCCAAAGAAGAGATCAAACCAATGTTTGGTCCTTCAGGAGTTTCAATAGGACAAATTCTTCCGTAGTGAGTATGGTGAACGTCACGCACCTCGAAACCTGCTCTTTCTCTTGATAAACCACCAGGCCCTAGTGCAGAAAGTCTACGCTTGTGCGTGATCTCTGATAGTGGGTTGGTTTGGTCCATGAACTGAGAAAGCTGGTTGGTACCAAAGAATGAGTTAATAACTGATGTTAATGTCTTAGCATTTACTAGATCTAGCGGAGTAAATATCTCGTTATCTCTAACGTTCATTCTTTCCTTGATTGTTCTAGCAATTCTTGAAAGACCTACACCGAACTGTCCTGCTAATTGCTCTCCAACAGTTTTAATTCTTCTGTTTGATAAGTGGTCAATATCATCAACGTCAGTTTTTGAGTTTACTAACTCAATTAAATGTCTTACAATCGCAATGATATCTTCTTTTGTAAGAACTTCAGTTGTAGTTGGGATGTTTAGGCTTAACTTTTTGTTTAGTCTGTAACGTCCTACTTCACCTAAAGAGTATCTCTGCTCAGAGAAGAATAATTTTTCAATGATTCCTCTTGCAGTTTCCTCATCGGGTGGATCTGCATTTCTTAACTGACGATAAATATACTCTACTGCTTCTTTTTCAGAGTTCGTAGGGTCTTTTTGTAATGTATTCTGGATGATAGAGAATTCATTTGCATTTTCTTTGTGAATCAAGATAGATTTCACACCTGCATCAAGAATAAGATCTAAGTGTTCTTTTTCAAGAATAGTTTCTCTGTCTAGGATGATTTCGTTTCTTTCGATAGAAACAACTTCTCCCGTATCTTCGTCTACGAAATCTTCGAACCAAGTGTTCAATACTCTCGCAGCCAATGTTCTTCCTTCAACTTTTTTAAGGGCAGCTTTAGAAACCTTCACTTCTTCCGCAAGGTCGAAGATCTGAAGAATGTCTTTATCAGATTCGAATCCGATAGCTCTTAATAAAGTAGTTAATGGTAATTTTTTCTTACGGTCAATATACGCATACATTACGCTGTTGATATCCGTAGTAAATTCCATCC
Organism: Chryseobacterium glaciei; assembly: GCF_001648155.1. Lineage (NCBI taxonomy): Bacteria > Pseudomonadati > Bacteroidota > Flavobacteriia > Flavobacteriales > Weeksellaceae > Chryseobacterium > Chryseobacterium glaciei. The sequence goes on along the minus strand of NZ_CP015199.1, from coordinate 2,732,308 downwards.
AAGATCCTTTGAAAGGGATAATTCTTGAATAGTAAAGCTTCGTTCCGTTAGCGTGATAAGTCTGTCCGAAGAATACACCAGGTGAACGGTGTAACTGCGTAACAATAACTCTTTCAGCACCGTTGATGATGAAAGAACCACTATCCGTCATGTAAGGAACCGGGCCTAAATATACATCCTGAACCACAGTTTGGAAATCTTCGTGCTCAGGGTCTGTACAATACAATTTAAGTCTTGCTTTAAGAGGGACTGAATACGTCAATCCTCTTTCTACACACTCATTGATAGAATAACGTGGAGAATCTACCAAATAATCTAAGAATTCCAAAACGAATTGGTTTCTAGAATCGGTAATCGGGAAATTTTCTTGGAAAGTCTTGTGCAGACCTTCTTTTTTTCTGTCTTCAGGAAGCGTATCAAGCTGGAAAAACTCTTTAAACGACTCTAATTGGATATCCAAGAAGTCTGGAGTAATAATTTTTCCTTTCGCTGAAGAGAAATTAATTCTCTGATTCCCCCTAGTTGTTGATGTTGTTTTACTCATAAAACTTTTAAAGAAAGGGTTAAAAAATATTTTGATTTATACAAAAAATATCAGAAACAGATTAAAAAAGAAAACATTGGTTAAAAGACGTTTAGAAGTTTGGCGCTATCAGAATCAGTCTTTTATACTATATTTTTATTCTTAATTTCTTATTTCTAACTGCAACGCTGGTATATCTTTTCACAGCGTAATGCAAAATATTTTTAAATTTTACTTTTTGAGGCAGAAATTACCGCAATATCTACAAAATTAAAATCCCTTTCATAATTACGAAAGAGTTGATATTTAATATATTATAGATTTACAAACAATTATTAGCGCCAAAAGAGTTGGCAAAGATACAAAAAATCATCTATATCTACAAATAAAACTCTTTCATTTTAAAGCAGTTAAAAAATCACACAAATAAAAAAGGCCGCCCAAATTGGACGACCTCACCTTATTACTAAAACTATCTCAAGAAATTATTTTACAATAACTTTATAAGATTTTACTGTAGATTTAGTCTCTATTTTGATCATGTACATTCCTGAAGGTAATGAAGAGGTAGAAATCTCTGCATTTCCTTTGAAAATACCGGTTCTTACTAATTGTCCCTGAGCTGAGAATATGGTGAAAACGCCTTCTTCAGAAGATTTTACGTTAAGATTCTCACCTGCTTTTACAGGATTAGGATATATTTTGATGTCATTTGCAATTGCAGCAGTTTCATTCATTACAATCGCAGCTTTTTTCGCTTCCATACCCATTTTTGCAGTCTTAGCCAATATAGCGTAAGGTGAAAGTGGGGAATTCGGTGAACCTCTTCTTACAAGATCTGTATCTACAACAGCCTGAATACCGTCTGTATCGGCATCACTGATTCTTGAAATAAATCCTGCTCCCAAGTCATCAAAAACACTTTTACTGATTGCGTAAAGATCATATTCAATTCCGTTAGACTTTAGATCTACAAAATCTGGTTTATCATCTCCGTCTGTATTCATTAGAGGATATTTCATTACACCTGAATCCGGTGAAGTTTCTAAAATATCCGCAATACCGTTAGTCCCAACCGCAACTCCAGCATCAATAACTCCATTATGATCAACATCAATCTGATTGATTACAGAAGTTGGAATACCTGATTCGAATAAATCTAAAATTCCATCATTATCAGAATCAAGATCCAAATAACTTGAAATACCGTCTCCCAATACAGGAATCACAATAACATCTCCGTCTACATCATCATCTTCGAATCTTCCGTTGTGATTAAGATCTTCCAAAGCATCAGGAATACCATCGTTATCAGAATCTCCGTCACATGCATCTTGAATACCGTCGCCATCTGTGTCTATTGTAGAACTTTTATCGTTGTCGGCAACACAGCTTTTTGTGTCACAAGCATCAGGAATACCGTCACCGTCCGTATCGATATTGTCATCTCCACCAGGGCAAATATCTCTACAATCCGGAACACCATCTCCGTCAGAATCCAATTCTACAAATACATTATATACATAGTAATTAACACAGTAACAGATTTTCGCCGTATGTTTAATTGAAAGTCTGATTCTGTTGAATGCTTTTGTAGATTTAAATCCTACAATCGTTTTTCCTCCTGAAACAGTAATTAATTTTAAATCATTATTTATTGTACTTTTTTGTTCAACCAAAGTATTTCCGTTGTACAACTGAACAGAAATTACTCCAAGAGAACTCCAATCCGTAGAAATATTTTTAGCAATTGTAAAACCTACAAATGTGCCTGCAGGATAAGTTGTTCCAACAGATTCTACCGCAAAATTTCCTGTGATATTATTTTTATTGGAAGGAACTGAGAAAGTAGCATAATTTGATGCATTAGAATCTACTATATTTTCAGGATTGTAAACTCCTAAATAAGAAGTTGAAGTACTCCAAGTTCCTGTCCAAGGTTCACGTTTTCCACAATATAATCCACCATTTGGAAGGTTTCCACAAAGTAAACTTCCTTTGTACGGTGCCGTTCTATTGCACTGAAGATATTGAGTACAGTCACAACTTTGGGGTTCTTCAAAAGCATAATACACTTTTAAAGCTCCCATAGAAGAGCAACCTGAATTTTGAGAAATCTTTAATCTTACTTCATTAAAAGGCTTTGTTGTAGTGATGGAAAGTTTTTGCTTATTTCCACCAAGGCTTAGTGAAGAAACAGTCATTCCTCCAACCCCATCATTATAAGATTGAGAATCCTGTAACTGACCAAACATATACGTTTCTATCACAAGATTATCAAGCATTCTTTCTGTTAAAACTGAATTTGAGTTTGCCGGAGCAATTACAAAACCAGCTTTATTTCCTGCAGGATAATATTGGCTTTTATCGAAAACTCCAATACTGAAATTCCCCATAAAACCAGAAGGCAAAGTAATTGTTCCGAAAGAGCTTTTGCTTCCGTCACTAATCTTATCTCTATCAGTTACAACAGATAAAGGAGAAGTCATATTGCTGCTGCATGAGATATTGGTATCAGAATCTACAAAAGATCCGCCACCAATAATATCATCGCAAACACCATTGTTTTCTAATTTGATATTATTTGAATCACATGTAAATGCGTAATACACATTCAATGCATTGCAAGAAGTACTGCTTCCTGATCTCAATAATCTTACTTCATTAAAAGCTTTAGTTGTTTTAAAATGTAAGAATGATCTGGCTTTTCTTCCGCCATATGCAGGAACCGACAACAAAGAACCTGCCGCAGATGTTTCCTGAAGAACACCATTTTTGTAAGTTGCAATGCTAAGAGCATTCAATACTGTAGAAGTAATAGCACTGTTTGTCATATCTACATTAAACCCCGTAACCGATCCTGCCGGATATGTAGTATTGTTATTAATAATGGAAATACCATTACTCGATGTATTATTTAATAAAGTACCTAAGCTTGCCCCATTATCCGTATCTGAATCTATTACAGAATAAATATTGGTTGGATTTGATGCCGCAACACACTGTCCGTTTTGTGCAAGATAAGCTCTGATCCCCATTCCTCGGATAGGTTTGTAGTTCTGAGCAAATGCATTGCAGACAAACAGCAACATTGCCATAAGTGAGATAATTTTCTTCATTTTTTTTAGTTTTTGTGTTAAATTTTATACTAATCGTTATTATAAGGAGTTCTGATACGATTATTTTGAATAATATCTATTTATGTTTTAATTTGAAATTAAGTGGTGTTATTTGAAAAAACCACCCTTTCGGGTGGCCTTTCTGTAGAAACTATTTAAAAATTATTTCACAATAACCTTGTAAGATTTCACAACTGATTTAGTCTCTACTTTAATGATATACATACCCGTAGGTAGTGAAGATGTATTGATTTCGGCATCTCCTGAGAATTTGCCCGATTTGATTAATTGTCCTTGAGCTGAGAACATTGTGTATGTTCCGTCTTCTTTAGCACCTGAAGATTTGATGTAAACATTTTCACCAGATCTTACAGGATTTGGATATACTTTAATATCATTCACGACAGCAGAAATATCTGTTGTAGCTTTTGCTGACATTTTAGCTCCTGTTTTTGCAAAAGATGCGTAAGGAGAAAGTGGAGAATTTGGAGATCCTTTTTTAATTAAATCATTATCCACAACTGCTTGAATACCATCTAAATCTGCATCATTGATTTTAGAAATAAATCCAGCACCAAGATCATCTAAATTATCTTTTCCGATAACATAAAGATCATAGTTTGTATTGTTTGATTTTAAATCAACAAAATCCGGTTTGTCGTCTCCATCTGTGTTCATTAGAGGATATTTCATTACTCCTGAATCCGGTGAAGTTTCTAAAACATCTGCAATACCGTTGCTTCCTGTTGCAACACCAGCATTAATAACTCCATTATGATCTGCATCGATTTGATTGATTACAGAAGTTGGAATACCAGATTCAAAAAGATCTAAAATTCCGTCATTATCAGAATCTAAGTCTAAATAACTTGAAATCCCATCACCTAAAGTTGCAATCACCAACTGATCTCCGTCAACATCATCATCTTCGAATTTTCCATTGTGATTAAGATCTTCCAAAGCATCTGGAATACTGTCGTTATCAGCATCACCATCACAAGCATCAGGAATACCGTCACCATCTGAATCCAGAACTGGAGATTTATCATTTAATACTGAACATCCTTCCACACAGTCTGGAATACCGTTTCCGTTATTGTCAATGCTATCGTCACCGTTCGGACATTTATCGTTACAGTTTGGAACTCCGTCTTTATCATCATCCAACTGAACAAATGCATTATGAATGTAATATTGTTGAGCTAAAGTAATTCCGATTCCGGGATTGATCTCGATTTTCATTCTGTCAAACGCTTTTGTAGAAGTAAATCCTACATAAAACTGATTGGTTGCAGAAGTAAAAAACTGTCCGCTGAACAATCCGCCAGAAGTTCTGGATTCGGTAACAGTTGTTCCTTTATAGAAAGTAATTGTAATATAATCTAAAGCATTAATTGTAAATAAATTAGCACTTTTCGTCAACGTAAAACCACCAAAAGTTCCTGCAGGATAATCTCCTGTGTTACTTTTTACAGTAAGTCTTACCGTTGGAATCAGAAGATTGATCGGTGAGAAATTTACAGTCGCAAAATTTGAAGTATTTGTATCTACAACATTTCCTGTGTTTGTAATATTTGTTAATCCGAAAAGAGTTCCAGAAGCGCCCGTCCAAGAAGCACCGGGAACAATATCTCCTAATCTTGACGTTCCGGAAGTCTGAATATTTTCGTTACAGTCGCATCCCTGAGGCTCTTCAAAAGCATAATATACTTTTAAAGCTCCAAAGTTTACTCCGACAGTTTGTGTTATTTTAAGTCTAACCTCGTTAAAAGGTTTTGTAGCAGTAAGAGATATTTTTTGTTTATTGGAACCAAATCTCAATACTTTAATGTTAATAAGTCCCCCTCCATCACTAAGGTTTTTAGAATCTTGCAGTTGCCCGAATAAATAAGTTTCAACAGTTATGTTTTTTAAGAATTCTGCGCTTAACAATTTTCCCTGATCATCAGGCTCGATCACGAATCCTGCTTTGTTACCAGCCGGATACACCTGATTTTTATCTAAAACTCCAACAGAATAAGATCCTAACAATCCTGCAGGTAAAACAATTGATCCGTAAGAATTTTTATCTCCGTCACCAATTTTCTCTCTGTTGTTCACATAAGAAAGTGGGGCTAAGAAACTGCTGCTTCCAGATACATTTCCGTCTACACCGCTTCCAGCGATGATATCATCACAAATTCCATTATTATCAGTAGGAACTTTAGCTGGGTCAAAAGCAAAAGCATAGTATACATTTAATGCACTGAATACAGAAAGTACATTTACTTGATATAATCTTACTTCGTCAAACTCTTTTGAAGTTTTAAAGTGTAAGAAAATTCTTGTTTTGCTTCCTCCAAATGCAGGAACAGAAAGCAACGTTGTATTTGTTGACGTTTCCTGAAGAACTCCAGCTTTGTATGTACTTATTCTAATTCCGCTTAGAAAACTTGCCGTGATAACGCTTGTTCCTAAATCTACATTAAAACCGGTAATATAACCTGCCGGATATGTTGTGTTTGTGTTTTTTACCGAAATACCGTTGCCACTTACCAAAGTAGCAAAGCTACCCATGCTTACACTGTTATCAAGATTAGAATCGATAACAGGATTCATGCTTCCATTGTAGCATGCTAAACAAATTCCACTTCCGTTCACAGGTTTTGCTTCTACACCCATCCCTCGTATAGGTGTGTAACCCTGACCAAAAGCCATTACAGATACAACAAGCGTCATTAAGAACGCCGTAATTCTCCCGAATAATTTTTTTGTCATTTTTTCTTGTTTGTTTTTGTTAATTATTGTGTTTATTTTTATAATGTCTGCCAAGCAAAAGCACCCCCAGTCTGTTTGCAACCATAAAAGTTTCCGGTAGTTCCTGATTTCCCATATACAATTGTACCTTCGTTACTTGCGTTGCAATCAGCTGCCACTGGAGGAGTTATTCCTTTTAATAAAACACCTTTACTTACTTCCAAATCAGCAATATTAGTAGCACTCGGGGTCATGTTAATTCCCACATCAGTAATTGCTGTACCTATTAGTCCTGAACCCGAAAATGTATGAGTTGTATTTGCATACACTGTCTGACTTGCAATCACAGCATTCGCACCAAACCCAAACCCAATCGCTCCTGCCGGACCGCTTGCCGTGTTAGCATTACCAAAAGCATAGTTATTAGATGTTACGCTATTCCCTGTACCGAAAGCAAAACCACCTGAATTTATGTTAGAATTTCCTACATTGATACCACTTACAGCGGTAGTTGCTGTTCCATTATTATTTCCTAAAACTACAGTGTTTCCATCTGTAGCAAAATTTGTATTCCCAATTACTTTCGCACCATTTAAAGCAGAGTTTGAAGCACCAATTGCAACTCCAGGGAAATTAGCAGCCTGAGCGGCAACCGTATTTCCTCTACCTAAAGCTATGTTTGATGAAGAACTATTAGAAAATGTATTATTTGATCCCCAAGAGAAAGAAGCATACGGAGAAGAAGTGTTAGCATTTCCACCATTTAATGTCCCATTAGTATCCAAAATACCTTTCACATTATTACCTGTAGCAAAAACTAAATTCTGAGCATCAGTTGTTCCTAAGAAATTACCCGATGCAATTGTAGCTCCCAAAGCAGCTGAAGTAGCTATTGTACCTGCATTTCCTAAAACTTTCCAGTCATTTGACTGTGTCTGAGTAGCAGGAACCCAATTTGTACCGTTAAAAGTCAAAACCTGTCCTGTAGTAGCAGTTGCAGTAGTTCCCAGCGGAGATCCGTTGATTCTTACGACTGTTGTAGCACCTAAAGTTCCCGTAACATCTCCTGCCAAAGCTAAAGATGAAGCCGAAAAATAAGCCGGAGCTGCCGTTGAACCTGTATTATTTCCAAAAATAGAATTTGCAAGAGCATTGGTAAGATTAAATGCCAATGAAGGATTCGTAGAAGGATTTGATACAGTTGTAGTAAACAATGGAGACAAATTTCCGGATGTGAAACCTGTTAAAGTTCCAACATTGGTTCCTTCTGACGTTCTTACCCATTTTGTTCCGTCGAAATAATAATATCCAGCTACTGTTACATTAATCGTTTGGCCAGTCGGGCCACTATCTGCAGCAGTAACATACACCATTGCTCCGCTTTGAAGAGAGGTATAATTTTTTGCCCTTAATTGATTCCCAGTTAATCTTGGAGCAATAATTCCATCTAAAAATTTTGAATTGGCAGGAGATCCCACAACATCTAATGTTGCCTGAGCCTGATTAGTATTAATGCCAACTTGCGCAGTCGCCAGAAATCCTGTAAAGGATAACATCGAAATAACGAATAATCTGTTTTTCATTTGTAATGATATTTGTTGTTTTTTGTGTGTTTTCTTTAAAAAATAGCAGACCGATAACCTTTCCCCTTATTTAAAAGAGAAAAATCAATATTCGATATCGTTAAAAGTCTGATTAAACGGAGATTCCAGAAGAAAGTCTTGTAGAAGAACTTTCAGAAAATATTTTATCCGGAATCTTTAATAGTAAAGTATATCCAATCCCATTTTTGGATATCTTAAAAATTTTAAAGTCTACATTATAAGTTAAATTTATTCTTTCTTTCAGTTCATTTTGAAATGAAAATACATATTCTAAAACGTCATTATTATCACATTCTGAATAAGATATCTTCAACAGTTCTTTATTTGTATCCTTACAATGATAAGGAGTGAGTATTTTTTCAAAAAAATTATCAGAAAGTTTATTTTTTTCTTGATAAACAATAGAAGTATTTACCTTCTCAACACTATTATTAAAGTGATTAAAGAGTCTATTTCCACGTACAACATTTTGAGCAACAGAAATATCATTAGCAAAAGATTCTTGCTGAGGGATGCCGGAGATCTCGTTAGACGGTTCGATTACCGTTAACAATGATCCAGCTTTAAGATTCCCAACAGTTAGTACAATAATCCCACAATTAAGGAGGATAGTGAAATAACTTTGGAAAAGAAAGTAGTTTCTTTTCAAATTAGTGCGTGTGTTTTTTTCGTATGCAAATATAGTATTTTTTCAACTTAAACAATATTTTATTAGTAAAATAATTATAAAAACAATCAATTTAACTAATATTATTTAATACATAGTTTGATTTTTTATTAAATAAATAATTATAATTAAATATAAATATTCATCAAATAACAATATTTGATTACTTATATACATACCACATGATTTTTAAAAGAATAAAATGCACAAAAAAAAGCCTGAGCAAATTGCCCAGGCTTATTATTTTCAGTGTAAATTGAATTATTTCAATTCTACTTCAGCACCAGCTTCTTCTAATTGCTTCTTAAGAGCTTCAGCTTCGTCTTTAGAGATACCAGTTTTGATTGCAGCAGGAGCTCCATCTACGATATCTTTAGCTTCTTTAAGACCAGCACCAGTTAAATCTTTTACCAATTTAACGATAGCTAATTTAGAAGCACCAGCAGCTTTAAGAATTACGTCGAATTCAGTTTTTTCTTCAGCAGCTTCTCCACCACCTGCAGCAACTACTACAGCAGCAGCAGCTGGTTCAATTCCGTACTCATCCTTAAGGATAGTAGCTAATTCATTTACGTCTTTTACTGTTAAGTTTACTAGCGTTTCAGCTAAATTTTTTAAATCTGACATTGTTGTAATGTTTTTGTTGATTATTTTATTTAATTCTTTGAGTCTAATTATTCAGCACTTGGAGTTTCTTCCGTGCTTTCTGCAGCAGGAGCTTCTGGAGCCGCCTCAGCAGGAGTTTCTTCTACAGCAGGTGCAGCAGCTTCTTCAGCTTTAGCTTCTACTGTTTCAGGTTTGTTTTGAAGAGCAGAAACAACTCTTTGAATTGGAGATTGAAGTAATCCGATGATTTCTCCGATCATTTCTTCTCTAGACTTGATGTTAGCAAGTGCAGTTAAGTTTTCGTCTCCAACATAGAAAGTTTCTTGAAGATAAGCAGACTTTAAAGCTGGCTTCTCTTCTTTCTTTCTGAACCCTTGGATTAATTTTGCCGGACCGTTTGCAGTCTCAGAAACCATTAATGCAGTGTTTCCTTTAAAAGTCTGGAACATTTCAGAGTAATCTACTCCTTCAATCTGCTCCATTGCTTTTTGCAAAAGTGTATTTTTTACAACTTTTACTTTGATATTTTGTTTGAAAGCCTGTCTTCTGAATTCTGAAGACTTAGCAGCGTTCAATCCGTCTAGATCTGCTACGTATACTACTTTTGCATCCTGAAGCAAGTCTTTGATCTCTTGTATTGCTACAACTTTTTGGTCTTTTGTCATTGTCTTAAGGATTTATATTAGTTAACAGATTTAGTATCAATTGCAATACCTGGGCTCATTGTAGAAGACAAATAAATGCTTTTTACATAGATTCCTTTAGCAGCAGTTGGCTTCATTTTCACTAACGTCGAGATTAATTCCTGAGCATTTTCTCTGATCTTGTCAGCATCGAAAGATACTTTACCGATACCTGCATGGATGATCCCATACTTATCTACTTTGAAATCAATTTTACCAGCTTTCACTTCAGTTACTGCTTTACCAATTTCCATAGTTACAGTACCTGATTTAGGGTTAGGCATCAAACCTCTTGGTCCTAATACTCTACCTAAAGGTCCTAATTTACCCATAACAGCTGGCATAGTAACGATAACGTCAACATCTGTCCAACCATCTTTTATTTTTTGTAAGTACTCGTCAAGACCCACATAATCAGCACCAGCTTCTCTAGCTTCAGCTTCTTTATCCGGAGTAACAAGAGCTAATACTTTAACGTCTTTACCAGTTCCGTGAGGAAGAGATACAACACCTCTTACCATTTGGTTTGCTTTTCTTGGATCTACACCCAATCTTACAGCGATATCTACAGAAGCATCAAACTTTGCAGTGTTCACTTCTTTTACAAGAGCTGAACCTTCTTCAAGGTTATAGATTCTTCCTTTTTCTACTTTGCTTAAAGCTTCCTTTTGCTTCTTAGTTAATTTTGCCATTTCTTTAAGTTTTAAGCGTTAGTTGGTTTAGTTCCTGTTACTCTTAATCCCATAGATCTAGCAGTACCTGCAACCATAGAAAGAGCTGAATCCATTGTAAAGCAGTTAAGATCTGCCATTTTATCTTCAGCAATTTTTTGAACCTGAGCCCAAGATACAGCACCTACTTTGTTTCTGTTTGGTTCTCCAGAACCACCCTTGATCTTAGCCGCATCCATTAACTGGATTGCTGCAGGAGGAGTTTTGATTACGAATTCAAAAGATTTGTCTTCGTATACTGTAATTACTACAGGTAAAACTTGTCCTGGCTTATCTTGAGTTCTTCCGTTAAACTGCTTACAAAACTCCATGATGTTCACACCTGCAGAACCCAATGCTGGACCTACTGGTGGAGAAGGGTTGGCAGCGCCACCTTTCACCTGAAGTTTTACCATTTTAAAGACTTTTTTAGCCATTTTTCTTATTTTTAATTTGAATAATTAATGAGTTTGGAAGCATTTATTATTCAGCAGGTTACCGCACTCACATAAAGTAAACCTACTTTTCGGACTGCAAAATTATGAAATATTTTTGAAATACCAAACGGAATGACTTGATTTTTAGCAAGATTATCAAAAATAAATTCTTCTTCTTCTTAATTAAGTTGAAAAAATACTGTTCTACAAAACAAAAACCCTTCTAACCGGTATAAAGTATAGAAGGGAACACAAAACTTAAAAACTTAATAAAATTTTATAAGAGCTTATTAATTATTAATCTAGAACTGATTCTGCTAATTTTTAAATCACTTAAGTTTCCTACCATATTATTTGTTCCGTAGGTCAAAAACTGTAATGAAACCTTTTGCCCAACCTTTAACCAAATAGTTGCATTACTTGTTAAAAAATACAAATTACTATTTGGAGGCATTGTTACAGATGGATTTTTATTACCCCTGTGAATTACTGTATTTGTTGTTGCAACACGTCCTGTATCTACATATAAAGCTGTAAAAGCATCCCCCGAAGTTCCGTCAAAAGTTCCCGATCCACTTCCAGGGGTTGTAAATCCACAAACACCATATAAAAAGTACAGTCCGTCTTTAGGAACAGTATATACTCCAGTTGTAGGATCGTATGCGTTTTGAGGATCGTATGATTCATCCAATTTTAAGGTGGTGAATTCATTATCATTCCAGTCATTCGCAGCATTCATATCGATTCCACCAACAGCATTTAACATTCTATTTCCACTATCCGATGCCGAGAATGAATCTCCACCTGCCACTTTTATTATGCCATTTGGGTCTGCCACCAATAATTTGTCGCTGGAAATTCCTACAGAATTATTGATATTTCTAATTCTTAAATTACCATTGGCAATATCCAAACTTTGAGTTGGTGCTGTAGTACCAATTCCCACTGTTATTGTACCAGTTCCTAAACCCGATGATCCAATAACTGAAAAGTCATTTGACTGCTGAACAACACTAGGAACTCCAGTTGTTGGGTTATCCTTACTTCCATCAATATGAAATACACCTTGAGGATTTGTTGTATTAATACCTACCTGAGCGTAATGAAAACTACTCACACATAATAAAATAACTAATAATCTTTTTTTCATCTCCTTATGATTTAAATTTAATCCAAAAGTAAAATGGGTAAACGTTTAATCAAAAGAATCATTATTAAAATCTATTTAAAGGCCAATTGAAACAGAAATTTGGATATTAAATTTAATAACATAAATCACCTTAAAATAAGGTTATAACAATATTAAATTTTCATTTTAGTGAAAAGCAAAAAAATAATTGAAAAAAAATATAAAATATTTAAAAGTAAAAAAATATTTAAATGGTTAATAATAATTCCTAAATTAAGGATAGAGATTGATAATTTCCTTAAGTAAAATCATCTAATTATTATACAGAAATTCATTTTGTACTGTATAAAACAAAAAATACCACCGATTGGTGGTATTCTAATTTATAATGTAAAAAGTAAACGCTTAATTATACTTTTTCTACTTGCATAAAGCTTAACTCCATTGGAGTTTTTCTACCGAAGATCAATACAGAAACTTCGATTTTCTTTTTATCTTCAAGAATTTTTTCAACTGTCCCGTTGAATCCGTTGAAAGGTCCGTCAATAACTTTAACGTTTTCACCTACAATATAAGGAATCTCAACATCGCTGGCAAATTCTGAAAGCTCATCCATTCTGCCTAACATTCTGTTTACCTCAGATTTTCTCATCGGTACAGGATCTCCTCCTTTTGTTAAACTTAAGAAAGATATAACTCCCGGAATGTTCTTAATAGCGTGAGGAATTTCACCCATTAGATCAGCTTCAACCATCAAGTACCCAGGATAGTAAGGTTTCTCTTTAGGAACTTTTTTTCCGTTTCTAATTTGAATAACCTTTTCCATAGGAATAACCACTTGAGTAACGTACTGCTCAAACCCTAAACGTTTGATTTCTGTCTCAATATAGTTTTTCACTTTATTTTCCTGTCCGCTGATTGCTTTCAGCACATACCATTTCAATTCGCTCATTATGGGAAAATACTTTTTTAGTTGAACACGTTAATTAGCATTCCAATTATGTTGCTAATTGATTTAGAAAACAATTCGTCAACCCCAAAGGTAAATAATGCCAAGATTACTGTTGCAATAGTTACGACAATAGTAGACGACTGCAAGTCAGACCATTTTGGCCATTCAACTTTATGTCTGAATTCGATATAAGAACCTTTTAAAAAATCGATAAATGAACTCATAATTTATATTTGCACGGGCACAAGGATTCGAACCCTGATCAACGGTTTTGGAGACCGGTATCCTACCATTGGACGATGCCCGTAGATAAAAAGCTTCCGAGAGTTTCCTTTCGGAAGCTTTATTTATTTTAAGATGATTAGTCTAAGATTTCAGTAACCTGACCTGAACCAACTGTTCTACCTCCTTCTCTGATCGCAAATCTAAGACCTACGTTAAGAGCGATTGGTTGTAACAATTCTACAGTGATTTCTAAGTTATCTCCAGGCATTACCATTTCAACACCTTCTGGTAAGAAGATCTCTCCTGTAACGTCAGTAGTTCTTACATAGAACTGAGGACGGTATTTGTTGTGGAATGGAGTGTGACGTCCACCTTCTTCTTTAGAAAGGATATAAACTGAAGCCTTCAATTTTTTGTGTGGCTTAACAGAATCTTTCTTAGCGATTACCATACCTCTCTTGATGTCAGTCTTTTCAATACCTCTCAACAATAGACCTACGTTATCACCAGCTTCACCTCTGTCTAGGATTTTTCTGAACATCTCAACTCCTGTAATAGTAGAAGTTAATTTTTCTTCACCCATACCGATGATATCAACAGGATCACCTGTGTTGATAATACCAGCTTCGATTCTACCAGTTGCAACAGTACCTCTACCTGTAATAGAGAATACGTCTTCAATTGGCATCAAGAATGGCTTATCAGTATCTCTTGGTGGTTGCTCGATCCAAGTATCAACAGCATCCATTAATTCTTCAACACTTTTGAACCACTTATCTTCTGAATTAACAGGAGTTGCAGTAGCTGCAGTAAGTGCTCCTAGTGCAGAACCTTGAATTACTGGAGAGTTATCTCCGTCGAAATCGTAAGTAGACAATAAGTCTCTAAGTTCCATTTCAACAAGCTCTAACAATTCTGGATCATCCACCATGTCAACTTTGTTCATGAAAACAACAATTCTAGGTACATTTACCTGACGACAAAGCAAGATGTGCTCTCTAGTTTGAGGCATTGGTCCGTCAGTTGCAGCACATACTACGATTGCACCGTCCATCTGAGCAGCACCAGTTACCATGTTCTTTACGTAATCCGCGTGACCTGGACAGTCAACGTGAGCGTAATGTCTATTTTCAGTTTCGTACTCGATGTGAGCCGTATTGATAGTAATACCTCTTTCTTTTTCTTCTGGAGCAGAGTCAATAGCAGAGAAATCTTTTTTCTCAGCAAGACCTTTGCTCGCTAATACAGCAGAAATTGCTGCAGTAAGTGTAGTTTTACCATGGTCAACGTGACCAATAGTACCAATGTTCAAGTGTGGTTTGTTACGATTAAACGTTTCCTTTGCCATGATGTAAAATTATTTATTTATTGTTTATTCAAATTTTCGGTGTGCAAATATAATGAATTTTTAAATATCAAAACCTTTTTATTTAAAAAAATTTAAACATTCAAATTCAAAGAATTACAAACCCTATATTTCTATGTATTGAGACTGCAAATTTACACAAATTTCTCGATTGAAAAAATCCTAATAACCAATTTCTAAGAAATCTGAAGTATCTGACTAATTCTGAATATTTTATGAGAAGTTAAAAAATCATAACGTTAAAATTTTATCGTAAAAAAACCATATTAAATCTTTTCTCGTAGATAATATAAACCCATAAAAATTAATATTATGAAAAAACTACTACACCTTTGTCTGGCTCTATTTACTGTCACGACAATATTTTCATGCGATGATTCCGATGATGAGATGATGATGGCCGAAGAAAATGTAAAAGGACCGGATGTCATGGTTTACGGATTAACAGGTACAAATGAGCTTGTCGCTTTTAATTCTAACAATCCTAAAATGTTCACTTCCAAAACAGCTGTGGCGGGAATTGTTGCCGGAGAGAAATTATTAAGTATAGATTTCAGACCTGCAACAGGCGAATTATATGCATTATCAAATGCTAGCAAATTATACATTATTAATACTTCTAACGCATCAGCAAGAGTGGTGAGTTCAACAGCATTTAGTCCAGCAATTTCAGGGCCTATTGCTTCGATTGATTTTAACCCGACGGTTGACCGTATCCGTTTGGTGAGCAGTACAGGCCAAAACCTGCGCCTGCATCCGGAAACAGGAGCACTTGCAGCTTCAGATACCAATATTAGCGGATCTGGTTCTCCATCAATTACGGGAGTTGCTTATACCAACAGTAAAGCCGGTGCTTCTTCTACCGTTTTATATGATATTGATGTTACTTCAGGGAAATTATTTAAACAAGATCCTCCCAACAACGGAACATTGGTAGAAGTGGGAAGTTTGGGAACTACATTTACTGGACAGGCTGCTTTCGATATTAAATATGATAACAGCGTTGCTTTATTAGCCTTAAATAACAATCTTCATTTATTAGATCTAAACAACGGTAAAACGACCAATATTGGCGTATTGCAACAACCTATTATTGATCTTGCGATCCCGACGGAAGCAGTAGCTTATGCTATCGACAATACTAATAATCTTCAAATATTTAATCCTAACAGTCCGATGCCGGTTTCAAAAGCGGTTGCAGGATTACAAAGTGGAGAAAATATTTTAGGAATTGATTTCCGTCCTCTGAACGGACAATTGTATGCATTAGGAAGTACAAGCAGAATTTACACTATTAATTTAGGAACAGGCGCTGCAACAGCAGTCGGAAGCTCTCCTTTTGCCACTTTACTTGCAGGAACTGATTTTGGATTTGATTTTAATCCATTAGTAGATAAAATACGAGTAGTAAGCAACACTGGGCAAAATCTTCGTTTAGATCCGGTTACCGGAGGAATTACAGCAGTAGATACGGCAATTAATCCTGTCGGAGCAATGATAGGTGCAGCTGCTTACACTAATAATTTTGCAGGAGCAACCGCTACTACCCTATTTGTTATTGATCATAATACTGATAAATTATATCAACAAAACCCGCCAAACAACGGAACTTTAGTTGAAACCGGAGCTTTAGGAATCAATATTACGAGTGCAAATGGTTTTGATATCGGAAGTATGAGTCAGAAAGCTTATTTAATGGCTTCAGTAGGTTCATCAACAAAAATTTATTCGGTGAATACAACAACAGGAGCTGCAACTTCAGTTTCTGATTACCCAAATGCTGTAAAAGCTTTTGCAGTTGGGCTAGGATTTTAAATTCATAACAAATTATTTTGATACTAAGAAGCGCGGAAAACTTTGTTTTCCGCGCTTCAATTAATATATATATAATGATAGAAGAATTAAATCTGTTCCGATTTTTTCGTTCTGTTGAAAATCCAGAAAATAATCGGGAATATCAATAATGTAAGTACTGTTGCGGTTATCAATCCACCAATAATTACGATGGCTAAAGGTTTTTGAGATTCTGAACCGATTCCTGTAGATAAGGCAGCAGGTAAAAGTCCGATCGATGCCATTAACGCAGTCATAATTACAGGTCTTGTTCTGGATTTTACTCCACTAAATATGGCTGTATCTAAATTTAATCCGTTCTTGACGTTCTGATGGAATTCCGTGATCAAAATAACCCCGTTTTGAATACAGATTCCCAAAAGAGCGATCATTCCAACTCCGGCTGAAATTCCGAAATTCATTCTTGTAACGTGAAGCGCGATAATTCCTCCGATCAATGCAAAAGGTACGTTGGCCAATACCAAAAGAGAATCTTTCATGTTTCCAAAAAGGATAAATAAAAGGAAGAAAATCATCACAATACTTACGGGAACTACCTGCGCCAATCTGTGTGAAGCTCTTTGCTGATTTTCAAACTGGCCAGTCCAACCTACAGAATATCCGTCCGGAAGTTCAATATTGGCTACTTTTTTCTGAGCATCGGCAATCGTACTTCCCAAATCTCGGTCACGAATTGAGAATTTCACTCCGATGTAACGTTTGATATCATCTCTATAAATAAATGCAGCTCCATTATCTTTAACAATATTACTGATCTCTTTTAATGGAATTTTTGCGCCGTCCTGTGTAGGAACCATCAAAGCAGCGATGTCATTTTCATCTTTTCTGTATTCCTGAGAATAACGAAGTCTTATCGGGAATTTTCTCTCTCCATCAAACATTTCTGATGCTGTTTTTCCACCAAAAGCCATTTCCAAAACCGCTTGTGCGTCGGCGGGCATTACTCCGTAAGCGGCCATTTTATCTCTATCAAGTACAACACTTACTTCGGGCTGACCGATATTTTTAATAATTCCGGGATCTTTTACGCCGTCAACATCTTTAATTTGCTTTAGAACCTCATCGGCTAATCGATCCAATGTCTGTAAATTATCTCCGTAAATTTTAATTCCATTTTCGGCTTTAAAACCGGCAACTGCTTCTGCAACGTTATCAGAAATGGGTTGAGAATAATTAAAAGTGATTCCCTGATAATTTCTCAATTTTTTGTCGATTCCTTCAATTAATTCTTCATAACTGATGTTTCGTTTCCATTCTTCTTTGGGTTTCAGGTTGACAGCAAATTGTACAAAACCAAATCCATTAGGGTCTGTTCCGTCGTTACTTCTACCCGTCTGCGCCAGAACATCCGTCACTTCCGGGAAGCTCATAATGTCTTTCTTTAAAAGATCGGCTGTTTTCAAAGATTCTTTTAATGATGAACTCATCGGCATTTCTGCAGTGATCCACAATGAACCTTCATTTAACTGAGGTAAAAATTCTGTTCCTAAAAATTTTCCTGAGAATAAAGTCACCGCCAAAAATGAAATGGCAACAATTAAACTCATTTTTTTATGTTTAAATGTAAAACTGAAACCTTTTAAAACAATTCTGTCCCAGAAATTAACAAAAGGATTATTCTTTTCTCTAACATTTTTATTTAATAGAATATGTGAAAGTACAGGAACTAAAGTCAGGGTAAAAATCAAAGCTCCAATTAATGCAAAACCTAATGTAAAGGCCAATGGTGAGAACATTTTACCTTCCACTTTCTGAAATGAGAAAATTGGAATTAATGAGGTAATGATAATTAATTTTGAAAAGAAAATAGCCTTTCCTAAGCCTGTTCCGGTTTGCTTGATCCAGCCTGCTTTTGCCATTTTATTGAACTTTTCAGGACCGTATTTTTTTGCTTTATGATCGAGCATTACAAAGATTCCTTCTACCATGACGACGGCTCCGTCAATGATGATTCCAAAGTCAACGGCTCCTAAAGAAAGTAAATTGGCACTCATTCCCGCCAGTTTTAAACATAAAAATGCAAACAATAACGATAATGGGATGATAATAGAAACAATTAAAGTAGTTCTCCAATCCGCCATGAAAATTAAAACAATTACTGTTACCAACACAATCCCTTCCAATAAGTTGTGCATTACCGTTTCAGTGGTAAAATCCATCAAGTTATCACGGTCGTAGAAAGTGACCATTTTGACATCTTTTGGAAGAATCTTTTCATTTAATTCTTTAATTTTAGCTTTAACCCCAACCAAAACTTCACGCGGATTTTCGCCTTTTCTCATCACGACAATTCCTTCAACGGTATCTTCTTGGTTATTTAATCCTGCCTGCCCTACTCTAGGCATTGAACTTTCATGAACTTCAGCAACATTTTTAACCAAAACAGGGTTTCCGCTATCATTTTGGATGGTAATATTTCCAATATCGGCAACAGATTTCACCAATCCGATTCCTCTGACAACATAGGCTTGTCCGTTTTTCTCGATAACATCACCTCCGACATTTAAATTGCTTCGGGTAACTGCATCATAAACCTGAGACGGTGTCAGATTGTATTTATCCAACGCTCTCGGATCAATACTTAATTCAAAAACTTTATCCTGACCTCCAAAAACATTGATATCCGCAACTCCAGGAACGCCTCTCAATGCACGGTCGATCACCCAGTTTTGTAAGGTTAATAATTCTCGGGAATCTTTCGTTTTACTCTCCAATGTATATCGGAAAATCTCTCCGGTTGGCCCGTAGGGTGGCTGAACTTCTGGGTCTACCTCATCAGGAAGGCTGACATTTCTTAATTGGTTATTGACCTGATTTCTGGCAAACATGTCATCCACCCCATCATCAAACAGAATCTTTACAATGGAAAGTCCAAACATTGTGGTACTTCTCACACTTGTCTTCTTCTGAACCGGGCTCATCGCCAACTCGATAGGCGTCGTGACGAAGCGTTCTACCTCTTCTGCACTTCGGCCATTCCATTGGGTGATGATTACAATTTGGGTATTGGTAACGTCTGGGAAAGCTTCAATCGGCATATTTTTGAAACTTATAAATCCCGCAATCGCCAAAATAGCAACCCAAATAAAGGTAAATGCTTTATTTTTTAATGAAAAAGCAATTATATTTTTTATGAATTTATTCATGATAGATTTATTGTGACCTAAAAAAGTCGTTGAAAGTTTTTTGTCTTGATTTTAACGCAAGGCTCGCAAAGTTTTTTTTTAAATTGTTCTGCATATTTCTACGTTTGCTAAGGCGTTTCACTCAGCAAAGATGTATTATCTTATTTTTAAGATTTATTTTTTGAACCATTAAGGGTTATTTAAGGAGTTAAGGGTTATTAAGTAATTCGCAAGCGAATTGGATAAGATTCAATACTTAAAAATATGTTTAGATGTTTTTCTTAATTAAAATTAACCTCTTAACTCTACATAATTCTTAATGTTTCAAATTAAAACTCAAAATAAAATTTAATTATTCAAAGAGCGGTAAATCAATAATTGATTATTGGTGATTACTTCTTCTCCTTCAGACAAGCCCTCGGAAATGTAAGTAACGTCGCCGACCTGTTTTAAAACTTTTACTTCTTTCACTTTTAAATCTGTTCTGGATTTATAGATCACCACAAAACTTCTGTTATCATCAAAAATCACCGCTTTGGAAGGAACTGTAAGCGCCATATTATTTTCTGAACTTGAAATTTTTATCGTTGCTTTACTTTCGGGAATCAATAATCCGTTGGCGTTGTCCAGAACAACTCTTGCCTGCATCGTGTTGGTTTGAGGATCTATAATTTTGAATATTTTATCGATTTTTCCGTCAAAAACTTTGTCGGGATAAGATAATGTGGAGACCTGAGCCGACATACCGAGGTTGATTTTATCAATATCAGATTCATTAACGTTCATGATCGCCCAAACATTGGTTGTATTAGCAACGTCGAAAATATTTTCGCTTCTATCACTTCTCAACTGCATGTCTTTATTGATGTTTTTTTGAACGATATATCCGCTAATTGGCGCTGTCACACTGTAAATATTTCCTTTTTTAACATTATAAACTGTACTTACTGCGTTTGATCTCTGCATTTGATCTTGTGCTTTTTGAAGCTGACTTTTTGCTTCCAGAACTTCTCTTTCGGTCGTCAGCTTTCCTTCATACATTTCTTTTGCAACGCGAAGGTTATTTTGAGCAACAACCAAGTCTGTTTTTGCATCGCTGACATCTTTTTGAACATCCGCCAATTCTGTACTTCTGATGGTTGCCAGCACCTGCCCTTTTCTCACATAATCTCCCAATTCAACATTTACACTCATGACATTTCCGCCTACCAAAGGATAAACGTCGATGTAACTGTTTTTGTCTGCAGATATTTTTCCGTAAAAACTATAGTTATCTTCTATGTATTTTTTCTCAACTTTTGCTAAAGAAATAGATTTCAGCATGGTGTTGCTCAGTTCAAATCCTTTTTTGGCCTGTGGTGCTTTTTCTTCTTCCTCTTTTTTAGAACAAGATAACAGTGACAAAGCCACAAATACAGCAATTATATATTTTTTCATTTTAATAGAAGATTTTCGTTTGTACTAGTTGATTCAATTGTTCTGCGGATTGTATGATCTCGTTTTTCATATCATAGATCTGAAGTGCGGTCTGTCTATAGCTTTCCATAAAGTCTGTGAATTCTATAAGACTTACATTTCCGTTTCGGAAGTTTTTCAACATTCCGTTGTAGACAAGCTCGAGATTATTGAGGTCGGTTGTTTTGATCTCTGCTAATTGATCATATTGACCTTTCCAGGTTTTGTACGCAGACTGAACTTTAGTTTCAAGGTTTAATTTCTGATACTCTGCATTCTTCTGATTTTGCTTGATCGCATAATTTGCTTTTTCTATATTTCCCTGATTGCTTTTCCATAAAGGCAAAGGAATTCCGACCATCAGATTGACTTCATTTCTAAAAGTTCCGCTGTTTTGATCCCACTGTGCTCCGACATTTAAATCAGGTACATTTAAGGATTTTTGCCATTGAGAATAGAGTTTGCTATTGTCTATCAATTTTAAATTATATAGATAATCTGCATTATTTTCTACCGCTTTTCTTTTTAATTCCGCTTCATCTCCGAAAGGTTGAGCAGCTAGAACTTCTTTAGCTTCCGATTCCGAAAGCTGTGGCTCGATATCTTCCGTAACTCCGGTTAAGACTTTTAGATTTTGTTCAAATTCAAGAATATTTTTATTAATTCCAATCTTATCATTATTTAATTGAATAACGATGCTCTGCAATCTAACCTCATCTTTTAGCGATACATTTCCTTTTGCCGACTGTACTTTATAAGCACTCAGCAAATCATTCATGTATCCTAATTGCTTATTGGTATTGTCTAATTTTAATTGTTCATAGTAAAGATTGTAGTAGGTTGTATGAAGTTGCGTTTTCAACTCTACCAACAATTGAGAAAACTGAAGTTGAGCAAGTTCTTTATTAGATTTTGCAAAAGCAATTTCGTTTTTCTTTTTACCGCCCATGTAGATCAACTGGGTTACTTCTGCGCCTTTTGCCTTGCTTACATTAAAGGCTCTTTTATCTTCAGGATTGTAAGCATTGATGTATCCGCTTAGTTGTGGAAGTTCCCAGATCTTGGCCTGCAAAATATCTGCGTCGGCCATATTGATGTTGTATTGTTCGGCGAGCAGCTGAAGATTATTCGTCTGAAAAGCGTTTTCACAATCCAGAAGAGACATTTGCTGTTGTGCTGTCATTAAAGAAGAAATAACAACAAACAGTCCTGCAATTTTGTTCATTCTCTCAGTTTTCATGCTACAAAAATGCCCTTGCTCGATTAAAACGACCTTAAAGGAGCCTTAAAAAAAAATTAAATTTGGTTTTTAAGGCTGATTTTCACAATGAATTATGAAAGAATTGATGGAAAATATTCTTTGTTTTGAGAGATTAAATTTTTGCATTACGCTTAAAAAAATAAAACTGATTTTAATCTTAATTAAACTTAACTCCTTCAATATTATTAATGGTTCAAGAAAGCTAAATTTTTATTTTATCGCAAGGTCAGACAAAGGATTAAAGTGTATTGAAAATAATTTAAGATAAACAAAGCCGCTGCGCTTATTTTCGAAATACAAAAATTGAGTGTGTTGTAATTAGATAAAAACTACTTTTTGAAAATTACACTGAATTGATTTGTCTTTTCAGATGGTGCAGAGTAAAGAATTTCGGCGCCGTGGTATTCAACAATTCTTTTTACGATACGAAGCCCGAGACCAGAGCCGGAAATATTTTGAGAATTATTTCCTCTCATAAAAGCTTCAAATAGCTTTGAACGATCCTGTTCTTCGATAACATTTCCACTCGAAACTACATCAACCGTCAAATCAGAATTGGTTTCTGTTATTAAAACATCCACTTCCATATTGTCGGAATAGACCGCAGCATTTTTAAACAAATTGATAAATACAATATCTAATAAAGATTGAATACCAGGAATGGTAAGAAGAGCATTTTCGGAAGTATTTTCAGAAATTAAAAAATCCATTTTAAGGTTTGGATAGCTTTTTTCTACCGCTTCATAGGATTCAAATATAACTTCATCAATCCTTACTTCTTCATATAAAGTCTGAATGTTTTCTTTATCGAATTTAGTTAAAATCAACAATGAATTTGTAAGATCCGACAGTTGATAAACATCCTTCTGAATCTGTTTTAAAGAAGACAACGTTTCCGGAGAATGCTGTTGTAGTTTAATTAAATTTTCCAACTGAAAAGCCATTCTGGTAATCGGCGTTCTGATCTCATGCGAAGCACTTGCCGTAAAATCTCTCTGAGACTGAAAAACATCGTCTAACCTTGCAATCATCGTATTAAATGACTTTGCGAGAATGCTTATTTCGTCATTTGAAGGCTGAACGGGAATCTGTGTCGTTAATCTATGTGCCGTAACCTCCGAAATCTCTTTATTAAGATCTTCCAGCGGGCGAAGAAACTGTCCCATAAAATAATAACTAAAAAAGCCGATGAGCAAAGTACTCATCACATAAGCCGCGATCAAAAGGTATTTCAGATATTCTAGTTTTGATTTTCCGTTGGTATCGAAAGCACTTGTAAGAATATAATAATTTTCACCATTAATACTTTTCAGTGCTGCATATATTTCAGGTTGAGTTTTTTCGGTGTAAATGGTTTTGTTTCGGTCTAATTCTTTCAGTAAAGCATTGTCCCAACTGACATTTCGGTCTTTTATGGTACTGTAGATCAATTCTTTTTGACCATTAAAGATCAAAATTGTTTCATTTAAAAGAATATTATCTGAGTTTTCATTAAAAAAGACAGGTGCCTCTTCTTCAAAATCCTTAGACTTTGAAATAAAATGCGAAGTAAACTCCAATCTCTGTCTGAATCTTTCTTTGAATTCGTCTCGTCTGAAATCATTAAAAGACATATAGATCACTACCATCACAATACCAAAAAGTAATGAGAAGGCAATGCTGAGATTGAGCGCTATCTTTCTTTTTAAAGACATTTACAGTGAACTTAGATAATATCCGAAGCCGGAACGTGTATGAATTAATTTAACTTTGAAATCTTTATCAATTTTCTTTCTTAAAAAATTAATATAAACTTCGACAGTATTTGTATTGGTATTGAAATTGTGTTCCCAAACGTTTTCCGTGATCTGCTGCTTGGAAACGGTTCTTCCCTGCGCTTCTGCCAGATAAGCTAACAATTGGAATTCTTTTAAGGTAAGAGCAATTTCATTTCCGGCGCGGAAAACTTTCTGTTCGGTTTTATTGATAATTAAATCATCTATTCTAATAATATCCTGATCTAAATTATCTAAAGGAGTTTTTCTTCTCAATAAAGAATTCATACGAAGAAGCAGCTCTTCAAACTGAAAAGGTTTTACCAAATAATCATCTGCCAGCCTTGTAAATGCATCTTTTTTATCTGAAAGATCTCCGTAAGCAGAAATGATGATGATCGGTGTATTTTTATCGAAAGAACGAATGGTCTGGCAAACATCCAGTCCGTTTATCTTCGGAACATTGATATCCAAAAGATACAGATTATATGTATTGTTTTTGATCTGACGGAGAAAAGTTTCGCCATCGTAAATTTTATCACACGTAAAATTGTTTGATTCTAAAAACTTACAAAGTTCTGCAGAGAGAATAAGGTCGTCTTCCAATAAAAGAATATTCATCAATATTTATTTTACACGAATTTAACGAAAATTTTTATGATTGTGAAGGAATTGAAACGGGTGGAGGAATCTTTAATTAAATTTTAAGGTTAGGATTGTGAGTGAAAACTTAAATATATTTTTTGACGCAAGGCTCGCTAAGTTTTTTTGAATTTAATACTGTTGATTTTCGTTCGCAGGGACATTCACTCAGCAAAGGTAATTTTAATGTGGAAATATTGTAATAAGTTTTGGTTAAAACCAAATTGGAAGATTTTAATTTATTAAATAGGCTAAAGCCCATTTCTATTGATAGAACCTCATTTTGATTTCAATATAATTTGAACCATTAAGAATAGTGAAGAAGTTAAGTCTAATTAAGTGTAAAATCAAATTGATTTTTTTTAAATGGAATTTAAAACTTAAACTATGTAGAGGTGGTTCCAGCCTGACAAATTTTATGCTTTAATTAGAAATTATTTTCTCAAAATCATTATTTGATACAGAAAAGTTTTAAGCAAAAAAAATCCCGAAGTGAATTCGGGATGTAACGAGAGCCAACTACGGGACTTGAACCCGTGACCTCTTCCTTACCAAGGAAGCACTCTACCGCTGAGCTAAGTCGGCCTTAAACAAAAAAATCACGCTAAAGATAGAGTGATTTTTTTTGAGCGAAAGACGAGGGTCGAACTCGCGACATTCAGCTTGGAAGGCTGACGCTCTACCAACTGAGCTACTTTCGCAATTTTGTTTCCAAAATTATTGGTTAACGTTTTGCAAACTTAGGAAAATCCTTTTTAATTTGCAAACTTTTTTTCAATATAAACTGTGGGAAGAGCAGGATTCGAACCTGCGAAGCCGAAGCAACTGAGTTACAGTCAGTCCCATTTAGCCACTCTGGAATCTTCCCGAATGTTTATATTAAATGAGCCTCCAGAGGGACTCGAACCCACGACCTGCTGATTACAAATCAGCTGCTCTAGCCAACTGAGCTATGGAGGCAATTTTAATATTGTGACTGAAAGCTTTTGAGAAAATTCTACTCTAAACTTTTCAGTAGTAAAAAAAATCATTCTTTTCAGTCTGACTTTTTGAGCGAAAGACGAGGGTCGAACTCGCGACATTCAGCTTGGAAGGCTGACGCTCTACCAACTGAGCTACTTTCGCAATTTTGTTTCCAAAACTATTGGTTTAACGGTTTGCAAATCTAAGAAAATTTCTTTAAACCTGCAAGACTTTTTTTCTAAATATAAACTGTGGGAAGAGCAGGATTCGAACCTGCGAAGCCGAAGCAACTGAGTTACAGTCAGTCCCATTTAGCCACTCTGGAATCTTCCCGAATGTTTATATTAAAGAGCCTCCAGAGGGACTCGAACCCACGACCTGCTGATTACAAATCAGCTGCTCTAGCCAACTGAGCTATGGAGGCATTAAAATCAAAAAGAATTCAAAAGAACGCTGCTCCCTTTTTGCGATTGCAAAGATAGAACGGTTTTTTTGAATTCTCAAATTTTTTTATGACTTTTTTTATCTTTTTTTTCTATGCTAACTCTTTTTTCTTGATTAGTAGCTTTTTAGCAGTATCAACACAAAGGTCTAAACTTTCTTCAAAAGTTGCAGAAGTCTTTTTAACGACAATATCATCGCCTGGAACAGCCAAAATAAGCTCGGTTGTTTTATTAACTTTATCTGCATTGTTCTCTACTTTTAAAAACACTTTACATTCATGAATTTTGTCGTAAAACGTTTCAAGTTTACTTACTTTTTTTTCAATGTGTGACTCTAGTGGTTCGTGTGGAGTTAAACCAATTGACTGTACTGTGATCTTCATAATTCTTCTTTTTTAGATGCTCTTGGATGAGCCTGATTAAACACTTTTTTCAATTGTTCTATATTAGCATTCGTATAGACTTGTGTACTTGCAAGGCTGGAATGTCCTAATATTTTTTTTACTTTCGATATCTCTGCCCCATTATCCAAAACGTGTGTAGCAAAGCTATGACGAAGGATGTGAGGACTTCTTTTTTCTTTTGTTGTTATAAGACTAAGGTACTTATTAACTACCACATAAACAAATTTTTCATTGAGTTTTTTGCCTTTCTTGCTGACGAAAAAATACAATTCGTGTTCGGTCTGCGGTTTCCTTATTTCTAAATAACTTCTAAGCAGATTGGCAAGATCTTCGGAGATCGGGATGTATCTTTCTTTATTTCCCTTTCCTACAATTTTGAGGTCGTTTCTGCCTAAATCTACATTCTCAAATATCAAGCCACAAAGTTCGGCTTTTCGAATTCCAGTCTGATATAAGACTTCCATGATGCATTTTTCGAGAATATTGTGCTTTTCCTCAAAAACCTGATCATTAAGAACCTGCATTTCTTCTTTAGACATGGGAATTTGCTTCTCTGCGTAAAATTTCAGGGAAGAGACAGTTTCAGTAGGAGAAACCTTAATTTCGCCTATTTTTAAAAGGAAATGATAAAAACTACGGAGTGAAGAGAGTTTTCTGTTGATACTTCTCTTGGCAATATTATTTTCGCTGAGCTCAACAATAAAATTTCTGATGACTTTTTTGTCTGCTTTGGAAATATCTTCGGAGGATTCTGTTTTGAGATAGAAATGAGAAAAATCCTCAAGGTCTTTTTTATAGCTTGTAATGGTGTGAGGAGAATATCTCTTCTCGAACTGTAAATATTCTAAAAATTTATCTAACATTGATGAAGGACGTAAACGAAAAAATTCACTCCTCAAATATAGTATTTAAGAAGTGAATTTAGTATGTGTTTAAGAAAAAAAATTCTTAAGCCTGTTCTTCCTTGCTAAGTGCTCTTTGCTTATAAGCAGCTTTCAATTTAGACTGTCTTAAACTTACAGAAGGCTTGATAAACGCTTGTCTAGATCTCAATTGACGAACTGTACCCGTTTTATCAAATTTTCTTTTATATTTCTTTAGTGCTCTATCGATGGATTCACCATCTTTTACAGGAATTATTAACATATTTTACATCTCATTTTGAGTTGCAAAAGTATACATTTTATCTTAAGCCACAAAATTTTATTTTAATTAATATTTAAAATTTATCCGGAAAAGAATCTATTTGGAGTGTTTATAAGGTTTAATCAACTATAAAAAACTTTATGCTTATCCTAAAAAATTAACTTAAATACAGGAAATATTACAACTAAACGATAATATATATATCAAAATAAAATTAATTATCTTGATCTATTGTTATTTTATTTATTTTTGCAAAAAACTAACATTCAAACAAATATGAAAGCTATATTATTGTTACCCACCTAATCTTTTCTCTTTTAAGGATATGAAGTTTTCTATAATTTCAATTCCTTTATTCATCGCTATTCATATAAGATCTTATCATTTTTCCGAGATCTTAGAATGATCTTTTTTTTGACAAAAAAACATAAACGCACCCTTGTTATTTACTAAGCAATGATTAAAAAATTATTATTTTCATTTTTATTCATCCTTCATAATACCGTTTTCGCACAGGAAGATTGTACTTCTGCGATTACAGTTTGTGGAAATTCGAATATAAATTATACTCCATCAGGAATCGGAAATACTTACGAAAACCTTGGGGGATGCCTGTCGACCGGTGAACATAATTCGGTTTGGTACAAATTCACGATTGCAACAAGTGGAACACTTACATTTAACCTAGTTCCTACAGGACCTGTGGATTACGACTGGGCTATTTACGGACCGAATGTAAGCTGCTCCAACCGAGGATTCCCAATCAGATGTAATGCATCGGGAGCCCTTACGAGCACCGGAATGAACATGACCAACACCAACACAACATCCGGAGGAGGAGCTACCGATCCTTATTGCAAATATATGGATGTAGTAGCCGGACAAACCTATTATTTATACCTTGACAATTGGTCTACAACCGTATATACCTTTAATCTAACTTGGGGAGGAACAGCAACATTTGTTTCACCTTTCAACAACTCTACGTTGGCTCCCAATCCTTTTATTGCTCCTGGAAGCCCGGGACCGAGTGCCAATTCGCCCAGAGAAATCTCCATCTGCAACAATAGTAACACTTTTGATTTCAGCTCATTATCTGCAGGAATAATAAATGGGAATCCGAATTTCACGGTGTCTTATTTTAACAATGTTAATGATGCGACGACCGGAAACAACCCTATCACCACTCCAATCACAGTTAATACAACGAATATCTATTATTATAATGTAAGTTATCATGATCCGAATAATCCGACGAGTGTAATTAATGCATGTAAACAAACGAATGCAATTATTTTCAAAAATAAAAGTTTAACAGCCAATATAAGCTCTACGACCACTACTCTATGCCCTAGCGGAAATATAATATTGACTTCCAACAACGCAACCGGCAACACATGGTCTACCGGAGCAACTACTCAATCCATCACCATAACAACACCAGGAACTTACACATTAACAAGCACTAACGGAACATGCACAAGTCCGCAAGCCTCTGTTGTAATCACTCAGGATACAGATCCGAATGTACAAATTGCGGGGAATCTTGTTTTATGTGAATCTCCGACACAGTTAACAGCTACAGCTAATGGAACGGGAAATATTTACACATGGTCAAATGGGGGAATAGGAAACAGTACTTCCGTTTCAACGGCGGGAACTTATACCGTAACTGTAAAAACTCCAGGAAATTGTCTTTATCAAAAATCCGTTACGGTGACACAGGGAGTTGTTCCGACTGTGCAGAATTCAAGTTTAAGTCAATGTTCAGGTTCTGCGACGGCAACTTTTGACCTAACCTCAGCACAGCCAAATATCAGCACAACATCGAGTATCAATTTTGATTATTATATCAATCAGTCAGATGCTTTAGCTGGAAATACAAATACTATTTCTACCCCAGCGACTTACACTTCAGGAAGTGCAACCATTTATATAAGAGTAAAATCTTCAACCTGTTCAAAAATTGCGGAATTACAATTAATTGTCAATCAAAAACCAATTCCAACGATTACTGCTTCTTCAAATCTAATCTGTACAAACAATATAATTACTTTAACCTCTAATTTTGCTACAGGAAATACTTGGTCAACAGGTCAAAATACCCAAAGTATTACCGTAAATACTGCTGGAACTTATACTTTAACCAATAATAACGGAAATTGTACGAGCGATCCTGCATCAATTACAATTGCTCAAGGCACAGATCCAAATGTTCAAATTACAGGAAATTTAACACCTTGTGATGGCGCTTCGTCAGTTTTGACAGCTACAGCAAATGGTACAGGAAATACATTTTCATGGTCAAATGGAGCAAGCACGCCAACAAATACCGTGACAGCTTCGGGAGTTTACACAGTAACAGTTACTACACCTACAGGATGTCAATATCAAAAATCTGCAACTGTAACAATGAGCCCTGCTATTTTAGTAAATATTGACACTCCATTGCAAATTACCTGTACCAATTCACAAGTTACATTAAACGCAACTTCTTCTGTATATCAATTAGGAAGCACATTTTTATGGACTGCAACTGGTGGTGGAACTATTGTATCGGGAGCTAATACTTTAACACCAACCGTAAACAATAGTGGAACTTATACACTTACTATTACCAGTTCATTAGGTTGTACCAAACAAAATTCTGTAACCGTAATAAAAAATACAACACCTCCTATTCTGATTGTTACTGCTCCAAAGCTCACTATTTGTCAAGGAGAATCTGTTGTACTTAGTGCTTCTGGAGGAGTTACATATACTTGGACAGGTCTTACAGGGAACGGAAATACTCAAATTGTTTCTCCAACGACGACAACAATCTACACTGTAACAGGAATCGGTGCTAATGGCTGTACTGCTCAAACTCCAGCATCAATTACAATTAAAGTTGTTCCTGAAATCGTTTCTACCTTACGTAATGTTGAAATGTGTAAAGGTGACAAAGCAACTTTAGACGCAGGATCAGGACAAAATTACACCTACAATTGGAGTACAGGAGCTACAACACAAACAATAACCACTGAATTAGCCGGAACTTATACTGTAATCATCAGTAATGGAGTTTGTTCTAAAATATTCACAGCTACGGTTTCTTACACTGTAACTCCAGAAATCCTGGAAGTAATTTACAAAGACAATATTTTAACAATCAATGTGAAAAATAATGGAAATTTACCGTTAGAATATTCTATTGACGGAGGAGTTAGCTGGCAGAATTCAAATATTTTTACAAATGTTCTCAGAAACACTCAATATTCAATCAGAGTAAAAAGCAGAGGTGCGCTTTGTTATTCCGACATGGAATATTATACTTTCTTCATGTCTAATGTTATCACCCCAAACAGTGATGGTAAAAATGATGTTATCGACTTCAGCGAAATCAGCAAATACGGAAATTTTCAAGGAAGTATATTCGATAGATATGGAAAATCTATATTTAATGCCAGCACAAAAAATCCTATCTGGAACGGACGACATCTAGAAAGACCTCTGCCAACCGGAACTTATTGGTATAAATTATTCTGGGAAGACCGCAGAACTAAAAAACCGGTTCAGTTGTCGGGATGGGTTTTACTTAAAAATAGAGATTAGATTAAATTTTAAAATGTCAGGATGCAAATTCTGACATTTTTTTGATTAAAACGACATTCTTAAAAATGCTTTGTCTATTATTAACCATATTTAAACAAAAAAAATTATCTTTGCAATCTTATCTAATGGGGTTGACTGGTTTCGACAGCAAGGTCAATGGGTAAGTAAGCATGCAGAGAACCGTAGCGCGATCTCTTTAATCCCTTGCTACAAACTTTTAACTGGCAACGAAGAGTTCGCTCTTGCAGCTTAATCCGAATAAAGTAAGATTCAAGCGCTTTCCCGAAGATAGTAAGGAAGCAAGATGTCTCACAAATGCTCCGTTCTACGGCGTTTGATCCTGAGATATAGGAATGTAGAAATAAGGTTTTAGATGCTTTGGCTAAAACTCGAAAACCTCAGAAGATAAGCTGGAAGTTGGGTGTCTGCTCTCTGCCTCCAGTCGAAAATCAATAGCAGAATAAGCATGTAGAAATCTTATGTATTGCTTGTTTGGACGAGGGTTCGAATCCCTCCAACTCCACTTTTCAAGCTTAAGAGAAGATGTAACTTATTTATTTCTAAATAATTACATTTTCTCTTTTTTTATTTTGTGTCCGAAAATGTTCCCAAGTTTAGTATCTTTAGAAAGGATACATATTACTATTTACAAATATAAATTATTAATTACTTTCTTGAAATACATTTTATCATAAACTAAAGATTAGTAACCATAATCATGCCTACTCATTATAACTTGGCTAAATACTGTAAACCTTTCTTGTGAGAACTGTAATTGCCTTTGATAACATTTATAATGAACATCAAAATACTTTAACGAAGTTTCATCATACAATTTCTTATACTTATCAATAGAATTTCTAAAATTAAAAGTTCTATTAATTTCATTTTGTAAATCTGATATTGCATAATTTAAGGCATCCTCAAACCCATAATACTGTATAAATGAATCAAAATCATATAAATGTGAATTCAATTCCCTCTCAAAATCACCTACCCATAAGTAATCTGTCGTTTCAAGAATTGTAGTGATTTGCTCATCAAACTGAGGGTTAGACAGCAAAAACTCTTCAGCTTGAGGAAATGTTTGGATATCTTCACTCACAATAGCTCTAACACCTTCAAAAAAGTTATAAGTAGCATCATTTGAAAGCTGAATTGGAGGATTCTTTTCATTAGCAAAATCAATCTGTTTCTGAGAAGCTTCTAATAAAGAAATATTTAGATTAAATAGCATACTGCTATCTTCAAAATCCTTTGGTGAACAGTAATCTGCATTTTTCACAATTGGCAGTCCTGCTACTTTGTAAATTTGCGCAACAAATCGTGTACAAAACTGCCTATTTGGTTGATTTGCAACCACTTCCTCATCCTCGCAATTTATACCTCGTAATACTTCTTTTGGGCTAGCATAACTAGTTCCAATTTTATTTGCAGCATTTCCTATACTTTGTGCTAGTTTACTAAGCTCTGAAATATCTTTCAATCTTAAAACACAAGCATCTTCAAATTTTTCAAATAGCAACCTACACGGATTAACAGAAGTAACCCCTAAGCCATCAGACTCTAAAAAACAATTATCACCTCGATAAATCAAAACGTGTGAATAATTACTGTTGGTTTTTTCTCGTATCCTAGATGCTGTTGTATCATTTCTATTCACCATCAAAATATCTCCAATTTGTAGTTCAGGAACAGGTAATATATACTTCATATGTTACTTTAAGTTAGTTTATCATTTTAATATTAAAATTCATGTTCAGAAAGAAATTTTCTAAATATCTTGTATATAGACTAATCAGATTTTCTATAACAGTTTAAATATACTGTACTTACTAGTTATCCAATATTTTTATTTGAGCGTCAGTAAGCCATCTTTTGTACTTACAATCATAGATTGCAAAGTTTGAACAGCCATAAAAAGCCCACTTTTTTTTATCTTTAATTCCAAATCCTGTTTTCACTTCTAAGTCACCTGAACGACAATTTGGACACTTTAGGTTGCCATTTACTTTGTTATTCTGGCTTTCATCCAGCTCAATAATAAATTTTGAAGCAAACCTCTTATTGGCAATTAGAGAAGTTTTCACTTTTGCCCTAGTTAATGCGACATAGAAAAGCCTCCTTTCTTCACTGTTGGGATATGTTTCAGAACCACCCAATAGTAGCAAGAGAACGGGGTCATCATACATTTCAGATGGAAATCCAAGTCTTCCAGAATTACAATTTAATACAAATGTATATTCAGCCTCTAATCCCTTTGACCTATGTGCAGTAAAGAATTCCAATTTAACTTTTAATCTTTCACTATACTTATATTCTATAGTGTTTTCTTTTATAATTTTGAACTTAGTCTGCTCTACTTTTACTCTGTTAAGGTCGTGGTTGTATCTGCCAATTAAATAGTATTTATGCGATAGGATATCTTTTATTTCATCATCAGTTGGTTCGGCATCACCACTTAATATCTTAGACTCGATTATTTTATTGATAGCTTTTTCTAAGGCCCCTGTATCATCATTATCATCAGAAAAAGTGTAAAAAATTTCCATGTCAGATTGAGTTTCCAACTTGTTTCTAAGACTTTTTTTAATTTGTGCGGGATTTTTCATAACAAAATTCCCAGAAATGTCTATCATTGGTAAACCAAACCGATAAGTAGTCTCTATCTTTGATGTATTGGTGAATCCAAAGTATTTTTCGAAACTATTGAACAAACTTATGTCGCTACCAGTAAAGCGATATATTGACTGCCAATCGTCACCGACAGCAAATAATTTAACATTCTCACTTTGTTTTTTAAAAGCATCAATGAGCTTGTATCTTCCTACACTGATGTCTTGAAACTCGTCGATAATGAGATACTTGTATTGATGTACATATTTGTTTCTTTCAAGATAGTTTACAGCTTGATTTATCATATCACTAAAATCAATCTGCTGTTTTCTTTTCAACATTTCTTCATAAGCTTTGTAGAGTGGATAAAATAGTTCAATAAAGTATTCACATCTTTCTTTATCAAAGCCTGATTTAGCTTTAATTTTATTCTTTAGCTCTTCGTAGGTGATGTTTGCCGATTTATAAAGATTTAGGAAAGTCGTAAATAAAGCAATCAGAGATGTTACCTCATCAGATGCAGTCTCTTGAATTAAATTCCACTTTTCTTCTTCAGATAAAGGTTTAATGTTAAAACCTTTAGATTTAAGTAAGCTAGTAAGACTTTTCTCAACGGTTCCATCTTTAAACTGGTAGCTAAAGGTTTCAATACAAACAGTCTCATTTTCTGTATGTGTTTCCCTTTTCCAACGAATTCCAGTATGGTAATTCATCTTTGCTTTCTCTAAACTAGTATTTTCGTTAGCAAAAAAAGGGGGAACATTTCCACTCTTATCTAATGCATAGTGTTCTAAATAAATCCTTCTATTTCCTTGGTATAAACTAAAATCTGGTTCGTACTGTCTGTGGTCTAAAGTTTTTGTAACTACCTCATAAGGCTCCTCATATCTATAATCGATGCCGTTAAATAATAAAAAATTGGCTATTTTGCACTCTTCTTGACTTTTTACAATTTCCCTTAGAACTGTTAATTTGTTATTTACTTTAACTTCAACTTTTTTATAGGGTCTAAAATTTTGGTCTTTAAGATGCTGTATATGTTCTGCCTGATTCTTAAATTCAAAATCACTTTTACTAATCTTTATAAAATCTGTGAAGTACCTTGTCAAAACCCTAAGGTATCTTTCATCAGATAGTAACTTTTTAAATGTATCTTTTATAAAATAGGGTAACTCATCTGCATTGTATAATGATGGCTTTGCTTGTTCAACATCTTTTATAATGTCTAATCCTAATTTATGGAATGTCTTAGCGTCAATTCCAGTAATGTTTACTTTGTTGGCTAAGTCTTTTGCACTTTGATTTGTGAATGAAATTAAAAGAATCTTCTCAGGCGAAACATTAAGACTTCTATTAAGGTAGTTTACTTTACCCATAATTGTTGTAGTCTTTCCACAACCAGCTCCTGCTATAACTAAACTATTATCTTCATCACGTATAATGGCTTCTCTTTGTTGTTCATCTAAAGATTTGCCACCATCAATGTTACTCAATAGAGATTGGGTTTGCTTTAATTCATACTTTAAAAATTCATTATTAAAATTTTCACGAGAGTTTTCATCATTACTGATAAGATTTTTAAAAAAAACAATCTCCTTTTCTTCTGAAGATGTTAAACCTATGTTTTTAAATGATTGTTGAAAAATAGTATTTTTCAGTATTTCACTATACTTTTCTCTCCATTGAGCAAGTTTATAGTTTGAGAAATATCCATTCGTATTGCTCGTCAAAGTTCGAAAACTCCGATTTACTGAATAGACACTAGGAAGAATGGATTTGAAAAGATTAATTAACCTTTCCTTCTCTAATTTTTCGTTTCCTTCTTTTATTTTTCGTTCTTTCCGCTCTCTAATAGTATTGGTTATCCAACCTACTGCCCCAAGAGTTAATGTTCCTGCAACTAAATATGAAATCATCTACAATGTTTTTTAAATAACTTAACACTTTTATGTGAAATAAGTTTTAATATTACATATTATTTTGCAATCCAACAAGTTAAGCAACTTGATGATTTTTGGATAATTTAAGTAAAATGAATTATACAGTAATTATATTCCATATACTTCTATCAATTTTTTTCAGTTGATTGTCAAATCTATCTTTATGTATTGCTACACAAAGCAGGTCGGTTGGTCTTGAGAAACCAACAAATACCATCTTTGCAGATTGCTTGCTTCTGTTTCCAACATTTGCTTGTACTTTCATTCCTAGAAACTGTTGTGCCAATCTTTGTGACTCATAAGATTTAGAATTTGTTCCTTTTCCATCTTTATGATAATAAGATTCAAGATACAAAGTAGCACAATGTGTTTGCCCTTTTACTGCGTGAACACTTGTTATTTCAATTTCAAATCCATCCTTTACATAATAGTTAGCTTTATTTAAATCACTAATTATATCTTCAGAAATCTCAACTTTCTTATTAATAAATTCTGAACTTTTAGAAATAGTCCTATCAAAAATAGTAAGCATAGTTGGCAAATATTCTTTCATTTTCAATAAAACTTCATTTGTTTCCCCTTGTAGTATTCCTATCGACCAATTAAAAAGGTTCAAATTCAATTCATCATACTTTTCAATATTACTGTCACGAATAAAGTCAATCAACTTTTTCTTAGTATAAGGTTTTTCATCATGAGCGTTGATATTTTCTATACGTAAGATTTTAACTAAAGCGTTTAAAAGATTTTTACGTAATGGTTCTAATGTGTTCTTTTTTTCATAGTAAACTAAATAACTGAACAAGTTATCAAAATCTTGGTTTAATTTCTTTTTTTGTTTTTTAAAATCTTTATAGTAATCTTCCAACCGAATTTTTGTCGCATCATTTCGACTTGTTTCGTCGTCTTTCCAATCAGTATTCCAACAAACAACTTTGATGGGTTTCTTTGAATCAGATAACTTATACTTTTTTACAAGTTGAGCAAAACAAGAAATAACATTTTCGATTTTATTATTTTCAAAAACTAAAATATGAGGTTTTATATCACATTCATTTCTTCCAACAATGTCGAAGGTTTGGTCGGTATGCAAGGCAAATTTTTTCAAAACGTTAGCAATCGGTTTACTTAGTCGTTGGCTTCCGTTAAGTCTAAGTACTTTTGCTCTATCATACCAAATATTTGTCACTTTGACTGAGTTATAGATTGATTGGTTCTTATCACCAATTCTTTGAATTTTTGAGACACTACTTCCGCCATCATAAAAAATTTTCTCTAAGAGATTATACTGATGTGTGTCCATGTCTTGCATTTCATCAACGAAAACAAACGAGAAGCGTTTTTGCAAGATTTCTTTAATTACGGGAATTTTATGAATGTAGAACTCCGCAAAATGATAGGCATAATCGTATGACATTATTCCCCTTTTCAATACTTCTAAAATTATTGTTTTCAACCCAATAAATTTTTTGTTTGTTACATCTTTCAAGAGAACATCATTATTACTATTTTTTATCTCGTTAGTGATAAAATCATAATGTAAGTCGCGAATTTCCTTTTCTATATACTTTTTACATAGTTCTTTTTTAAGAGAATCGTTACCATTGGCTTCTGAAGTGGCTTTATTTATATGTCTTTGATAAAACCATTTGGTAGGTTCTTCATAATCTTTATTCCAGGCAATAATATTAAAGAGCTTTACCAACTCGTCTTGATATCTTTCTGAATCAATCCAATCTAATTTCTTTTTGAACTTAAGATTATAGATTGGTATAGCTAAAAACTCATCTACAAAACTTTGTATTGTACCAATGAAATTAGGATAAGAAAAGAGTTTAGGACAGTGTTTTTGTATTTTTTCTTTTATCTCATCAATAGCCGCATTAGTATGTGATAAAACCAAAACTCCAGAGCCATCAGTAAATGGAAGTTTACGTTCAAGGATAATTAATTTAGCAAGTAAAGCTGTCGTTTTACCACTACCAGGTACAGCTTGTAAATCTAAAACTGTAAAATCACGAATAAAATCTTTATGTTCACGTTCAAATACTTTACCCTTAGGTAGGAGTAATTGTTCAGCATAGTGAATTTCATCTTCTGTAACGTTAATTACCTGCGACATACTTGATTGCATTTATAATATAATTAATCGTATCATTTGTAGTGTTTGAAATTTTAATTTTCTGAAATCCAGCTTTCACATCTTCATCGATAACATGTGCAATCTGATAAGCAATTTCGGTTTTCTTCAATCCTTTGTTTATCAATTTTTCTGCAAGTGTTTTTTCAAAATCAATAGTCCACTCTGTACCTTTGTGAACTTCTTTGACTACGTCCTGAAACACAGTACCAAAAGTAGTTGATTTAAATATTGAATATTCTAAAGTCCAATTTGGTGCAGGAAAGTATTTTACATTACTTTCTGATTTTTTATTTATTTTTATTATCTCTTGTTGTGTTATTTTCTGAACATCTATTTTTACAAATTCATATTGATTTTTACCTTTATCATTTTTGACCGGCTTTCCGTTATTATCTAGCCTAAGTTTTTTTTCATATTCTTTAACGTCACAATCTGTAATTACTGCGACAGGAACTTTCATATTTGGTTCGGTTTGTCGTAAGTAAATTTTAGCGTAATGGTCAAAACCAACATGCCCAATATTTACAATAGAAATCCCCTTCTCAGTCAAATTGATTCCAACCGCATTGGCAATGCTTGGAATTAAAATTTCTTCTGCCCAACCTTCAACTAAAATCACACCTTTAGCAAAAAATAAATTTGCTTTTGTTGTGTCTAAAAATTTTTCTAAAAACTTGTAATTTTCTTCACCCAATTTAGTATATGTAGTCCCCATAGGAAAAGCATTTGCATTGTTACAAACAATTAAATTTTCAAGTTTAAGTTTCGAAGCTAAACTTGGGCTATGAGTTGTAAGAATGAGTTGAATTTTGTCAAGTTTTTGAAGGGTTTCAATAACTTGCATTTGTGCTTGTGGGTGTAAATGTGCTTCCAATTCTTCCACTAACCCAAGGCGTAATCCAGTCCAGTTTGATTTGTTTAAGTGAAGTAACTCAGCAGCCATAAACAAGCGATTTAGAGTTCCTAAACCTGGGTTTGCTTCACCTTTTAAAGACAATGTGAGTTTTTCGAGTATATTTTTTATATTGTTAGAAGACGCTTCAAATTCAGTTTCATAATCATTTCCATAAAAATCCTTAACATAGCCATCAATTTTATCTTTTATTTGTTTGCCAACTTTAGCTTGACCTTCTTCATTTACTTCATTAAAGTAACTTTCCAAATTACTTTTTAAGCCTGAAAAAATTTGTAATAATTCATGGTCACTTTCCTCTCCTTTAAATCCATCATCACCTAAAAGAATTTGTGACAATCGTGAGTTACGCTTTGCAATCAAATCATTTTCTGCATCTCGCAAAGGTTTTAAGTATGTAACTTTCAAATATTCTTTTGCTTCTGCTGTAAGTAAATAGCTATCATCATTTACTCCTGCTTTTACATCTACAGGTAATATCTTTTTACCGTTTCTCTTTACATCATAAACAAGGTTAAGAAAAGGTTCTACTTTTTCTCCAATCTTATGCCAGCCTAACCATTCAGTAAAGTTTTTAGCTTCTTCTGGAGATAATCCTTCAAATTTTAATTGTATACGGAAACGATTTGTATTATTGAAAAAATCTTTATCATCAACTCTAATGTATTCATAACTATGCGTTCTCAAAACTAGTTTTATAGCATCAATAATAGATGTTTTACCTGAATCATTTTCACCAATAATCACATTGACTCCTTCAGTTAGATTTAAATTTAAATTCGGTTTAGCTATTTCGAATTCTTCGTCAGTACCAAATTTTCTAAAATTCCAAAGTTTTATGTTTGACAAGTACACGGTTATGTTATTTATTATTAGTTTTATAAACATCTAAGATATAAATTATCATTCAAAGTGTACACTCAAAAAAGGGTTTATAGGTTTTGTTAATTTGATAATTGAATTCTATCAGTGGTAGTAATTTTTTAGTGAAATTAAATATCTAAATCATTTTATGTCTAGGTAATCCAATTTCTTGCTCTTGTGGGTATGGTTTTCTAAAAGTCATACTAACATCCTCCCTCATGTTTGTCTGGTTTTTTTGAGCCATCTCTTTATCAAGAGAGTATCGTGGGTCTGGAATAAATGGCATCTTTGCCATTTTGGTAATTGTAATTGTTGGAAAATGAAAGTCAACTTCAACAGTTCCAAAGAGCAAATAACACCCCCCACCTTGAAATGGATACTTTTCTAGACAATCAGAAAAGTGAGCCGTATCAAAGTACTCTCCTTCTGCATCAATCCAAGTACCAAAAAACATGGTTCCTCTCTTGGTTGGCACATGCTTTCTTGAAATCAGATAAGCTAACATTTTCACTTCTTGTTTATGGTACTTTGTTAAGTCTTTAGCCATTACACTACCTCTGTATTTTGTTTGTAAAATATCAAAAGGGCTATAAGAAACTGAAAAACCTAAAATTTCTATTTCATCAAATGCATCTTCAAATTTATGTATGTCAACCTTTGGTAGTTTATAATTCTTTGGTGGCTCTTCCAGTAATGTTAAGTATCTAAAATCAAATTTATTCTCAGATAGCAAAAACCTTGCTTCAATAAGTAATTCATGCTTTCTCTTACCTGTAAATCTAAATGCTCCAATAAAAATTAATATCTGTATTGTTTCAACTCCTACAGGAACTCTTTTCACAAAGTCTTCTAGAGATTGAAAATCCCCGTTTTTCTTTCTTTCCTCTGGAATAAACTGTCCTAATCTAATTTCCAGTTTTTCTAAATGCATGAGTCCAAGATACACCTCATCATTGTACAAAGTAGTTTTGTATTCGCTTTTGTTAACACAGGGAT
Source organism: Chryseobacterium glaciei (assembly GCF_001648155.1). Taxonomy (NCBI): domain Bacteria; kingdom Pseudomonadati; phylum Bacteroidota; class Flavobacteriia; order Flavobacteriales; family Weeksellaceae; genus Chryseobacterium; species Chryseobacterium glaciei. The sequence goes on along the minus strand of NZ_CP015199.1, from coordinate 2,691,438 downwards.
TCATAATTTTAGCACCAGACATTCTTGCTTCATGGATGTAAACCTCTGTTCTATAAAAACCTCCTTGATTGTTTATTACAGACACCATAAACTCAAGAGGGTAATAAACCTTTAAATACAAACTTTGATAACTTTCTACTGCATAGGAAGCCGAATGAGCTTTACAAAATGAATAGCCCGCAAAGGATTCAATCTGCCTATAAACTTCTTTTGACAATTGTTCTGGGTGTCCTATTTCTTTACATGATTCGAAAAAGTGGTCTTTTACTTTCTGTAGTGCTGAAAGTGACCTTCCTTTACCACTCATAGCTCTTCTCAAGATATCACCATCAGGAGCTGATAAGCCTCCAAAATGCAAAGCAATCTTTATCACATCCTCCTGATAAACCATAATGCCATAGGTTTCTCCTAATTCCTTTTCAAAAACTTCATGAAAATATTCAAATTTATCTGGATTGTTATGCCTGAAAATGTACTCCTTCATCATTCCACTTTGAGCAACTCCAGGTCTTATAATAGACGATGCTGCAACCAGAACTTTGTAGTTATCACATTTAAGCCTTCTTAACAAACCTCTCATAGCAGGACTTTCTATGTAAAAGCACCCAATGGTTTTTCCTTTACTCAAAAATTTATTACAACTTACCTCATCCTTAGAAATTGCAGTATTTCTAATATCAACCTTTAAACCTCTTTTTTCTTCGATTAACTTAACTGTATCATTGATTGTTCCCAATCCTCTCTGAGATAAAATGTCAAACTTTTCAAAGCCTATGTCCTCTGCAATATGCATATCAAATTGAACAATAGGAAATCCTTTTGGTGGCATTTCTAATGCTGTAAAGTTTGTGATTGGCTCTTCAGAAATTAAGATTCCACAAGCATGCATACTTCTTTGATTAGGAAATTTTTCTAAAAGCTTTCCATATTTATGAACAGAACGGAACACTGAGTTATCATCATGTTCATTTATTGACTTCGTTGCCAAAACATCAAGTTCTTCTTTTGGCAATCCAAAAGCTTTTCCAACCTCCCTAAAAATAGACTTGTACTTAAACTCAACATTAGTTCCACAAAATGCTACATAGTCTTTTCCATACTTATTGAAGATGTATCTTAATATAGCGTCTCGGTTTTCCCACCCCCAATCGATATCAAAATCTGGTGGTGTTTTTCTATTTAGATTAAGAAATCTTTCAAAGTACAAATCCAATTCTAATGGACAGATATCAGTAATCCCTAAACAGAAACTTACAATGCTGTTTGCCCCACTTCCTCTTCCAACATGCATAAATCCCATCTCATTACTGTATTGAATAATGTCCCAAGTGATAAGAAAATATCCACAAAAGTTTAGCTGGTCTATAACTTCAAGCTCTTTTTCTACTCTTGCCAATGCAATACTTTTATCATTAGGATATCTCTGTTGTAGTCCCTTGTAGGCAAGTTGCTTGAGTAGCTTAAAATCATTCTCCTTACTATCTGTATAGTATTTCTTATTTTTAGGAGTTGAGAAGTCAAATTCAACTTCACAATCATTCAGAATTCGTTTTGTATTTTCTATTATTTCTGGATAATGTTTATACTTTTTTGAGAGGTCTGAAATACTAATAAATTTTTCATTCTCTCCACAACAGTCATTTACTGAAAGTTTTGTCAGTAAAGTGTTATTATCAACAGCCCGTAATATCTTGTGCAAATTGTATTCTCTTTTGGTTTGAAAGGTTACTGATTGTAAAACAACCATTTTGCCTATTAATTTCTTTAACTCAGGCTTAATTAAAAGATTTAATTCTTCTGGCTTTACGCCTATAAACTCGTTCTCAAACAACACTTCAGGAAGATTGCCAAGGGGATAAATAACATAAGTATCTATCAACTTAGGATTAGTTTTAGGGATTTCAATTCCATCGCAATTATAGTTTGTTAAAATTCGATTTACTTCACTTATACTATTTCTATTCTTAGCTAAACAGATATAATAAAATTCATTCTCAACCCTTACCTCAACCCCAACCACAGGTTTGATTTCATTCTTCTTGCACAGCTTGTAAAAATCATAAATTCCAGTAATCGTATTAATGTCTGTAAGGGCTAAAACTTTAGTCCCAGATTCAACACCCTGTTGAACCAATTCTTCAATCGAGATTGTTCCGTATCGTAAACTATGATATGAATGACAATTTATAAACATGTTATTTATTTTAGAAATCCTGAAGCTTTCATGACACTATTACTACCAAACCTATGTTTCAAATAATCCATAGTCTGATATAATGATATCAGCTCTTCTGTATCCTCAAACAAGTTCATTTGATGACAACCATGTACCAAGCCTGTAAATTTGACTCCAATCAATCTTATCCTAATTCTTCTTGTATAAAGTTTATTGAAGAGTTCTAATGCGTACTTGAGCAAAGTATGGTCTGCTGATGTATATGGAATTTTAAATTGTTTAGTTTCAGTATCAAAATTGCTATATCTGATTTTCACCACTACAGTTGAAGTCAACCATTTTTCCTTTCTAAGTTGAAATCCCAATTGCTCAACCATACCAGATAAAATACTTTTAATTCCTTGGATGTCTATTGTATCTTGTGCAAAGGTATTTTCCGTTGAAATGGACTTTCTTTCACTATAAGGTACTACAGGTGTCTCATCAATCCCGTTTGCTTTTTTAGACAGCTCAATACCATTTTTTCCTATTAGCTGATGCAAAACCTCAACTGGCATTTCAGAAAGAGTTTGAATCGTTCTTACACCAATTCTTGATAGTAGTTGGAAAGTTTGATTTCCGACCATTGGAATCTTCTTTATGGAAAGAGGATTTAAAAATAGTCTTACTAGTTCCTCTTGTACTTGTAATCTGCCAACTGGTTTAGATTCTCCTGTTCCTATCTTAGAAACAGTTTTATTGGTTGACAATGCAAAGCTGATGGGCAATCCAGTTTCTTTCGTTATGTTAGAGGCAATTTCGGTAGTCCATTTATAGCATCCGAAGAACTTATCCATTCCTGATAAATCCAAATAAAATTCATCAATACTGGCTTTTTCTAAGACAGGTACTTTTTCCTGAATAATTTCTGTTACAGTATGCGACATGTTAGAGTACATTTCCATATCTCCTTTAATCACTCTTGCCTCTGGGCAAAGCCTTAAAGCCATTTTTATAGGCATTGCACTTGTTACTCCAAAAAATCTTGTTTCATAGGAACATGAAGCAACAACACCTCTATCTCCGCCTCCTATAATTACAGGCTTCCCAATAAGTTCTGAGTTTTTAAGCCTTTCACAAGAGACAAAAAAAGTATCCAAATCCATGTGTACAATACTCCGTTTCATGAAACAAAACTAGTACGTTTTATAGCAAATAATTGTAACTTTGTTGCTACAATTTATAGCAATGTCAATTTTTTCAGAAAACATCAGGTATTTGAGAGGTAAGCTTGGAGTATCACAACAAAGTGTTGCTGATAGCATTAACATTACACGTGGTAGATACGCTAAGTATGAAGATTCGGCTAACAGTCCATCACCCGAAATTCTAATTAGTGTTTCAAGATATTATAAAATTAGTATTGATTTATTACTGACTATTGATTTGAAAAGATATTCAATTGATGATATTTTAAAGCTTCCTGATAACCGAATTGTCTTACCTATCAAAGTTGGAAAAACTGGTGAAAATAAAATTGAGATTATCCCTCATAAAGGAAAGATGGGTTATCTTACTGGCTACAATGACCCTGACTACATTGAGCGTTTACAACATATGTCTCTTCCCTTTTTAAGAAATGGTAAGTACAGAGCTTTTCCTGTTGAGGGAGATTCTATGCCTCCTTACAATGATGGAACTCACATAATCGGAAAATACCTTGAAAGTAAAGAAGACTTGAAGAAAGGTAAAAGTTATATGTTCGTCACTAGAGACGGTATAGTTTACAAAAGGTTTGGTAAACTTGATAATTCTGGCACTTTTGTGAGTTCTGACAATCTTTTCTATGAACCTTATGAGATTGAATGGAAAGACATTCTAGAAATTTGGGAATTTGCTGGAAGCGTTAACACAAAGGAACTTGAAACTCCCAGCAACAATTTTGAAGAGATAAAGATAATGTTCAAAGCTTTACAAAATGAAATTAAATCATTGCATTGTCCTTAATCCAAAAATTCATTAACTAAGTCTATTGAAAGATTTTTTCAAACCCATCTCTCTTAATGAATCCGGGAATAATTTCTACATTAAAATCTGTATCTGACATAAGAAGTATTGATTTAATTGCATCAAGGCTATTAACCACCTCCTCCATCATCATAAAGTCACCATATGCGATAATGAAACATATTTTTTCATATTGATTAGTAGAAGTACGAATCTGCTTTAACACTTGTAAAACTCTAGATTTCAAATTACCAATACTAGTAAAATCAATTATTTCAAAACCTATCCTGCCTCTTCCATTTTCAACACTTATTGATATTCTGGGAAAATCAATATTATTAATGCTGATTAGATTCTGATATTTATAGTTATTCCTTATCCACTGTACAATTTTAGATTGAATATCAGATTTATTAAAGGTTAATGAATCTGAATGTAAAGTTTCTTGTTCTTCATGCTCTAATTCCTTTACGACCTTCTCATCTACTCCATATAATTCTAAAAGTTCAGAAAGTTTAATGATACTAAATGTTTTACCAGGAGCTTTACTTCTGAACTCAGCAGTTAATTCAAATTTAGGATATAAACTCTGTTTCTCGCTTTGATAAAACCAATCTTTCTTTTCATCACCAGATATAAAAATTATATCTTTTGTATGTTTCTCAGCTAGCTCTAGAATAGTAAACCATATTAATAAATCACCAATCCCTCCATCTTCTTTGTTTCTATCCTCATATCCAGGAGGAATTTTATTTTCATATCTATACTCTAGCTCTTGTTTCATTTTCACCTCATCCAATTCAATATCATAGATTACTTCATCCGTAAACAAACCTTTGTAAAGCTGACTTACAGGGTCATTCCAAGACCACTCCTTAACATGCTCAATAACTTTTCCTAATTGTTTTGTATAGTCTTTTACTAAAGAATTGATTTCACTTTCTTTTGCAAACAGCTCGTCATATTCTTTTATACCATCTAACAATGGGTATTTACCTATTCCTAGTGATGGTATGCTATTTCTACTTTTTGTCAATTGTTGGAAAACTTCTTTAATTTTCTCAGGTCTGATTCTTGCAAACTCACGTGCTACTTGCCCTGGAATGAAAAACCTTTTCTCTTGAATAATTTTTGTATATACCTTTTTTAGTTCATCAAGGCTTTCTGAACTTGTTGTATAAGGTAATATCAAAGAGTTTGTATCAAATACAAAAAGACAATCATTTTTTATTTCAGAGACAGGTCTTCCTGATACAGCAAAAATATCTTTTGCGTTTGGGAAAATCTTATTTATGATAAACATATCTTTATCACCACTCATTTTAAGAAAATTTTATAGGTTATTGATGTTAAATATAATGAAATATCTCAAATTTATACTACTCCAGTAGTGATATAGAATACAATCCCCCAGTCTTCTAACTCTTTTTCCTATACCCCCCCACTTTTAAAATAAGTTTTTTACTGTAAGTTTTACAAAAAAAACATTTATAAACTTTTTGAAATTTATTTTTTTGACAAGTAACATTTTTAGACTAAAGTCTAAAGGTGACACAGAAAAAGTTTTTTAAAAAGATGATATAAAAGTTTTAAAATATACTAAAAGCACCCACTCTAAATTTGGCGCATTTAGAAAAATGTTGTACATTTGAATTAATAAAAAAAAAGCCTTGATGTGGTGGTACACAACAAGGCAAATCAATAAATTTTAACTCTTACTTAAAATTATAGACTATGGCAAAGTTACAAAATTGTCTTCAAAATGCCTGCATTTATGTGGGAACGTATCGCAAGTACAACAATTCAAGTTTGTACGGAAAATGGCTAAATCTTTCGGATTACTCCGATTATGACGAATTACTTACTGCAATGTATGAGTTGCACTTTGATGAATCCGACCCTGAGTTTATGTTTCAGGATTATGAAGCCCCAAAATTCTTTATCAATCAGGGTTTAATAAGTGAATGTCATATTTCAAAGGACATTTACGAGATTGCAGAGAAAATCAATGATTCCGATTTAGATTTTGACATTATTGAAGCCTATGTAGATTGTAGAGGCAACTACTTTCAAAACATACAAGGGCTATTGGATGAAGTTTCGGAATCTTATTCTGGTGAGCATAACTCAGATGAAGACTTTGTACAGGAAATGTTAGAACAGGATGGTAGCATTCCCGAAAATTTACCCTCATACATTTACATTGACTGGACTTCTACAGCAAGACATCTAATGTATGACTATTCAACCTCAAACGGATACTATTTCAGAAATTAACAACAACCTTGCACCCTGCTATCAGGGTGCTTTATACTATAATCAAATGAAAGCAAGATATATAAGGGTTTCTACTGGAAATCAAAATACTGGAAGACAATTACAGAAGAGCCACCCCAATGAAAAGCTTTACATTGACATCATTAGTGGGGCTACACCATTCAGCCAAAGACTAGAAGGGAAAAAGATGCTTGAAGATATAGAAGCTGGTTTAATAGACTATATTTCGGTTCACTCCATTGATAGGCTCGGCAGAAACTTATTTGACATTTTAACCACTTTAGAGCTCCTAAATGAAAAGAAAATCGTTTTGAAAGTAGACAATCTCGGAATTGAAAGTTTAGTTAATGGTAAGCCCAATTCTGCCTTTAAATTAATTATCTCTGTTATTGGCAATATTGCTGAGATGGAACGAGATTCACTCTTGGAAAGACAGAGAGAAGGAATCGCAATAGCTAAAGCCAAAGGAATTTATAAAGGTAGAGAAAAAGGGTCAAAAGAAACAGATGAGCAGGTTTTAGATAAGTATAAAGAAGTTGTAAAATATCTAAAAAAAGGACAATCTTTGAGAGATACAGCTAAACTGTGTCACGTTAGTTTAGGGACAGTTCAAAAAGTAAAACAGATTTTAAATAAAAAAAACTAATGACAGAAAATACCATACCCAAAGCATTATCTAAGTATGAATTACTACTTTTAATTCCCGAAACTATTAATACTGAGGAACTTATTAAAGCTGCTAATTTATATTCTACCGAAATAGACCCTAAAAAACTATTGTCTTTATTGAGTTTAATCACCACTGAATTAACATCTTATAATTATGAAAAGGAATTACACGTAACACACAAAAAGATAAACATTCATAGTAATAAACTAAAAAAGTGTTGTAGTAATAATTACAAACTTTACTTTAACTTTTTGTATGAATCCGATGTGCTGACAACCAGAAGTCCATTTAATGCCCAAATAAAAGGACAAAGCTTTGGATATGGCTTCACTAATTCTCATGCATTTCGAAGGCTACAAATAATCGTATTAGATAATTCAAAGCCAATAAATTATGATAAAAAATTCAAATCCTATGTGGAAAAATATGAAAAAATATTATATAAACTCTTTGATAGAACTAAATTTTCCATAGATTTTAATATTGCAGAGAAAAATTTATTCAATAAATATTTGGATACCATTACTTTTCCACTTGACTCAAAAGATAAATCCAAATGGAGAAGATATTCAGCATATCATGGAGCTTTAAAACAATTGGTGATGTTCCTTAATGGTAAACATACATTCATCCGAAAAACAAAGCAATCCGAAAGAAAACCATCTGGCAGATTTTATTCTTCTTTAACTTTTTTAAATAAAATTACCCGTAGTTTATTGTATTACGAAGGTAAAAAGTTACAGCAGTTAGATGTAAGAAATATGTTTCCCTATTTGTTATCACAGCATTTAAAGGAAACAGCTATTTTAGATTCACATAGAGTTAAAAGGCTTCAAAGTTGTCCAGTATTCAAAGCTAAATATAAATTAAACAATGCTCCGTACCTATCTAAAAAGTTTGTTTCCAGCCAGTGGTTAGAACAGTACCTCATAGAGAGATATGGAACTTTACTTTTACCTAAATCAATGTCAGTAGCTACGAACGGGAGTTTAGTTCAGCAAGATGTTAACAAAAACTTTTTCTTAGATATACCTAAAAATTTGTTTCAGGATAGTGATAGCCACTTTCAGCATTCTAATAAAAAATTTTATTCCCCCTTTCTTAACTATTCAAAAAGGGGAAATTGGAATCAAAGTCCTAGCAAGACAACTCAAGGGGCTTGGAAATCAAGAAGTGAACAAGAAACACAAAAGGGAACCTATCCCAACAGCCAAAGTCAAGCTAAGGGCATGAACGATAATTCCCATTTGGCTACACTTTATACTGAAAACTATAACAGTTCAAACGTTTCAGAAAGGTTTAACCTTGCACCAATGGAATACTCTAACTATATCTCGAAAAAAATCCTTGAAACTCTCATGGATAAAGAGATTTCAAAGTTCAACACACTCTCCACTGAGGGAGTTATTTATGACCATTTTATAGAACTTTTTAAAGTCAAATTTACTTTAATTGAATGGGGTATACACTATCAAAGCCTGTTTAATGATGAGTACAATTACCTGTATGAGCAAGATAGAGAGTTGGCAAAAAAACTTTTCATTTCTATGTTGTATGCTCCAAACAATCGTTATATCAAGGAGCAGGAAGTTTTTAAATCAGAATTTCCAATCCTGTATGATTTAATAAGGGAAAAGAAAAAAGGGAATCACAAAGTTATTAGTCACGAATTATTCGATTTAGAGGCTGAACTCATTGTTGATACTATTGCAAGAGGCTTGATAAAGAAAAAGATTCCAACCTTTACCATCCATGACTGTATTGCTGTACAAGAGCAAAATATTGAAATCTCAGAGTTAAAAATGAAAGATGCATTTATTTCAAGGTTCGGGAGTTGTCCCAAAATTAAGTTGGAGTAATGTATATTACTGAACGGTAAAGGTGCTTATCATACTGAAACAACACAAAAGGCTATTTTACAAGAAATAGAATTGAAAGTTTCAGATTGAATTAATATCTTTGCCCCAATATTTACGAAAAAAGAAAAGCATTAGCTATTATTCTGTTGACTGGAATCTGGTAAATTCAATTAAAACACGGAATAAGTAAGTTGATTGCTCATGCTCTATATGGGCATGGGTATCTGCTTATTTGTGTTTTAGGCTTACCAGAGCCCCAGTCATCAAATAAGAACTACAGACCCATGCCTTTCTTATTTTAAGACTAACAAATACTACTTTGGGTCTGGGTGGATTAACAAAATTCATCTTATGAAACATTTATTTCTTGCAGTTACAACTGCATTCGTTATCACTTCATGTGGTGCTATTTCCAGAAGAACAACAGGAACAACAGAAAGTAAACTAATTAAAATCGTATCGGTTGAACAGGGCTGTCCTGTTGAAAACATTAAGATTATTGACAAAGTTAAAGGTATGGGAAGTGGGTCTTATGCCTTAGAAGTTTGTGGTAAACGAATGGTGTACAAACAGGCTGGGACAACCTTTATGGAGTCTTCAAAAATGCAAAATATTATGCAAAGTGTAGGAAACTAAAATCCAAACAAGATGAAAAAGATTTTATTTACACTTTTTATTGGGATGTCTTTCATTGGGTGTTCCAATAATGATGATGACAATACTGTTCAGCAAACCAACCCTGTAAATACCCAATACTTCCACGTGCCTAATTGGATAATAGGAAGTTATAAGATTTCTGGTACTTCCACAAGTTATTTTATTTTTAAGGATGATGATTTTATACTGGTAACTCCTTACACCAGCTACAAAACTGTATTAGAACAGGCAAAATCAGCAGGGCAAACAGCAAAGGTTGATGAGACAATAACAGATACTGATTATAACTTTGTTATTACAGCAGGTGCTTCCAGTGGCTCTTATAAATTTAAAAAGATTAGTGCTACTAAAATACAGTGGATAAACGGAATTAACAACATTACTTTAGACAAAGAATAATAATTTAAAATCACTGAATATGAAAAAGTTATTATTACTTTCATTTATCACGTTTTCCTCCTTTTTATTCTCTCAAAATGATTATAATTCTGCTTACAAAGAGGGTTTTGGAGATGCCTTGTGTTATAAAAAAGGAAGTTATTGCCAACGAAGAGCACCTTACGATAGTAATATACCTCTTCCAAATTATAATGAGAAAGCTGATTATTCAACAGGTTATATAAAAGGAATTATTGATGGTTTTAAGTATAGAAATTCAGAAGATAGAACTAACTATGATTTTTCTGATTACATGGACCAAATACTTCAAAGAAAAATCGAAAGTAGAAGACGTACCGTTGAAAATTATGAAAAATACTTAGATGATGATTTGAGGTCAAGGCATCCAAGACCCAAAGACCCGAGACAAGCAGAAATATATGACAAAATAATGAGTAATGACTTGGATTATTAATTTAAAAGTCAAGGTAATCGGTAATGTTTACGATAAACTTCACAATTGGTTATTTCCAATAGATGAGTACGCAAGGGATATTGTTACTATTCCACGTTATAACTATATTAACTCTGTACCTTTTCAAAAGGTTGTATTAGATTTTTTAGCTTGGAAAGGAATTGATAAAAAGGGAAATGTAACCAGTAACAGAGTTTATGCAACTCATATTGAAATTCTGGAAAACCAAACAGCACTTGCAAAATGTGGATTTTCAACGGGTAAATATATTGAGAAACTTGTAGTTTCTGAGTTTCTGGAAATGAAGGAAAGAATACCCGATTTGAATCCAGTATTGTTTGCTCATTTTCTTGATAATAGCTACCATAATTCAAAACTTACTAAATTCACCAATTTAGAGGCTCAAAAATCAAACCAAACAACGAAGGAGTATTACGATAGATTGAAGGCTTTTTTAATAGAAATTCAAAGCTTTTTCGAGGTCGAGGATTTAAGAACCAGAATTGAATGCAATCATACTGAAAACCCAAACTTAGGAAACTGCTTTAAATATGAGGAGTTTATAACAGCTTTTGCAAAAATTGATTTGAACTGTGATGAGTTAGGCAGATTTAGTATGACTTACTTTATAAATCCACATCTAAAGGAACTTATAGGGGAATCTTTGGGTGATACTCTGGGAAAACGATTTGAAGAGCTAACCAATTGTAAAATGGAAGGTTTTATAAAAATGGTTCCTTTAAATCGTAGGTATGATAAATGGTTTAAAGAAATTCAGACTATTCCAAATTATAAAGTAACTGTTATAGAACAAAATTCTTTATAAATCGAAAACAGACATAATCCTTTTACTGTGTTTCTTAAAAAATAATTCCCTCATTTTTAGAGGGAATTTTTACTTTTTTTAATATAAATAACCACGTAGGCTTATTATTTTACAGATTAAAAAACCGCCTTTCAGTTGTTTAACTAAAAAAGGCAGATTACATTTTTAAACATTATTTACAGTGAATTAAACTAATACACTTACAATAATTCTGTATTATATTTTAACAGCTCCCATTCTGTATCATAATAATTATTATAAATAGATTTTCCAACTGAACTAAAGCTTTCAAAAACTAGACGTTCTAATCCACTCTGTATATTTTTAGGAAGCTCGCAATATTGAACCTCATCATAGTCTTGATATATAACTTTATACCCTTGCAGATGGAGAGTGTCTCTAGCCGATATATTTTTTGTTTTATGAGCTTTAAACAAATAATCATCTTTTTTCTTAATTTTCAAGCCAATAATTGACTCATTTTCAATCAACTTTAAATTTAACAGATTAGCATTTGGGTTCTTACCATTGGCGTAATGATAATCTAATCTTTTATCTAAGATTGATTTAACATTTACTTTATTAATATGTCCGTTGTCATAACACTGCAACAAGAATCCATTAACATGTTTTTCTTTAATTGCAATAGAAAAAAGGCTTTCTGAATCTTCATAATCCTGAACTTTATAGGTATTATTTTCAAATAAATTAAAATACCTTAAAACTTTATCATTATCTCTAATCTCTTCTTCAAAATCTTCACTAATAAATTTTTCTTCAGATGACTTATCATCTTCTATAAAATCACCATCTAACTCAGATGTACTCGAAGTGCGAACTGTAGCCAAATCATCTTCTATTAAATCAATATACGATTTGTATTTTTTTTCTAGTTTATATTGATTATCTGTATTTACAATATTTTCGGAATCCTCATATTTAACAGTATCATCATGAAATATATCACCTTGAATATCTTCAGTAACTAGAAATTCAGTTTCAGTTTCAAGAATTACTTGAACATCATTTTTTGTATTAATTTCAATAAATGATTTTATTCTTTCAATTTCCTCACTCGGATTTCTTTTGTAATTAGAATAAACAATTCTACATATCTTCCATCCTACTCGTTCCAAGAACTCTTGTCTCTCAATATCATACGCTACATCTTCAGGTAATGAATGAAATGGGTCTCCATCACATTCAATGGCAACCATCTTACCATTGTTAATTACCACTAAATCTATTTTAAAATTGACATATACATTTTTCCCTAATTTATGATTATAAAATACTTCTGGCTCCTTTACATTATATTGTGGTAAAATATTATTAAATCCAATATCTATAAGATGTTTGGCAATATCTCTTTCAAACCAGCTATCAAAAGGTTTAGGTACATTATGCCTATAACGTTCAATTTTATCAGTAGAAATTGTCAGTACAGGAAATGGTTTAGGTTCTTCATAAAAAAAATTTAATATTTTATTTCTAAAATCCAATGCTTGTAGATGCTCAGCTTTAACTGAGTGAAACAATATCATTTGCTCCTTTGCTCTACTTAATGCTACATTTATTTTTTTAAATTCGTCTTGGTCACTTATGATTGCTCTTGGCTTCGCATTTTGGTTTTCCTGTAACTTTTGATAATCAATCGCAACACCTAACGATATAATCATTACATCCCTTTCGTCACCTTGAAATTTAGGAGAGTCCTCGATTATTATTTTATGTTTATCTATTCTTTCCTTTCCAAACTCATTTTCTAATTCTTCTTTTATATCTTTAAGCTTTTCAGTATGTTTAGTCAACCCAAGACTGACAACTCCGATAGTTTTATTGGAATATTCTTTTTTGTTTAATATTATTTTTAAAAATTTTCTTATTTCTTCTATCTCTCTATTAACTACTTTTTCTTCCGAAAATGCATTTTCTACAAAGACTTTTTCTTTTGGATTAAGCCTATTTGAATTAATTTGTTTTAAAGGGCGAAGATTATTATCATAAAAATGAAACTTGGAAAATTCAATAATTTCTGGCACACATCTGAAATGCTCTCTTAGCATTAAATTTGAAGCTCCTGCAATCATTTTAGATAATGTAAATAAACTGTTATCACTTTTAATTTGAATTGCGTTAATTCCTAAAAATTGTAAATATTTATTTTTAATACTTTCAAAATCATTACTATCAGCTCCCGTCAAACTAGTTGGTGAAGTCTGTTTATCATCCCCAACAATTATCATATTTTCGGCATAATAACTTAGAATAAGACTATTAAAATCCAACTGACTCGCCTCATCTACAATGATACAATCAAAAATTTCAGGTTCATTTCCTATTGAATTTAAAACATCATTGAACTTCATTACCCAACAAGATAATTTTTTACTAATCTCAATCCCATTATTTCGAGTCACAATTTGATATTGTGTCTGATTCTTAATTTTTCTTACACTTTGAGATTGATTATATCTGTATTGCTCTAAAAGATTTATAAATGCATCAATTTCATTGTCACTGAACTTTTCTTTAAAGTTCTTTTTTGCCAAATCAAATAATATTTCACTTTTAATTGTATAAATCTTATTATTTATTTGTGAGAGCTCTTCTGTAAATCTCTGAAAATCTACATATTGATTTTCCTTTAAAAAATAACTTGCAGAAAAAAATTCGAAATTCTCTTTAGTTATATAATTTTCATCAATAGTATTTAAAAAATCAAAGGTGTTAGGAAGTTTTGTTTTAACAAAATTATTCAAACGAGTAAATTCCTGCTCGCTTTTTATTTTATTCCCAATTTCCAAAAATCTATTTTTTAACTTTTCAAATACATCTTCGTTAATTATATTATCTACAGGCAAAAATTCATTAAAATCTTGTCTTATGCTAGACTTTTCAATTATTGAGCTTATTTCTTCTAAGATTTTTTCTTTTTGCTGAAATATCGATTCAATATTTCTAAAATTTTCTAATTCTTCTTTAAATAAAATTGCTTTTCTTGACAAAGCATTTATATCAAGTAAATTTATTTTAGTGTAATCAGAAAAAGTAATAAAGTCAGAATTAAACTCAATTTTAGAAATAGCATCTTTATTTCGTTGAACCTTTAGTAAGGTTAAATTCAAAACATTTACCTTGTCAGATAGGTTTGAGTTTTCTCCAATAATTAAAGTATAACCACTATTCTGTAGTATAGTATAGTTATAATTTAAAATAAGTAAATTTTCTATTAAGGATTTTAATAATTTAATTTCTGTTTTTGTGTTACATTTCTTACCATTAATAGTGAATTCTTCCAGATAAGAAACAATCTTAAAGCCTGCCTTTAAACGAGTAAAAAAACCTACTTTTTCTTGTTCTGAAAAAGAAAGGTAAGTTTCAATATCCAATAGATATTTAGCACCATTTGCTATTAAATCAGAAAATGATTTATTAGAATTTAGAATATTATTTTTATAACTATTGTTTAGTTGGTTTGTAACATTATCTAAGTCTTTTAAACTATTAACTACAATATCAGTATTTGAAAATTCATTACCTATCTCAATAATTTTATCAAGATTTACTTTTAATAGACCTCTTTTATTCCCTTCTGTTAGATTTAGATAATTTAGAATTTGCTTATATTGCTCTTTAATAGTTAGATAGTTTTTAAAATCAAAATTTTCTAATTGCTCTAAAATAGATGTTATATCAATGTCTGTAAAAGCACTATATTTAATTTCTGTTTTTCCTAGGCTCCTTAACTTAACAATAGAAGCTTTAATAGAACTAAAATCCTTTAAATCTGAATCAGATAATACATCTTTTATCCAATTCCACTCTTTCAAGTCTTTTCTTTCAAATTTTTCAATAACTTGAAAAGCTCTTAGATTATTAAAAGAGTCATTAATAGTAATTTGTTTATATTCTTTTTCTAATGCATGAATTATTTGAAATTTAATTTTTACATATTCTGACTTCAAATTATCTAAATCACTTAACTTTGATTCAGTATCGTAATAAAAATCATCTGTCAAAATTTTAGAAATATTTCCTATGCTTTTCTCTAAAGAAAATCGATTTTGATTCGTTTCTAATTGAATTTTAGTAAAAATCAGGTCATCAAAGGTTTCTGGTATTTTATCTAGTAAAGATTCTAAAGCCTTATCTGTCTGTGCAGTAACCAAAACTCTTTTACCTTGTGCTAATAAAGAACATAATATATTAACGATTGTATGTGATTTTCCTGTACCAGGAGGTCCAGTAACTACAGTTAATCTATTTTTAAGGTAATTTTCATATATCTGTTTTTGTTCCTTATTAAAAGGCAAGGGGAAAAATACAGAAAAATCATCAGCTCCATTCAAATGCTTAAAACTTGATTTATTCTTCTCAAATAATTCGTCTATAAAATAATTAGCTTTAGTATATGAATTATTATTTATAGCTTCTGGATTTCTTATTAATAAATTAAATAACTTAGCTTCAACATTATTATCATCACTAAATTGTATTATTGAGTTAGTCAGCTTTTCAAAAAAGCGTGGTTTTTTATATTTAATATTTATTGCTGGTGAATAAGTAATTCTAAAATAATCTTCTTTATAAAAATCTTTTTCAGGTTTAAAGATAGAATCTATAAAAATAGAGTTACTAGATATTCTTTGAAGATATTTCGAGAGAAGTTCTCTTAAATCATCATTAAAAATATACTCATATCCATTTTCTGAAATCTTTTGGTCAAATCTATCAATTATATTAGATAAGATTTCCTTTTCACTTGGTGTATTATTTAAAAAAAAGAAATCTGCATAAGGGTCTTCTTTTTCTGAAAAACTGATTTTAATGGAATTACTTGAATCCAAATTTAAAGACAAAGGAAAGTGAAATAAATGCTGATTAGTTTTCGATAAATTCCCATTATTATTAAATTTTGAATACTGTATCAATCCAATACTCAAAACAATCTCTAAATTCGAATCGTTTCTAATATCATTATAAGCTCTATATAATTTAGAATATAAATCTTTATTTTTTCGAAAATTTTTTAATTTTTCTATTTGTTTCTTACCTACTTCAGAATTGCTAAATTCTTCCAAATCCTCTTCAGTTCCAGCTATACTTTTAAATAGATTTTTTGCCTCATCAAATTCAATGATATCAACAAATTCATCTGGGATTATTATAAGAGGTTTAAGTTGTTTTTCTAAAGTAAATATTGACAATTGCTTCTTAAATTGAGAAGAAAAAATTTCCAGTAAAGTAGTACTACAAACCCCTTCATTTACAAAATTCTCAATATCATCTATCCATATAAAATTACTTGAATTCCCTGAAGATAATATATCTTTTACCCCTCTTTCAAGTAGCTTTTTGTATTCCTTTAAAAATGTTATGTATTGGCTTAATACATTCATCAGCTTTAGATTATTAGTTTAAAATGTAACTTTTGCATCCAGCCTGAGATTTTCGACTAATTGCATTTAACTTCACAAGTTACAAAATTTTGTACTTGATAATATTATGGGATTCCATAAATATAAAACCAATTTAAAAGCCCATACTTTTAGAAATTTTAGCTTTTGCTTTCTCCATCATCAATCTTACTGATACATGTTAGTAATTGGTTGTGTTCAGTAAAATTTAGCAAATAAGTATTGGGAATGTTTTCATAGAGATTCGCAGCAAAGCTTTACGTCCAATTACGGAAAAATAATTTCTTAAATAAGAAAAGAAACAGACGTAGCTTGTCTACGGTATTTCTGAAAAAAATAATTTCCTCATTTTTAGAGGAAATTTTTAATATCACTATATGCATTGTAACGACTTAGAGGCTTTGTTTTCCATTTAAGTTGCTGATATTCATCACACTTCTTATTACAAAAGGCAGATTGAAATTTCATCAATTTTTCATCACTTTTTGATGTTCAAAAAATAAACAAAAATCGAGGTGTAAGCATTTAACTATATTCCTGAAAACAATAACTTCTCCCATTTTTTGAGAGAAGTTATTCTTTTTTTTTATCTTGTAAGACAATATATTCGATATTTCACACGTTAACAATTTAAATATCAGTATTTTATTAAAAACAAATAGTAGGTTTATATTTAGTCCTATTTACCTGTGAACATTCCCCCTTATAGAGTCTTTAAATATTAGATTTTCCCCTTTGATTTTATAAATATATTCTGGATACATTGCATCATTTATTACAAAGTCTTTTAAAACAAACTTATCCAAATCTCTTTGAATGTATTTCTTTACAAGATTTTTTCCAATTCTGTTTTTATCAATAATGTATGTGGCTTTTAAAGTTTCATCTTTATAAATGCCATAAGGATTCTTCTCTTCAAGATTAACTCCAATCGGACTAAGTGAGACAGATAGAGTGCTATCCTGATAAAAATAAACTTCATAAACATACATTGAATTTTCAGGTACCTCTTTAAAAGGATTTTTTTTCTGGTAATCTATAAGAACGTTATATAAATTATCATTTAAATCCGTATTGTTTTTTTTCTCTTCACATGAAGTAAACAAGAAAAAAATAAAAGCAAAAATTATTGTAATTTTCATTATTCTGAATCTTAAATTATTGTTTATTTACCTAGCAAGCTTAATTCCTGTAGGTGTAACATTATATAGATTTCCTGATTTTGGAAAATAAGTTTGATATTTGTAATTGATTGGTTTGCCACTACCATTTCCCCTTACGTTATAATAATCCCCAGAAATTTTTGTTCTTCCATTTTGTTCTTTAAAGCCCATAGAGTTTATTTCTGTAAAACTGCTATCATAAGTATCTTTGCTCGGATGATTATGTTTCAGTTTTATTTCACTTCCTTCTGCAACACCAATTTGATTCATACCTGGTGACCTTTCGTCCGAGTTGTACGTTTGTAGAGAGATAAATTTTTTATCGTTTATTTTAAAGTCAGTCAATGAAAATTCAACTGTAGAATTTTTGGCTGAGAAATCAAATAACTTAGACATATCATTTTGGGTAGATTCCGTACTTTCTTTTATAGCTTGGTGATAGGCTGGATAGCTATCTGATGTATTTCCATCTCTATAGTATTGTAACTGACCTACAATACCTTTTTCAACTGTCACACTATTACTTTTATCCACGTTACCTTTCTTATCTGATGCAAATAAAGTATCAGTTTTATCATCAGTCTTCTCTATAAGCTTAACCTGTCCGTTTTGAAGTAACTGGAAGTTGTCAAGAACACCTCTTCCATCAGGGTCAATGTTCTTTATTGGGTTATTCATAACCATGTTATAAGGTGACCAGCTTGAATATTCCTCACTTAACGGGTCAGGAGAGAACCATCTGCCCGCAGTATCTAAGTACGGTTGCGCATCTGGGTCACTTAAATCTATCTCCCTGAACTCAACAATCTCTTTGGTCTTTCTGTTGAATCTTACAGAGCCAATACTTACAATAGAATCCTTGTCATGGAATTCCAAGTACTTTCCTTTGCTTAAAGTAGCTACTTTGGGATAGTAACCATATTTCTTAAATGGGTTTCCAGCCTCAATGTTCTTTCTTCTCCTTTCTGCTTCCTCTGGAGTTAAAGGGTCTCTGGATTTTAAAACCTCATCCATATAAGGTCTGTTTCTTTCCTCTTTAGTAAGTTTTACAGGGTTTACAAAAGGTTTCTCTGCTTTGAGTTTAGTGTGAGATTTACTTTTTTCCTGTGCTTGTGTAAATCCTGCTATAAGTACAAAACCAGTCAATAAAATTCTTTTCATGGTCATTTGTTATTTCGTAAAGTTATTTAATAATTTTTTATTCTCGTATTTTTCTCTTTCCGTTCTTAAAGAAACTAACCAATCCAGATACATTTCCTCTGGCATTTGCCTGTAACCAATCTCATAGATGTGAGTGTATTCTTTTGTCATTAACTCCATGAGTTCTTTGGCTTTTGGGTCTTGTTGAGCCTTTTTTATGTTTTCAGGATTAGTGGAACTCAAATTCTGTTTATCCATAAGCATTTCAAACTGTTCTTTGTGAGTTTCAGCTTTCAGAATTAAGGCTTTAGCAAAGTTAGGATAAACTTCTAAGGCTCTGTTTATAGCTTTTAATACAAATTCTCCATCATTATCAGGAAAATTTCTGTTGTATGCTTGTGCTAAATCAAACAAGCATAGAGCAAGACTTTCTTTATTGTTCAGTGCCTTCATAAACACCCCATTTTTGATAGCATCCAAATGAATGAATCCCGAAGCCATTAACCATGAATCCTGTGGAAATATCCCACTTGTAAGCTCTGTATTATACCAACCATCAGATTTGATTTGATGCTTGATATAAACATGGTTCGGTGCTAATGCCAGATTGGCTTCTACTCCCAATTCCTCAGCTAAAATTTTGTACAGATAAGGCATAGAATTACAGTTCCCTTTTTTGGTAGCCAGAAGTTTAGATACAAATAAATTGGTAATGTCTTTATGACCGAATACATCCTCAAAATCATAGTTGAAAGGTTTGTACTGGATTACTGTATCTTTAATAGCAATGGGCAGGGTCTGGCACATGATGGAATAGACTGCTGCATACTTGCTTACTTTGTCTTTGTCTGATTGTTTATAGGTTAAATCTCTACTCTGAACAATAGCATTGGCAAAGCCTTTTAAAAAGGCTATTTCTTGATTTAATTTGTCTGTGTCCAACTTACCCTGATAGTAAGCATTTTCCACACTAAAAACAGCCTCTTTGAAGCTGTACTGCTGTTTGTCATTCAGCATGTTGTCTATGGTTTGATAGGCTTCGTTATAAAACTGGTTATTTTGTGCCTTAACTGTTCCAGTTCCAGCACTCATCAATAAAAATAGTAGAGATAGGAATAAGGTTCTATATAGTAAATGTCTTTTCATTATAAATGTTTTGGGTCTATTGGGAAATACTGGGCTTTCTCCTTAGACTGGTCAGATTCTTTTTTCTTTTGTTTCTGGGCTTCCTGTAGTTTTTGCTTTTGTTTTTCAGCATTAACCTGTCTCATTCTTTCAGCAAGTTCTTCACTTTTCTGTCTGTTAGCTTCACCTTTCATATTACCCAGCCACTGCTCGTAAGCTCCCTCTGGCATCATTACAAATCCTAAGTTATCAATGTTGTTAAACTGGGCTTTGGTCTCTTGTAGTAAAGCCAATGCTTTAGGATAAAATCTAATGTTTTGAAGTTCCTCTGGATTTTCAAGGTCTTTAATTCCTAATTGACTGGCTACATAAGTCAATCTTGCCTGTTGATACATGGATTTAAGCTGATTGGCATAAATGTTATTGGGTGAGTATTCAAGTGCTTTATCCAAAGTTTTTCCCACAAACTCATCCATACCATACTTATGAGCATACCCATTGGCTAAATCTGCATAGAACTGGGCTAACAATTCTTTTTTACTCAGGCTTTTCATGTAAATGTCATTCTGTAAAGCTTCTGATTTTATATAACCTGATTCCAGAATTAATGAATTGGCTGTAAAAATGCCATTGGTAAGCTCTGCATTCTGCCATTCTCCCTCTTCATCTAAAAACTTAATGTAAGTATGATTAGGTGCATAAGCTAAAGAGGCTTCTGTATTCATTTCTTCTGCCAACATCAAATACAACAAAGGCATGGAATGGCATTGTCCTGAGCCTGTTTTTAACAGTTTGGAAACAAACATCTTTGAATGGTCTTTTTGACCCATGTAATCCTCAAAATCATATTTGATAGCTTTGTGCTGAACTCCTCCCAGTTTCATGTCTTTAGAGAAGTATTCAAACACCATCAGATTTTTATCTGTATTGCTTTCTGTATCTTGTTTTCTTTCCTTCATTTTCTGCAAGAGTTGTTTTGCAGTTTTCTGAATTCCAGATTTAAACTGATTGTAGTTTTGTTTACCTCCATAGTAAGCATTTTCCACAATGAAATTGGCTTCACTTATAAGGTAGTTTTCAGTATTAAGTGATGCTAATTGAGTGTAAGCATCATAATAGGCTTGTGTTGCTGCCTTACTTGACAAAGATGGAAGGTTATAAAATGAATGTTCTAAGGTTTGTTGTCTGGTGTATTCTTCCTGTTTACTTCTGGCTTCCTGCTCCTGAGCTACTCTCTTAAAATCCTCCTGAACCATTTTCTGGTTTTGCTGGTCTATCTGTGAGTTTCTTTGGCTTTGTAAACCAGCATGAGGAACAGAGGGAACGTTTGACCTTGCTGGGCTTCCATAGTTTGGATTGGAAAAGTTACCCAGACTATTTGGATTGGGAGCTTGAGAAGTGGGAAAATTGGGAATCTGCCCAACTCCATATAAACTTAGAGACAACAAGCTCAAAACTTGTAATTTTTTCATCATAGATATTAATAATTCGTGTGTTTTGGTGGTTGCAATTTTACAAAAATTTCTACAAAAGTAAAAACAGTTTCCCATCACAGTAAACATTAATGTTTACCCACCGAGCAAATATAAAAGATAATATTGACATCAATGTCAATAGACCCTAACAAATTTACATCCTATCAAAAGAATCTGGGAGAGAGGCTTAAAAGCATCAGAGAATCCAAAGGGTATTCTTTGACTGATTTAGCATCTCTATGTGATTTGGAAAAAACTGCTATTTCCAGAATTGAAAATGGCAGAACCAACATCACCTTTAAGACTGCCATTGTACTTTGTACAGCTTTAAAAATTCAGCTTAAAGATTTCTTTGATATTCCAATAAATCAAGACCTTTAATTAAATTCTTTTTTTTCATATCAATTAATTTTATCCAAATGTAGGATAGGGTAACGACAAAACATGTCACATTAAAATTTTATTTAAAGTTATTATGAAAATTACATGATGAGAATTTTTATTCCATTCTTCTTACTTTTCATCTATAGATTCTTACATAAGTATTTTAATTATATTTGTTTTTATAAACATCTAACCATGACCAAAAAGAGTGACGAATTAGAAAATGATAACAACGCACAAGAGAAAGCAAACCAGAAAGAAGACAATCGTCCAGTATGTGGTTTAATAATGCCAATTGCCGACACTGAGGGCTACCCACCAGGGCATTGGAAAGAAGTCAAAAAAATTATAACATCTGTAGCTGAAGATGCTGGATTTAGAACCAGACTTGTCAGTGAAAGCGAAGAGACACATGTAATTCAAAAAACTATTGTACAAAATGTATTCTATGATGACATAGTGATTTGTGATGTCAGTTCAAAAAATCCAAATGTTATGTTTGAATTAGGATTAAGATTTGCATTTGATAAAGCAACAGTAATTATAAAAGATAATGAAACTGGTTATTCATTCGATACTAGTCCTGTAGAACATGTTAATTATCGAAAGGACTTACGCTTTTCATCAATTGAAGAATTTAAAAAGGATTTATTTGAAAAACTAAAAGCTACCTTTAAAAAATCAAAGGAAGCTAATCACTCCATGTATCTACAGGACTTTGGTAAATTTGTTATTAAAGAATTAGACACCAAAACTGTTTCAGAAAATCAATACATTCTAGAAAAGCTGAATGAAATGCAAAGAGAAATTAAGAATCTCTCGATTACTGATTCAAAAGATATCAGAAAAGACGAATTTATCATTAATAGCAATACTAGTAAAGAAGAGATAAAAAAGTTAGTCAAATCTCTTTTCATCGAGTATACTAACCAAGGAGTCGATTTTTCTAAAAACAGATTAGCAGAGTTAATTAGCATAACTCTAGAAGAAAAATATAAATATATAATTTCTAGCCGAACGATTTCAAGGTACATGGAAGAATTTTAATGGAATGAAAGTCAACTATAGTTTATAAAAAACCCGTTGTTTTCCACCTTTAAATTCAATTTATTTAGATGTCTAGCTTGTTGAGTAATCAACCTGACTAAAAAAAGAATTGTTAAATTGCATCTTAATCAAACTAATAAGTATTATGGGATTTGCTACTGCTGGAATTGCTTTAATAAATGCACTTAAAGAACCTCTTTTTAAAAAAGCCAAGGAGTATGGAGATGAATATATATTTCTATATCAAAACGGTTTAGTTGAATATATTGATAACTATTTGGAAAAGTTTTCAAAGATTAAAACATTCATACATAGAGATATTAGGATTCCATTTTACGATGTATTCTACCCTGTATCTATTGTTACCTCCGCTAAAAAGCCAGTTAAAGATATAATTGAGCTAATAGAAGAAAAAAGATTTGTTACAATTTCTGGAAATGCTGGTAGTGGCAAAAGTATGCTCACGAAACATATTTTCATGTCTTGTGTTGAAAGTAGCAAATCAGTACCCATACTGATTGAGCTAAGACAACTCAATACATCAGATAGCAACATTGAAGAGTTAGTTACAAAAATTATCACAAATAATAATATTTCACCTAGTGATAAGATAACTGAAAAAATTCTAAGTGAAGGCAATTTCATCTTTATAATAGATGGTTACGATGAAATATTTTCACAACACAAGGAGAAAATCACCCGAGACATAGAGCAGTTCGTAGACAGATACAGTAATAATAAATTTTTAATTACATCACGCCCTGGAGCTGGAGTTGAATCCTTACAAAGGTTCGACAATTATTCAATTGGGGCTTTAAAAAGCACTGACATTAAGAAATTTGTGAAACTACAACTAGATAAGTATGATAGGCAATTAGGAAAAAAAATTCTAGAAGAGATTGAAAATCCTGTAAATAATGATTTTAGACACTACTTGTCAAGTCCATTGCTTCTATCGATGTTCATTTTTACATTTAAAAACTATCCAGAATTGCCTAAAAAAAGAAGTAAATTTTATTGGAATGTTTTTGATACCTTGTGTACTAGACATGATTCTTTTTCAAAATCTGGTGGTTGGCAACACGAAAGACAGTCTGGCTTAAAAAATGAAGAATTAGAAAAGATTTTATGTTGGTTCTCATACATTTCTTTATTCACTGGCTCATATACTTTTGATTTAGATTATTTAAAAAATAATATTCAACGTATAATTGATACCAAGATTAATGGAACTTCGGATTTAGAAAAAGTAATTTATGATTTAAGCGTATCCTTATCTATGCTTATCAAAGACGGAACATCATATACTTTTCCCCACAAATCATTACAAGAATATTTTGCAGCTTCACTAATAAAGTCCTTAGATTACAGTCAAAAAAAAGATGTATATACTAAAAAGCTTGATGCACTAGTAGAAAATTCGTATGGTGGCAATTCAAACTTTTACAATTTATGTTTTGAATTAGATAACATAAACTTTTTAAACCTTTTAATTTTTGAAAATCCAAATTTCAATTTTAATCGTGATTTAAATACTGGTTTAGAAAAAACATTAGAGATTTTTAAAATTTTGGAGTATGAATTACTATTTACAGGTACTTACGTAAAAGAATATTCATTCAAACTGGAAGGCATGAGTGGCAGTAATAGCCCTGTTATTGATTTCTTAATCAACAATGTTCATCCTGACATCAGCTTTAGTAAGGTGGATACAATATTAAAAGAATCAACAGAAATGCTTTCATTACTAAAAGAAAAATCAACAACAAAAGAATTTATTGGCGAAGATATCACAATGTGTAAAATACTGCAATCAGATTTAGCCAACCCTATTGTTGTTAAATTTTTTGAAAAATCCTTGATTATATCAGCATGCTCATCCTACTACGATTATTTCAAGGAGCAACTTAGCTTTTACGAAAAGTATATAATCTCAGAACAAGAAGGTACCGAAGATTTGTTGGATATTTAAAACGGTATAATTTTAAAGAAACTGTCTCAAAAGCAACTCTCTTGGAATCCTCGTTTAGAAGATTCTCAGAATAGTAATTTACCTTTTGAGACAACCTCATTAACTGTTCATTTTATTCACCCAGCCTTAAAGTTTCCTAAAAGCCCAGACTTTTAAAAATTTTTGCTGTTGATTTCGCTTTCTCTACATCTGTCTTACTTATGTATGTAAGAAGTTGTCTCTCTGTTTTATGTCCAGTAAAATTTAACAAGTAAGTAATAGGAATCTTTTCATAGAAGTTCGTAGCAAAGCTTTTTCTTCCAATGTGAGAAGTTACAAGTTGATACTTTGGATAGTTACCAAAAACTTTTCTGGTGATTCTTGGCAACCCCTCTCTCTCAATTGTCATAACCTTTCCATTGTACAAAACCTCATCTATAGTCGCCAACTCACAAACATCTTTAATGTATAGATTAAGGTTTACATCAGAAATCTTGCGTGGAAATTCACCTCCTCTTTTCAGCAAAATATTTTGTACTTTTTGTAGTAGTGGAATTTGCATCTTAGTTCCCGTTTTGACTTGATTAAACTCTATGTAAGATTGATTTTCATCATCTTGTACAACCATACTGGAATTGAACCTCAAATAATCACTAACTCTCTGTCCTGTATAGCAAGCTATCAACAACCAATCCCTAGCATTATCCAAGTATTCACTTGGCATCTCTGTTCTTTCTATTTTGTCTAGCTCATCAAAAGTAAGATAGACAGACTTCGGGACATTTCTAGATGCTTTCTCTATATCAAATTTCCATAGAAAAGCGTGCTTGTGTACCTGTATGTCAAGAGACTCAGCAACCTTACAAATCATTTTCAAAAATTTAAGATTTCTATAAGTAGTAGATGTTTTATAGTTCTCTCTTAGACAATACTTTTCAAAATCCACTCTGAAAGAATTATCTAAATCAGAAAACTTCAAATGTTTAAAGGTTTTCTTTCTAGCTCTTAGGTCTTCACAATAACGCTTTATCAACTGCTTAACAACGTTTGCTTTCTTAATGGTTGACTCACTTACTACATCCTTCTTCAAACTAATATAGTCATCTATAAATAAAAGTATGTTGTCAGATTGTGGTTCATTCATTTCTGAAATAGCTTTTTGGGGGCTCACTGTTACCTCAAGCCAACCCTTTAAATCTATTTCAGGTTTGTAGTTGGTATAATCTGAAATTATTTTTGTTTCCAGCCTGATAAGCTCAATATTCAATTCAACTAACTCATTGTTCACATTTCGTGAACTTATCACACATTTTCCATTTTTCCAATCTTTGGGTTTACATTTTAAGTGTGGGAGAGGGACTTTTACATCTACCCCCTTATCTCTTAACCGTACCCAGATTGTACTAATCTTGTTTTCAACTTTACCTCTTGTAAAAAAACTAACTGATGCCATAAATTTTCGATTCAAAATTGTTCCCAAAATTGTATCCGAACTCTAAAAGATAAGCCTAAAACAATGGGTCTGATTTGTCTTCGGGCATGTAGAAATCTTATGTATTGCTTGTTTGGACGAGGGTTCGAATCCCTCCAACTCCACAAAAACGTTGTGAAATATAATTAAAATATTTTGCAACGTTTTTTATTAACTTCCCATTTCACAATAAAAAAAAGCTTTGACCAAAATTGATCAAAGCTAATATAAAATACGAAACTAAACTTTTACACTTACCTTAAAAACAGCATTACTATTTAATTAAGATGATTTACGCTTTTACTGATACTTTTCACATCAGTTACTTTCACCAATGTTTTAAAAGGCTCATTATATTGAAGCTCAATACTATTAATTATCTTATCGTCCACATTATCATCAAACTTTCTGGCAAACAGATGACCCCCTTTTTGTAGAAAATCTAAATCAGTTCCCGTGAAAGTTTTTGGGCGTAATTTAATATCTCCATCGGGAATCCAGATAATCGCTCTTTTATCATCATCAACTAAAATTCCATTAAACGAAGTATTCATCAAAACAGTTTGAAAAAAAGATTCGTCAGCAATAAGAGTATTGAGATAATAATCTTCAAATTTTTTCACTTCAACACTATTACAGATAAACTCACAGCAACCTCTTGTTAAAATCATCCATTGTCCTCCGATATAAGGAATTACATCTTTCATAAACTCTCTTTTATGAGTCTTATCTGAGATATTATCCTCGGATTCTTCAAAATAATTTTCGATCCTGTTCATAGTTTCAGGTCTCACTTTTTCCTGATCGGCAAATTTTATATAACTTTTACCATTGTTTTTAGATAAAAAATCTTTGATGATCTTTTGTGACTTCAAAGGATAATCTTGTCCGCTTAGATTAATGAAATAGTCCCATTTTTCATCCATATTCAGGAGATAATTCATTCCATCTAGTTCAGCCTGAACCATACTGTACCCTCCCCAAATTACATTTTCACTTTTAAGAATGTGCACATTCGGATATTTTTCCAAAAAAGTTGCGACTTCTTCGCCGATTTCCAGACTTGCTTTTTTATCAATATGAATAAGATAGAAATTGGAAGGTTCGTAAATTGCAGTAAAAAGTCTTTTGAATTGATCGGGTAAACGATGTACCAAGATCAAATACGCAATGCTAATAGGTTTTATGGAAAAATCAAGTTGCTCGTTACTTCCACCTATGTAAACATTTTTCATTTTATATTATTTTTAAAATTATGAATGTTTACAACTTATTTTATAAAGTATTAATAGACATTTTTATCAATATACGACAATTAAACAAGCATTCTATTATTAATATTTAATTAACTACATTCAATTATTACTATAAAAATAACATTTTGCTTATATTTTGGCACATTTTTATTAGATATACATTCATTAAAAAATATTAACTTCAAAATAAAATGACCTATTTATCACGAATTTATTTAAAAGACAACCATCCAAAAGAATTCCCTTTCGATCTTCCTATTTTTAAAAATGGATTGGATTTAAAATTAAAAACCAATGTCACTTTCTTTGTTGGTGAAAACGGAACCGGAAAATCAACTTTAATGGAAAGTATCGCAGATAAATGCGATTTTAATCTATCTGGCGGCAACAGAAATCACAATTACGACTTTCATAAAACAGAAAATACATTATCCGATTTTCTCACTTTATCATGGAAAACAAAAATAAATCAGGGATTTTTTATGCGAGCCGAAAGTTTTTTCAACTTTGCAACCTATATCGATGAAGTCGCCGAAAGTGACGCCCGTATTTTGGATGCCTATGGTGGAAAATCATTGCACAAACAATCTCACGGTGAGGCATTTTTAGCATTATTTCACAATCATTTTGACAAAGGCATTTATATCTTGGATGAGCCTGAATCTGCTCTTTCACCACAGCGTCAGCTTGCACTATTATCCATAATTAATAAGTTGGAAAAAACTGGAAAAGCACAATTTATTATCGCAACCCACTCTCCTATTTTATTAAGTTATCCGGGCGCAACTGTTTATTCTTTAGATAATAACCTTGAGCCTATTCATTATAAAGATACCGAGCATTATCAGATAACGAAAAACTTTCTTGATACTCCGGAATTATATTTTCGACATTTATTTAATGACGATGATGATATTTAAGATAATATTTTACTCGGCGATAACCCGTATTGTTTTTTAAATACAAATGAAAAATGAGAAAGATCTTCAAAACCCAGATCCATATAAATATCTGACGCCATTTTTCCTTTTTCTAAAAGATAATGAGCTTCCTGAAGCCTTTTTTGAAGCAGCCATTTTCCAGGTGTGGCGTTAAAAACTTTTTCAAAATCACGTTTAAAAGTCGCCAAGCTTCTTCCAGTTAGATAAGCGAAACGGTCTAAATTGACATTAAAGTGATAATTTTTATTCATAAAAGCTTCGATATTAATCTTACCAGGTTCATTAAAATCAAACAAAATATTTTTTAATTCCGGATCATATTGAAGCAACAAAATGAGTAATTCTTTTATTTTTAATTCTACCAAACGTTTATCCGAAAGCTGATCTGATAATTGATAAACCAACAAAGATTCCATAAAATTTTTAAACAAAACATTTTCGTTGATCAATAATAATGGTTGGCTCAATTGCTTCTTTTCACAAGTCAAACCATATTCCAAGCTAAAATCTTTTAATATTTGCTGATCGAGATAAATTGACAACGATTTGAAATCTCCATTAGCAGGAGGAATTTTCGTGAATTTTAATAATTGATTTCTTCTTAAAAAACGTATCGAACCATCAGTCGCCGAATAATCATTAATTCCATCATTAAACGTCAGATCTCCCGCAATTTGATAGCTCAAAACATGATCAGAAACAAAATGCTCACCCTGCCTGCTCAACTGACTGTAGCAGGAGTAAACAATATTTCCTAAATTTTCTCTTGTAGATTTCATCTAATACAAATATAATTAAAATCAACGATGAGGTTGCTGAAAATCAACGCAAACCCCATCATTGAAATATTATTATTCTAAATTAATTCCTTTATGAGCTAAATATTGTTTTCCATATTCAGACTCAAAAATATTCTCTGCTTCATCATGATCCGTTGAAACGGTAACATCCAGCCATTTTTCAAATTCTTCTTTTCTGTTTTGATCGGCAATTTTTAAAATGGCGGCAGCTTCACTACCTAAAACCAAATGCACAGGCGGATTCGGATGATCCACCAAATCAACCATCACTTTTGCCGCTTTTGCAGGATCGCCCATCGGAAGAAACTTTCCTGAGGTTAAATGTTCTTTTATCCTACCAACAGTAGCTTCATAGCCTTCAACATCTTTTGCAAAACTCATCGAAGCACCAGCCCAATCGGTACGGAAACCACCAGGTTCAACCGAAGTTACTTTTATTCCCAAAGGAGAAACTTCTTTACCCAATGACTCTGAAAATCCTGCAAGACCGAATTTTGCAGCCTGATAAATAGAAAGTCCGGCATTCCCTACTCTTCCACCAACAGAACTTATTTGCAAAATACGTCCGGAACCTTGTTTACGCATATGTGGCAAGACCGCTCTCGTGACTTCAATTGGTGCAAAAAGATTAACTTCAAGCTGATTTCTAACTTGTTCACCTGTAAAAGCTTCAGCCGCACCAGTGATTCCGAAACCTGCATTATTCACTAAAACGTCAATTCTTCCGAAATGATTGATGGCTTCCTCCACCGCAGAATAAATCTGTTCTTTTACCTGTACATCCAACTTTAAAGTCAGCAACTGATTGGGATATTGTTCAGATAAATATTTTAATTGTTCAGGATTTCTTGCCGTTGCAACTACAAAATCTCCTTGTAATAATACTGCTTCAACAAGGCTTTTTCCTAAACCTTTTGAGCTTCCTGTTATGAACCAAACATTTTTCATTGTATCTAATTTTATTGATACAAATTTCCATCAAATCAAGACCATTGTAGTTTGTTAAAAAGCTCAATTATGCTTTGTTAAAAGAGTCATCCAAGAAAAAAAAATACACTTTAATAAAGTTTTAATAAATATTAATATGATCTAAAATTGCACTTCTTAGAATATTTTAAAACCATATCGCCCTGTTTTCAGCCCAAAAACCAAATCAACGCTACAGATAGATGAGACATGACATTTATTTAATAATATAACCTTTGAAAATATTAAAATATAACCCACTGAAAACGAAAAGACTAAATCTCCGAACCATAAAATACGGATAGTCTACCCACAAAAAAGACTAAAAAAATGTTTTATCGTAAAGAATTTTATATATTTGCAGAATCTAACAATTAAAAAAATAATTTACTATGTCAGACATTGCATCAAGAGTAAAAGCTATCATCGCTGATAAGCTTGACGTTGAAGAAACAGAAGTAACTCCTGAAGCTAGCTTCACTAACGATTTAGGAGCTGACTCATTGGATACAGTTGAACTAATTATGGAATTTGAAAAAGAATTTAACATTCAAATCCCTGATGATCAAGCTGAAAAAATTACTACTGTAGGGCACGCTATCGCTTATATCGAAGAAGTAGTAAATAAATAATATTCTCTTCAACAAAAAGAAAATTTAACAAGTTTATGGAATTAAAAAGAGTAGTTGTAACCGGTTTTGGCGCAATAACACCAATTGGAAATAATGCAAAAGAATACTGGGAAAATCTTCTTAAAGGTGAGAGCGGTGCTGCTCCGATTACTCTTTTTGATGCCACAAACTTCAAAACAAAGTTCGCTTGCGAAGTGAAAGGCTTCGATCCATTGCAACATTTCGACAAGAAAGAAGCAAAGAAAATGGACCGAAATACACAACTTGGAATGGTAGCTGCCAGAGAGGCAGTTGCACATTCTAGAATAATGGAAGACAATGTAGACAAAAACAGAGTCGGCGTAATTTGGGGTTCCGGAATCGGAGGTTTAGAGACATTTGAAACAGAAGTTTTGGGTTGGGCAAATACGGATATTCCGAGATTTAACCCTTTCTTTATTCCTAAAATGATAGCGGATATTACTCCTGGACACATCTCTATTGAGTATGGTTTCCACGGACCGAATTATACTACTGTTTCTGCTTGTGCTTCATCTGCGAATGCCATTATTGATTCAAAAATGCTGATCCAACTAGGAAAAGCAGACGTGATTGTATGCGGAGGCTCTGAAGCTGCCGTTACAGCAAGTGGTGTTGGCGGATTTAATGCTATGATGGCTCTTTCAACAAGAAATGATAGTCCAAAAACAGCTTCAAGACCTTTTGATAAAGACAGAGATGGATTTGTATTAGGTGAAGGTGCAGGAACTATTATCCTTGAAGAATATGAGCATGCGGTAAAACGTGGAGCAACAATCTATGCAGAATTGAAAGGTGGCGGTATGAGTGCAGATGCACATCACATGACGGCACCACATCCTGAAGGTTTAGGCGCTTATTTAGTAATGAAAAATTGCTTGGAAGATGCAGGGCTAACTGCTGATGAAGTAGATCATATCAACATGCATGGTACATCTACTCCATTAGGAGACGTTGCAGAATCTAGCGCAATCTCAAAATTATTGGGAGAGCATGCTTATGACATTCAGATCAATTCTACAAAATCAATGACGGGTCACCTTTTGGGTGCAGCCGGAGTTATTGAGGCTATTGCTGTGTTAGGAACTATTATTCATGGTATCGTTCCTCCAACCATCAACCATTTTACTGATGATGAAAAGATCGACAGCAGACTTAATTTTACATTTAACGAAGCTGCGAAGAAAGACGTAAAAGTAGCCATGAGTAATACTTTTGGATTTGGTGGGCACAATGCTTGCGTTCTATTTACGAAAATCTAAATTTACTGAATGGAGTTAAAGAAATACATTTCTAAATTCCTTCTCAAAAAAAGAAAAAAATTATCGGAAAGAGATTCTTTCCTTAGTACTCATCTGAATAAGGTGTTAGGTGCTGAGGTAAAAAATGTTGCTCTTTACCGTGAAGCTTTTTCTTTAAAAAGCTCTTCAAAAAATCAAGACAGCAATTACGAAAGACTTGAATTTTTGGGAGATTCTGTTTTGGGTACAATTATTTCTTGTCATTTGTTTCAAGCTTATCCTCAAGCTAATGAAGGATATTTAACACAAATGAAATCTAAGATTGTTAATAGGAAGAATCTTAATAAATTAGGTGAAAACTTAAAACTTACAGACCTTTTGCTGAAACAAAATTCTGTTGCTTTAGGTGAAAATATCTCCGGAAATTTATTTGAAGCGTTAATCGGTGCTGTCTATCTGGACTTTCATTATGATACCTGTAAAAAGATCATCTTGGAAAGACTTTTAACACCATCCGAAATAAATAAACTTGAAAATAAGATTGTAAGCTATAAAGGTCTTCTGCTCGAATGGAGTCAAAAAAAGAAATTAAATATAAGGTACGAAACTTGTGAGGAAATCCAGGTAAATAAAGCGATCGTCTTCCGATGCCATGTTTGGCTTGGAGAAGAGAAGATTGCCAATGCCACGGAAACTTCCAA
Organism: Chryseobacterium glaciei; assembly: GCF_001648155.1. NCBI lineage: Bacteria > Pseudomonadati > Bacteroidota > Flavobacteriia > Flavobacteriales > Weeksellaceae > Chryseobacterium > Chryseobacterium glaciei. The sequence continues at coordinate 2,658,403 of NZ_CP015199.1, read as the reverse complement.
AAAGAAAGCAGAAGAGAAGGCAGCGCAGAGGGCATTTTATATTTTAAACAAAAAAGAAAATATACTTGGAAATCCAAAAACTTTATGATCTAGACGATATAGAATTTGAAGATATTGCCATAGGATTGGTAAGATTAGCGAAAAATATACCCGATTATGAGTTTTTTTTTAAAATAAATCAAAATAACGATCTTACTTTTTCAAGAAAGAAAGATGTGATCCTTCATGGGGCGTATTTTGATTATCATTTTCCAAGATTTGAGGCATACCACAAGTTTACAAAGACTTGCTTTACTTTCATCTCCAACAGATCATCAGAAAGTAGACAAAAAAAATTACAAACTGAGCTCTTTACAGAAGAAGAGAATATTAAATTTTTATTAAATAATCAGGTAGATGTAGAATATATTCTACATAGTTCGGAACAGTTTCCTGATTTTTCCGTAATTTTGCTCCCTGAAAATCTTGTTTTTCCAATTCAAGATTATACACTAAGTTCTGAGGAAGAACTTTATCAAATTATCCAGTATTATGAATAAGCATTTAAAGAAGACAAAAATTATCGCAACACTTGGGCCGGCTTCATCATCGAAAGAAGTTATGCTAGGACTTATGAGAGCAGGTGTTGACGTTTTTAGAATAAATTTTTCACACGCAGATTACGATCTTGTTCGTACTAATATTGATACTATTAGAGAGCTTAATAAAGAACACGGATATTCTGTAAGTATTTTAGGAGATCTACAAGGTCCTAAATTAAGAGTTGGGGTTGTAAAAGAAGGTTCTTATCTTAATCCTGGAGACATTCTTACTTTTACCAACGAAAAGATAGAAGGAGATTCTACTAAGGTTTATATGACTTACCAACAGTTTCCTCAGGATGTAAATGTTGGTGAAAAAATCCTTATTGATGACGGAAAACTAATGTTGGAGGTTATTGAGACCAACAAAATAGATACAGTAAAAGCAAAAACAATTCAAGGAGGACCTTTGAGTTCTAAAAAAGGAGTTAACCTTCCTAATACGAACGTTTCTCTTCCAGCTTTGACGGAAAAAGATATTCAGGATGCTAATTTCATGCTAGACATGGAGGTTGACTGGATCGCTTTGTCATTCGTTCGTCACGCACAAGATATTATCGACTTAAAAGAACTTATCAAAAAGCATCCAAACGGAAAATTCAAAACGCCGATTATTGCTAAAATTGAAAAACCAGAAGGTGTTAAAAATATCGACGAAATTCTATTGGAATGCGACGGTTTGATGGTTGCTCGTGGGGATCTAGGTGTAGAAGTTCCTATGGAAGAAGTTCCTGCAATCCAGAAAAACTTGGTTGAAAAAGCGAGATTCTATTCTAAGCCTGTTATTATCGCTACTCAAATGATGGAGACGATGATCAACAGTTTAACTCCAACAAGAGCGGAAGTAAACGATGTTGCTAACTCTGTATTGGACGGTGCTGATGCGGTAATGCTTTCAGGGGAAACTTCTGTGGGTAGATATCCTGTACAGGTTGTTGAAAATATGACTAAAATTGTCTTGAATATCGAAAAAACAAGCTTTTATCAAAACAAAAACGAGCCAATGGAAAAAGACTACAATTGTATTGATGAGAGATTCATCACAAACAGAGTATGTCTTGCGGCAGTTAGAATTGCAAAAACAACAAACGTTTCAGCGATTGTTACTTTAACGCATTCAGGATATACGGCTTTCCAACTTTCTGCACACAGACCCAACTCTCATATCATTGTTTACAGTGGAAACAAAAGAGTAATCACGATGTTGAACCTACTTTGGGGAGTTCGTGCTTATTATTACGATATGAAAAAGCCAACGGATGAAACAATTATTCAAGTAAATATGTTGACACATAATCACGGTTATATTGAAACCGGAGATTTCGTAATCAACATCAACGCTACTCCATCTTACGAAGGTGGTAAAACGAATACATTAAGATTAACTACGGTTTAATCTCAATCATACAAAAATTAAAAACTCTCGATATTTTCGAGAGTTTTTTTGTTTTATATCTGAAAAATATAATCATTTAAAAGATTAATTTCCCACAATCGTTTTAGCAGTCACAAACTCTTTTAAAGCATGCAATGAAAGCTCTGTTCCATATCCTGAAGCCTTTGTTCCTCCAAAAGGAAAACGCGGGTCAGAACTTGTCATTCTGTTGATATTTACCGTTCCTGAGTCTAAGTTTTCAATGAAAAATAATTGACGTTCTTTATTATTCGTCCAAACAGAGTTAGAAAGTCCGAAAGGAATATCATTTGCCATTTGTAAAGCTTCATCGTCATTTTTAAAAGTCATAATCATTCCAAGCGGGCCAAATAATTCTTCCTGAAGAATAGGGTTTCCTTCCTGAACTCTGATCAATCCGGGATTAAATTCAGTATCAGAAATTCTCTCTAACGGAATAATAATTTCTGCTCCGTTTTCTAAAGCTTTTTTGAATTGATTTTCCAAATCATCTGCTAGATCAGGTCTTGCCATCCCGCCGATCAAGGTTTCTTTATCCATTGGATTTGCAGGAATGTATTTTTTATATTCTTCGATGAATTTCGGAAGAAACTCATCTTCAATTTTCTCATCAATAATAAATCTTTTTGCGGCAGTACAAGTTTGTCCACAATTTTGAAGTCTTGATTTCACTCCTTCTTTTGCAGCTTTATCAAAATCAGCATCCTCAAAAATAATAAAAGCATCACTTCCGCCTAGTTCAAGTAAAGATTTTTTGATATTTAAACCTGCTATTGAAGCTACTTCACCTCCGGCTTTTCCGCTACCCGTAAGACTTACTCCTTTTACTATATCATGTTCAAGAATTCCTTTTACTTCTGTATGTCCAACTTCCAGATTTTGAAAAATACCTTCCGGAAAACCTGCCTCCAATAAAACTTGTTCAATAGCATTTCCGCTTCCGAAACAAATTGAAGCATGTTTCAGAACAACCGTATTTCCCGCCAAAATTGCAGGAACAGCAAATCTCAAGACCTGCCAGAAAGGAAAATTCCAAGGCATTACTCCTAAAATCACTCCTTTTGGAGCATAATGAACTTCAGAATACGTAAATTCAGAATCAATTTTTTCTGGTTTTAAAATATTTTCTGCATCAGCATAATAATTCATCATTAAAGCACATTTCTCCACCTCAGCAATTGATTGTGAAATCGGTTTGTTCATTTCTGTGGTAATGATTGTACCAAATTTTTCAGAATTATTCTTTAAAATTTCAGCAGCCTTTCTGATTAATCCTTGTCTTTCCTCAAACGACACCTTTTTCCAACTCGAAAAAGCCAAGTCAGCTTTAATAAGCTTGTTTTCAATTAATTGTTCCATAACGTAATTCTCAATTTAAATTCAAATAATGAATTTATAAATGCTTTTCTCTTAAAAGCATGATCAAAGCAACAAATTTAGTTCCTTTAGATTAAATAAAATAATGATTTTTTCTATTGAATATATTAGTTATGTCATACCATAAACCATTCGTTCATCAGACAAGACGCTAACCTTGCCGTTCTATCCTGAATATCATGGCTCGGATTAACTTCAGCAACATCTAATGCAATCAATTTTGGGTTCTTTAAAATATGTCTGTAAAAATGCATAAAAGCAGCATCAGCAAAGATTCCGTTGTATGCCGCAGCTGAAACTCCTGGTGCAATGGAAGCGTTAAAAACATCCATACAAATGGTGAGATAAGCAAAATCGACTTCATTTAATAAATCATCAATTCTTTGATAAATTGACGAAAGATTTTCAAAGAATAATTCATCTGCAAGAATATATTTCATTCCGTATTGATGAGCTGTATCAAATAATTTAAGTGTATTTGAATTTCTCTGAATTCCAATGTGTAAAGAATTGATTTCACCTTCCTGAGCGATTTGCCAAAATCCCGTTCCTGAGCTCGGTCCTACTCCATTTTCAGGTTGTCTGTTATCAAAATGAGCATCAATATTAATAATACCTATTTTTTGTTCAGGAAAAGCCGTTTTTACACCTAGATAATGGGCATAAGTCACTTCATGTCCGCCACCTAAAACAAGCGATTTTCCACCTTTTAAAAGAACTTTCGAGACATTTTTTGCAAGGTTATTTTGAGTGTTTTCTAAATTCCCGTCCTCACAGGTGATATTTCCAAAATCAAGTAATGAAAAGTCAGGAAGAATCACAGGAAAATTAGACATATTTTTTCTGATAACGTCCGGAGCATCTTTTGCTCCCAATCTTCCTTTATTTCTTCGAACGCCCTCGTCTACGGCAAAACCGTGTAAAACGAAATCATTAGTTGAAATACTATCGTAATTGCTTTCTTCTCTTACTCTCTGAAATATTCTGTGGAAAAGAGCTTCTTCTCCGTCAAATCTACCTTGCCAAATATTGCTCATTTTTTTAATAATTTGTGTGTTGCTGTCATGTTGATAAAAAACTCGATTTGGTTAATTTAGCTTCTTACAAAATGACAATGTGTATGGTTGGTTATTTTAAATTTTATTTCCGTCAATATAAATATTTTCAGCGTTCAAACTTCCTTGATTATACAAAACATTTTGGAAGTTATTTGTTTTAAAAGTTACAAAATCTGCTTTCAAACCGTTTTCTAATCTTCCCCTATCTTCCAAGCCAAGAGCAAATGCCGAACGGAAAGTCATTCCCGCTAAAACTTCTGCTGTTGTTAATTTTTCAAAAGTTGCTAAAATTGAAGCTTGAGTAATTAAATTTCCCATCGGTGCAGAACCGGGATTCCAGTCACTTGCAATGGCTAAAATTGCTCCTGCATCCAATAATTTTCTGGCCGGAGTAAATTTTTCGCCTAATCCTAAACTTGCACCAGGAAGAGCTGTTGCAACCGTATTTGATTGAGCCAAAAACTCAATATCTTCATCAATTGTAGCTTCCAAATGGTCTGCAGATTTAGCACCAACTTCAACCGCAATTCTTGAACTTCCGGGGGTAAATTGATCTGCATGAACTGTAATTTCAAAACCTAAGTCTTTAGTTTTAAGCAAGAAATCTTTACTTTCTTCAGGTTGAAATGCTGACTTTTCAATGAAAATATCAACACGTTTTGCTAATCCTTCTTCTTTTACTTTTGGTAAAATTTCGGTAATGATATAATTTAAATATTCCTGATTGCTACCTTCAAAATCTCTTGGTTTCAAATGGGCAGAAAGACAAGTCGGAACTAAAGTCGCTTTAGTCTGCTTCTGTGCTTTTTTGATCATTCGAAGCATTTTCAGTTCGTTTTCTACATCAAGACCATATCCGCTTTTTACTTCAATTGTGGTAATTCCTAATGAGATCAGAAAATCAATTCTTTCTAATAAAGTTTTTAATAATTCTTCTTCAGAAGCACTTCTTGTATGTTGAACAGAACTCCAGATTCCACCTCCACTTTCAGCAATTTCTAAATATGTTTTTCCTGCATTTCTCATTGCAAAATCATTCGCACGATTTCCACCAAAACAAATATGGGTGTGAGAATCTACAAAAGCGGGAAGAACAATTTGTTCGCCTTCAATAGTCTCTATCTCTATATTTTGATTTTCAGATTTTAATTCTTCGAAATTTCCAACACTCTGAATTTTGTTGTTATTTACTAAAATTCCTCCATCAGTAATAATTTCTAATTGTTCGTCAGATAATTTTCCTCTTAACGGAAGATTGGCAAGCGTTACAACCTGCTTAAAAGGCCCTATAAGTTTCATTATTTATGATTAAGACTAAAAGTCTGTTTTAATTAAAATTTTTCATCTCAAAAATACTTAAAATATCTCAATCTTTTAAAACATAAACATTCCCTGTCCCAATGATAGCCATATCCTAAATCTCAACCTTAAATAATCTCAGCCTCAACCCTAATCTTAACCTCAATTTTTCCTATCTTTGAGGTAAATGAAATGAATTAATGCCAGATTTTTTACATCCAGATAAAGAAAATTACTCCCATGAAGAGCTCATACAGGAAGAACAAATTCGTCCGCAGAGCTTTAAAGATTTTGCAGGGCAAAGAAAAACACTAGAAAATCTTGAAGTTTTCGTTACTGCTGCAAAAAAACGTGGCGGGGCTCTAGACCATGTTCTTTTGCATGGCCCACCCGGTCTTGGTAAAACTACTCTATCCAATATTATCGCTAACGAACTTGGGGTAAACTGTAAAATAACTTCCGGCCCTGTTTTAGATAAACCGGGAAGTTTAGCTGGATTATTGACTAATCTTGAGGAAAACGATGTCCTTTTTATTGATGAGATTCACCGTCTTTCTCCTATCGTAGAAGAATATTTGTATTCAGCGATGGAGGATTTTAAGATTGATATCATGCTTGAAACGGGCCCGAATGCAAGAAGTGTACAAATTGGGCTTAATCCTTTTACATTGGTGGGAGCAACAACCAGAAGTGGAATGCTGACAAAACCAATGCTAGCAAGATTCGGGATTCAAAGCAGATTGGAGTATTATTCTATTGAGCTTTTATCGATGATCGTTATCAGAAGTTCTAGAGTTTTAGGAATAAAGATTTATGAAGATGCCGCCCTTGAAATTGCGAGAAGAAGTCGTGGAACTCCAAGAATTGCGAATGCTCTTTTAAGGAGAGTTCGAGATTTTGCCGAAATAAAAGGCAATGGCGAAATTGAAATTAATATCACAAAATACGCATTGAATTCTTTAAATGTAGACGAATTCGGACTGGATGAGATGGATAACAAAATTATGCGTGTCATGATTGAAAACTTCAAAGGAAAACCTGTCGGAATTTCAGCTTTGGCGACATCCATTGCCGAAAATCCTGAAACATTGGAGGAAGTTTATGAACCATTTTTAATTCAGGAAGGGTTTATTATTCGTACGCCGAGAGGTAGAGAAGTTACTGACAAGGCGTATAAACATTTAAATATTGCCATTCCTAGAAATCCGGGAGAATTATTTTAACAATCTATGTTCATACCTAAAATATACCGAAGTGAAGACTATAATTTGATGAAACAGATCATCAAAGAAAATGCTTTTGCTTTACTTATTTCTTCGGTCGATAAAATCAGAGCAACTCATTCAATGATGATGCTCAATGAAGATGATCCTGAAAATATTTATATTGAATCTCATATTTCCAGAGCGAATCCTCAGGCAAAAACCTTGAAAAACGGCGATGAAGTTTTATGTGATTTTCTGGGTGCTCATACTTACATTTCCAGTAGTTGGTATGATCATGTGAATGTTTCAACATGGAATTATGAAGCCGTTCAGATCTATGGAAAAGTAGAATTAATGAATCAGGAAGAGCTTTACAATCATCTTGAAAAATTAACTGCCAAATATGAGAATTTTCAGAAATGCCCGATGTTTGTAGAGAAAATGGGTCAGGAATTTGTGGAAAAGGAAATGAAAGGCGCTTTTGGGTTAAAAATAATTCCGACCGAGATATTTATTCAACAAAAATTGTCTCAAAACAGAAAAGAAGCAGACTTTCAAAATATTATTTCCAATCTTGAAAATACAGACGAAAACGGAAAAAAGATTGCTGAAAGAATGAAAAATATTAAATAATTTTATCAATTAAAATAAACTAATCAAAAATATATATGAAGTTATATCCTATACAATGTGGAAAATTTAAGCTGGACGGCGGCGCAATGTTTGGAGTCGTCCCAAAGAGTCTGTGGGAGAAGACTAACCCAGCAGACGAAAAAAACTTAATTGAATTGGGAACCCGCTCTTTATTAATTGAAGATGGAAAAAAATTAATCTTAGTAGACTGCGGTCTTGGAAACAAGCAGGATGATAAATTCTTCGGTCACTACTCTCTTTGGGGAGACGATAATTTAGATAAAAACTTAAAAAAATATGGTTTTGTAAAGGAAGATATCACCGATGTTTTCTTAACTCACCTTCACTTCGACCACTGTGGTGGGGCGATTGAATGGAATGACGACAAAACCGGCTACAGACCTGCATTCAAAAATGCACAATTCTGGACTAACGAAAATCATTGGCAGTGGGCAACTGAGCCTAATCCAAGAGAAAAAGCAAGCTTTTTAAAGGAAAACATTCTTCCTATGCAGGAAAGCGGGCAGCTTAACTTTTTGCCACTTCCGGCAAACGGAAATTATGGTTTCGCTCCAGATTTGAAAATGGACGTTATTTTTGTTGACGGACATACAGAAAAGCAAATGCTTCCTGTGATTCAATATCAGGAGAAAACGGTTGTTTTTGCTGCGGATCTTATTCCAACTGCGGGACATATCAACCCTGTTTATGTGATGGGTTATGATACAAGACCTCTTTTAACTATGGAGGAAAAATCAAAATTCCTGAAGCAATGTGTGGATAACGAATATTTACTGTTCTTCGAACACGATGCCCATAACGAATTGGCTAGTCTTAAAATGACCGAAAAAGGAGTAAGACTTGATGAAACCTTTAGTTTTAATGATGTTTTTGGATATTAATTTTTAATTATGGAAGACTTACATTCAGAAACAAAAAAAGCAGAACCACCATCATCCAAGGTCATTGGTTTAACTGGCGGAATAGGTTCTGGAAAGACCACTGTTGCCCATTTTATTGAAGAGTGCGGGTTTCCCGTTTATTACTCGGATGACAGGGCAAAAACGATCGTTAATGATAATGATGAATTAAAGGTTAAAATTAAAGAACTTCTAGGCGAAGAATCTTACGATGAAAACGGACTTTACGACAGGAAATTTGTTGCAGAAAAAGTTTTTAACGATAAAGATCTTCTTCATCAATTAAATGAGATCATTCATCCTGCTGTTCGCATTGATTTTGAAGAATGGCTGGAAAAGCAAACCAAATATTTAGTTTTTAAAGAGACTGCATTATTGTTTGAATTAAAACTTAATAAACAATGCTACAAATCTCTGTTGGTAACTGCAGAAGACAATATAAGAACCAAAAGAGTAATGGATAGGGACGGAAAAACCTATCGTGAAATAGAAGCCATTATGGAGAAACAAATGTCTGAAAAAGACAAGATAAAGCTCGCAGACTGCATCATTTATAACAATACCAATCTCGAAGATCTAAAGGAACAAACCGAACGGATTATTTTCGAAATAGAATAAAATAAAAACTCGTTAGAAAAATTTAGCGAGTTTTTTGTTGACCTGATTTTAATAAAAAAAATAAGCTCCCATTTCTGAGAGCTTATTCTATTTTAAAGATAATTTACTATTATTCTTTGATGAATTTCTTTTGGGCAGTACCCTTAACATCATCGATATCTATTACATAAACTCCGTTGATCAAATTACTAACATTGATCTTGTTGTTTAAGATAATTCCCGCTGATACTACTTGTCCTGCTGCGTTATAGATCTTATAATTAGATCTAGGACTTGTATTCTTCACATTCAATGTAGTTTTTACCGGGTTAGGGTAAATCATTATTTCAGTCTGGTTCGTTGCATTAGGAACAGGAGTTTTTGAAATTCTCACTGTGTAATCTTCAACTTCTCCATTTGCAAAACTTGTACAGTTTACTGGGATACCATCTTTTTGCAATGCTACTCTCATCACTACATATTTGTAATCTGTTAAGCTGATGAATGCATCTGCAGGTACATTAAACGTTCCTGTAACAGGAGTTGTTGTACTAGGAGGTGAAGCAATGATTCTTTCGTTAATGTCGAAGTATCCGTTTCTGTCGAAATCGATCCAAACAGCAACACCTTCTTCATTATTAGTACCTAACCAAGATTTTTCAATCGTAATTTGGTTTCCTGTAGATCCTTGAATTAATTCTATGAATCTAGCCGGAACACCTGTGTAATCTGTATAAGTAGATCCTACTGAGATGCTTTCCATTACTGGTTTACCATTTGGCTTCACCGTTACTTTTGAAATAAATTCATTAGCTGCAC